>CAZJKC010000043.1:0-14337 GCA_964546565.1 uncultured Staphylococcaceae bacterium | reverse complement strand
CTTGATTCAAAAACGAAAAAGCATCAAGTGTTGATTGAAAAGATTAGAAAGTAAAACTCTTGAATAGAAAATATTATCGATAAAGTCGCCTATATTAGACGGCTTTTTCTACTGCTTTTTTAAGCATTCAATAAAGGCTTTAGCGATTGATGTATGATAAGCCTTTTTTTGATACGCTAAAGCGACATTCGTCATTAAAGAAGGCTCATTGATTTCTCGATACTCTAATTGATCATTATGGCTATAATTTAATGCATATTTAGGAAGTAGAGCAATACCTAATCCTGATTCGGCCCATAGAAGAGCGGTTCGTGCATCATCAGCTTTTCCTAAAAATGACAAATCAAGATGTTGTTTTTTGGCAATATTGTCAAATAAATTTTGAAAGCGGCGGTACATGATTAATGGTAAATTTTGTATATTCGCTAAAAAGATGATGTTATTGGGCAAGGAAAAGTATTCTTTATGATAGCAAGCAACCATCGGTTGACTATCAAAAAGATAACAATCATATCTTTCTTTATTAAAAGGAGTGCGCACAATAGCGATTTCAATAAGATTTTTATCGAGCATATCCAATAATTCATAAGTATTACCTTCATGAATTTCCAAAACAACATGCGGATAAAGCTTATGAAAAGGAATAATTCCTTTTTCTAAAAGAAATTGATGGTTTGAACTAACACATCCGATGGATATTGAACCCATGATTCCTTTTTTTAAATCATTAATCTCGTGCAATGATTGTTGCTCTAATTCTAACATTGTTAATGCCTTTTTATATAATAATTGTCCGGCTTCTGTTAACTCTATATAACGCGTTCCGCGATGAAATAATAAGACGCCTAGTTCTTCTTCTAGCATTTTGATAGCGTGAGAAAGCGGTGGTTGCGTTAAATGCAACTTCTTCGCGGCTTTAGAAATATTACCTTCTTCGACGATGGTAATAAAATAATGTAGAGAACGTAAATCCATGGATAACACCTTCCTATATATAATTTATATAACTTGTCTTAATTATATATATTCATAATATATAATTCAATTTCGGTATTAGTGGATATTCACTATAAAATAATAGGAAACAATATATACATAAAAAATATAGAATGTATACATTTTAAATACTTTAAATATATCTTTTAATGCGCTAAGATAGAAATGGTGATGATATGAAAAACTGTTTAACTTTTTTAAAAAAATATAAGAAACAAGTGATATTGGGACCCTTATTTAAATTATTAGAGGCCATTTTTGAATTAATAATTCCTTTGTTAATGGGAAAAATAATTGATATTGCCATCCCCAATCATGATATGAAATATGTTTTAGTAATGGGTGGGGTCATCATTTTATTAGGGGTATTAGGTCTTATATGCTCATTAACTTGTCAATATTATGCTTCCTATGCCGCAAACGGCTATGGTCGTGATTTACGAAAAGCAATGTTTAAGCATATTAATTCTTTATCTCATCAAGAATTAGATCAAATAGGTTCCGCTAATATGATTAATATTATGACCAATGATATCGATCAATTAGAGACGACAATTAATTTTTATATACGACTTTTATTAAGAGCCCCTTTTATTGTTGTTGGTAGCGTGGTCTTAGCTTTTTTTGTAAATTATAAAATCGGTCTTATCTTTTTGATAGCGACAATTGTTTTATCGCTTATTATCTTTTTAATTATGCGTCCGGCTTCCAAAAGATATTTAGCTATTCAAGAGCAATTAGATAATATTTCCCGTTTAAGCAATGAAAACTTATCAGGAATGAGAGTTGTAAGAGCCTTTAATAAGCAAGAAGAAGCGATGAAAAGATATCAAAAAGCCACAAAAATGCATAAAAATCAAACGCGACAAGTGATATCATTTACTTCCTTTTTAAATCCCTTAACTTACGCTATTATTCAATTAGCCATTATTGCTATTTTGTATATTAGTTCGATAGAAATAAATATCGGAACTTTAAAACAAGGAGAAGTAATATCAGTAGTTAATTATATGAATCAGATATTAATCGCTATTGTCGCTGTTTCTAATCTCGTTATGCGTTTTACTAAGGCGATGGCGTCATATAAAAGATGTAATCGTATTTTAAACTTTACGTCATCCATTCAAGGGAAAGAAGTTATCAATCAGAGTAAAGAAGATTGTCCATTTATTGAATTTAAAGAAGTATCTTTCTTTTATCCAAATAGTGAAAATAAGGCTTTAGATAATTTAAACTTTACTATTAGTCATGGTGATACCATTGGTATTATTGGCGGTACGGGATCAGGAAAATCAACAATTATTTCTTTGATTGAAAGATTTTATGATGTTAGTGAAGGTCAAATTAACATCGATGGAATAAATATTAAAGATATTAATTTAGATTACTATCGTTTACAAATTGCTTTAGTAGAGCAGCATGCTTCTTTATTTAAAGGCACGATACGAAGTAATCTCTTGATGAGCAATCCTAACGCAACGGAAGAGGATATGGTTAAAGCTCTTTATGCGGCCGAAGCAGGCTTTGTTTTTGACTACCAAAGTAAGCTAGACCATCATGTTGAAGAGGGTGGTAAAAACTTTTCAGGCGGACAAAAGCAACGCTTGACGATTGCGCGAGCTTTATTGAGAAATCCTTCTTTATTAATTCTTGATGATTCAACCAGTGCCTTAGATTATTTAACGGATAAAAAAGTGCGGACTAATATTGCTAAATTTTATCCGTCATGTACCCTTATTATCGTTTCGCAAAGGGCCACATCTATTAAGTATGCGACCAATATTTTAGTTATTGATACTGGCGAAATTGTTGGTCAAGGGACTCATGAGCAATTGTTAAATAATTGTGAAATATATCGTGAAATTTATGAATCACAAATCAAAAAGGAGGACCGGTAAATGAGTAATATACGACGTTTTTTGCGCTACTTACGTTCTTCAATAGGCCTTCTTATTATCAGTATTATAGTCACTTTGATTCAAGTGGCTTTAACACTTATAATTCCCATTAAAATTGGAGCCGCTATCGAGTTGATGATTGACATTAATCAAGTTGATTTTCAAAATATATACCCGATTCTCTTGTTTATCTTAGGAGCTTTATTTATCGTAGCTATCTGCACATATTTATATGAATATATTATGGCTTTAGTGGCCACGGATGTTAGTGAAAGATTGCGGAATGATGTGATGAACAAACTTAATCATGTTTCAATTGCATATATCGATACTCACCGCCATGGCGATTTAGTGTCTCGTGTCGTGAGTGATATTGAAAAAGTAACCGATGGTTTATTAGAAGGCTTTAAGCAATTATATCAAGGTCTTATTATGATTATCTTTACTTTAGTCTTTATGTTCGCTATTAACTGGTTATTAGCAATTGTTGTGGTATTAATTACCCCTTTATCGATATTTGTTTCTTCATATATTGCTAAGCATTCACATAAGTACTTTACTTCGCAATCCCAAATCAAAGGCTCAGTCAGCGGCTATGTTTTGGAAATGATTGAGAATCAAAAGACAATTAAAAGTTTAGGATATCAAAAGCAAGCTATCGAAGATTTTGATAACATGGTCGATGATTTATATAAGACAAGTGTTAAAGCGGTATTTATGGGAGCGACCTCCAATCCTTCGACGCGTTTTGTTAATGGTATAGTCTATGCTTCTGTAGGTATTGTAGGAGCTATATTATTTATCAATAATGGTTGGAATGAATCATTGATTATTGGAACGGCCGAATTATCGACATTCCTTATTTATAGTAATCAATATACAAAACCTTTTAATGAAGTTTCGGCTGTTGTGAGTGAATTACAAACCGCTTTAGCGTCTTTAAAACGTCTTTTTGATGTTTTAAATCAAGAAGATGAAATAGAAAGAAATGATTATCATATTGATGATGAACTCGCGACGATTAGTTTTTCTTCGTTATCATTTTCTTATACCGCATCTCGCCCGCTAATTAAAGATTTTTCATTTTTAGTCCATAAAGGTCAAAAAGTCGCAATTGTCGGTCCGACAGGATGCGGAAAAACGACTCTTATCAATCTATTAATGCGCTTTTATGATCCTTGTCAAGGAGCAATTTTGGTTAATAATATTGATACGCAATTAATGCCACGTCAAGATTTACGAAAACATTTTGGCATGGTATTGCAAGAGACTTGGATTTTTGAAGGGACAGTTTATGATAATATCACTTATGGTAATAGTGAAGTGACTTTAGAAGAAGTCATTGAAGTATGCAAGAAGATTCATGCTCATGGCTTTATTAAACGTTTACCGAATGGGTATCAAACAATAGTTTCTGAAAAAAGTGGCTTATCACAAGGAGAACGCCAATTACTTACTATTGCGCGGGTGATGTTGACGAATCCAGAAATAATTATTCTTGATGAAGCTACTTCTTCAATTGATACGCGTACGGAAAAGAAAATTAGTGATGCTTTTAATATGGTTATGGAAGGTAAGACGAGTTTCATTATCGCTCACCGTCTTTCCACTATTCAAAATGCTGATGTCATTTTGGTTATGAAAGATGGAAATATTATTGAAACGGGTAATCATGATTCTTTAATTTCCAAGCAGGGCTTTTATTATGAATTATATAATTCGCAATTTAGTAATGATTGATAATGATTTAGCTAGTTTTTTAAAAAATGTCGTTTTTTTGATGATAAAACGGCATTTTTCGCCATTTATTATTGATTTTATGAGATAAAATGTTAAGATAATGACATAGATTTTTTTTGTCTAATTTATGTAAAGGAGCGCCATTTTATGAAAAAAAGTGTTTTCTTATTGCTTGCGACTACTATGCTTATTGGATGTAGCGCAAATAAAGATCCAATCAGTGTTATCACAAGCATAAGTTCTGAAAAAGAGAGTTATTCGCAAAGTATCGGTGGAACATCGATAAATGTTCCTTCAAGTGAACAAAATACTTCTTCAACAGTAAGTATTAATGATCCTTCCTCTAGTATCAATAATTCATCAAGTGATTCTTATATTTCGTTTGAGACTCCCTCATCAAGTATAGACGAGCCAAGTTCCAGCCATACGTCAGTAGGTGAACCAAGTTCTAATCAAACTTCCTTAGATGAGCCGAGTTCGAATTATACATCTATAGATATACCATCTAGTTCATCTTCTAATAATCCCTCTATTTATGAACCAAGTTCTAGTATTATTGGTGGTAATTCTAATCAATCATCATCTGACAATCCCTCAAGTAATATACCGGTGTTAAGTGAATTAAGTAAGCCTATCTTACAATTAGATTCGAAAACGGGTGTTGTAACCTGGAACGAAAATAAGGATGCCACTCATTATAATGTTATTATCAATGATAGCGAAGTAACCGCTACTACGACGAATATCATTACTTTAAAAGATAAAGAGTGCTTGAGTGTTCAAGCGGTGAATAGTAATTATGAAGTCTATAGTTTATGGAGCGATGCGGTTACTTATTATAATACTAGCGATGTAATCGTTCCTTTACAAAAAGAAGTGCGTATTTATTTCCATGGCACTGATTATGAACCAATTACGATGACATCAGGTAATTGTTTGACGAAGCCGAATGATCCTATAAAAGAATGGTATACCTTTGATAATTGGTATGCTGATCCATATCATGAAGAAGTTTTTGATTTCAGTAAACCAATTAAAGAAACAACAATTATTTATGCTTCTTTTATTCCAACAAAAATGACCGATAATGTTTATTTCTATGTGAAAGCTAATGATAAAGTATCGAGTGATTATCAACAATATCATGGGACCGATTCATGGAAGTTCATACCACTTATAAGAAATGATAAGCAAATTAGTTTTGCTGAATATTATGCGACCGTAACGATTAATGGAGCATCAGAAACAAATCCCGCTGAATTCATTGTTACCGATGGGGTTGCGGCTTCGGCAGGACGTAATTATTGGAAAAATAATGGTCAAAATTTCTCTATTGTGAGCGATGGTGTTTATCAAATTTATTTTTCTTGCGAACACGAATATAGCGCTAAAATTCATGCCTTAGTCATGGAGGCTGTCATCAGTGAAGAAAAAATGGCTTTAAAATATGTTAATACCCTTGTGACACCAGTTGTGACTATCGATGAAGAAAACAATGTGGCGCGTTGGGAGAATGTTGATGGAGCAGAAGGATATGAAGTAATTCTTAATAATTTAGCTTCAAAGAAAATTACCAATAACTATATAGCATTAGAAAAAAGGACACATATTACAGTGCGAGCTTATAATGATAATAGCTTCTCAAATTGGAGTATACCAAAAGCTAATATCAAAACGATTTATGAAACAGAGCCAGTTCCAACGCATGCTTATGTTTATTTCCTTGATAGTGGATTATCAGCCATGGAAGTAGCCCTTAATACCACTATTAATAAGCCGGCTGATCCTACTTCAGACAATGCAACTTTTGAAGGCTGGTATTTAGATATTTCTTATAAAAGTGAAGCTGAATTCCCATATTTGATAACAAAGAATACCGTGTTTTATCCAAAATGGACATATTCAGATGATATATATAGCAAAGATTATTATCTTTTAACCGATGTTAATGGAAATGTCATTGATGGTTTAAAATGGAATATTGATAATTATGATTTTTATGAATATCAAACAGCGACTTTAATGTTATCAGGAAATGTCGAATATTATATTCAAACGCTTGATAAAGCAAAGTCATGGGGACCATATACTGTGCATGAAACTGGTTCTTATCGTATTTTCTTCTCGGAAGAGTATTTATGGGCGGTCGGAACGGATAAAGAACGTAATGTCTATATTCAATCGATGCTATGTGATATTTACTTTACAAAACCAAAGAGTAGTGAATGGAGTGGTAATTGGTCATCAGATACCGTTAAAGCCTATATATGGAATAGTGAAACAGTAACTTACAAAGTGGCGTGGCCTGGAGAAAGCATGGAATATGTGACCACCAATAGTTATGGCCAAAATATTTATCGCATTAATGTGGATTTAGGATTATACGATATGATTATTTTCTCTTGTGGAAGTGTGCAAACGAAAGATTTATCCTTATCTAATGCATATGCCGGATTAGGATTTTATATCAGTGGGCAATCATCTGGAAAATATAGTTGCTCAACTTATGATTATAAATAGAAAGGAGTTAACGATGATGAAAAAAATATTAATATTAAACCCGATATTCCTTTTAATAGGATCTTTATCTTTATTGACTCCTAATTCTAACAATGAAAATGTTTCTCAAACCGCAACAAAATATAAAAATGTTATTGTGTTTATTGGTGATGGCATGGGTCCCAATCATGTTGATGCTGCAAATATATATTTAGGAGAGTCGCTGGTTTTCGACCAAGTTAATGATGATTGGAACTATCATGCTTATTCTAATACCGATTCTTTATCAAGCGCAGGCTTTACTTTAGATGAGACTAAGAGTTTAATTCGTCCCGAAGAGAATGCGTCTTTATATGATGGAACACCTTCGCCATATGGCGGAAGTAATATTGGTCAAAGTGGTGTTGTGACCACTTATACCGATAGTGCAGCTGGTGGAAGTGCCATTGCTTGTGGACAAAAATTAGTTAACTCGCAAGTTGGTCTTGATATTTTTGATAACCCTATTGAAAACTTAGTCGAGATTGCTCATGGGATAAATAAGAAAACCGGAGTTTTGACTAGTGATAATTTAGTGGGCGCAACACCTAGTGATTTTTTAGTCCATGTTTCAGAACGACATATGGCTGAGGAAATTATTAAACAAGTGGCCGTTAGCGATGCTGATTTAGTTTTGGCACAAATTGAAAAGAATTATAAAAATGATCAAGAAACATATGAAAAGCTGTTTCAAGATAACGGCTTTGATATCGCATATAATGTTGAACAATTAAACAAAGAGTCAGATAAAATATTAGGATTATTCAATGGAGTTATGCCTCGTCAAGATCCTCGTGCTCCCACTCTTGCGGAATTAACAGCATTTTCATTAGATTATCTTGATAATGATGAAGGCTTTTTCTTAATGGTTGAGGGGGCTAATATTGATAAAGATAGTCACGCCAATCAAAGTTATGAAATGATGAAAGAATTAGTAGGCTTCAATGAAGCGGTAAAAGTTGCTGATCAATGGGCAGCGACTCGTGATGATACTTTAATTGTAGTAACAGCTGATCATGAAACGGGCGGCTTATATTTTGACCGTGAAACAAGTACCCAAGAAAACATTTTAAGCAACATTAAATGGTTAACCCAAAATCATTCACGAACTCGTGTTGATATTGCGATACGTGGTGATATTTCTGATTTTACTCAAAAATATTCAAACCATTTTTCTTCATTAGAAGGCTTACCATATTGGGATAATACTGATATCTTTAAACTTTGCTGTAATTATCTTGTTAAAAACTAAGTTTATTTATCGATTTGTGTCTTATTTTTCAATGAAAATGACATTTAAAATTAATTTACATTTACTTTGTTTATTGCTATAATATTTGCGAAATGAAAAGAGGAGACTAATTATTATGGAACAAGAAAAAATTATTCTTACCAAATCTGGTAAAGCTAAATTAGAAAAAGAATTACGGGAATTAATTGATCATATTCGTCCTGAAGTCATTGAAGAATTAAAAGCTGCACGAGCTCAAGGTGACTTATCGGAAAACGCCGATTATGATGCAGCACGTGCCAAACAAGCGGAAGTTGAAGGACGTATTACGCAAATTGAAAATATTCTTGCAAATTCGCAAATCATCGAAGAAGATAATTCTGTGAAAATGGTTAAACTTGGATCGACTGTAACCATTTGTGATGTAGATACAAATGAAGAAGAGACCTATACTTTGGTAGGCTCAGTTGAAGCTAATCCTATTAAAGGTTTAATATCCAATGAATGTGCATTAGGTGAAGCGATATTTGGTAAAAAACCAGGTGATGTTGTTAATGTGAAAGCCATTAACCCATATACCGTTAAGATTGTAAAAATTCAATAATGATTTTAGATGATATACATTGTCGTATATCATTTTTTTTAGGTATTTTATTTTTCATCTCTAATTATTTATTGAGGTGATTTTTATGTCGAAGACGTTTGTTATGATTTTAGCAATAATGTTTATATGCTTAAGTTTATTTCTTTTATTTGACCCGAATGTTTCTTCTATTGCGAGCAATGGAAATAATATTGTGAGTGTAGTAGAAGGAAAAATTACGGTCAGTATCAGCGGTGAAGTTCTTCATGAAGGTAGTTATATATTAGATGAAAATTCCACTTTAAATGAGTTGATTGAAGCTGCTGGTGGAGTAACAGATAAGGCTGATTCTAGTGCCTATATATTGTCATGCGTCTTAGAAGACAATAAATCTTATTATATTGCTCCTAAAGTAACATCGACTGATATTTGTGAACCGGTTGAAATTCAAAAAGTCAATATTAATAAAGCTGATAAAGAAGAATTGATGACTATACAAGGTATAGGTTCGGCGATTGCAACCGCAATTATTGATTATCGTGATCAAAATGGCCCTTTTACTTGTCTTGAGGATTTATTAAAAGTCAATGGTATTGGAAACGCTACATTTGAAAGAATAAAGAACTATATCTGTTTATCATGATTGCTTTTTTACTTTTTCTCAGTTGTCTTTTGATATGTCATTTATTCCCTAATTGGTATTTAATAATACCTTTACTTTTTATAATTATTGTTTTAAAAAAGAAAAATAAAACGCGTTACTTGTTAGTGCCCTTCATTTTTACTTTTTTACTGACTATATCAATGAATGTTTCAAGTCCTTCTTCTTTTCAAGGATATGGTGTAGTTCAAGAAAGCAAAGAAAATTACTATTTATTAAGAACATGGAAAACGACTTATTATGTATATGAAAAAAATAATAAAAAAGAGATAGGTGATTTTTTATATCTTGAAGGTTCTATACAAAAGATGAATTTTACCATTATCGAATCGCAATTTGATTTTCAAGATTATTTAGAACATAAAGGCGTTTTTTATCAATTAAACATCGATAAAGAACAATATAAGATTAAAAGTATTCTCAAAACAAGAACGATTTTACGATATTTAAAAACGGCATGTGATGAGAAGACTTTTCAATTAACAAAGCTTTTGCTATTTGGTGAAAGTAGTGAAGGATTGTTATCGACGCTGATGGATAATTTGCACTTTTACTATTTTTTTACTATTAGCGCTTTTTTCTTTCGCTTTCTTTTTAATAAGTTAGAAAGTAAGAAAGGGAAACATCGCTTTTTTAAACATTTATTAGTTATTCTCCCTTTTATGATTTTAAGACCAATACGTCTTTTCTTTATAAAAACGATTCTTGATGAATTAATAGTATTTATATATCAAAAAAAGAATAAAGAATTATCATCTTTAAAAAAGATATCACTCAGTGGTTTAATTTTATTATTGATTAATCCCTTTTTTGGGTATCAAGATAGTTTTCTTTTAATTTATTGTTTGAGCCTTTTTATCATCGTTTTAAATCAATTGATGTTTCGCTTCAAGATAAGAAAGAAAAAAGTAATAACCTTTGTTATTTTACAATTATTTTTCATGTTACTTGAAGGATATAAAAATTATGAAATAAATATCATGTCGCCTTTTTTTCAATTATTAATACCATTAATGACACCTTTTATTTTGGCATATAGTTATCTATTTTATTTGAGGGCATTTAATTATTTAGCAATAGTAGCTAATCTTTATTATAAATTTTTAAATTTGTTAGATAATATATCCTTAAAAATAACGGTTGGTTATATTTCTTTTTTTTATCTTATCGTGTTTGTTTTTTTAGTTTTGGTCTTCTTTTTTAATCATGGACGTGGCCAAAAGAATAAAAAAGTAGTAGCGATAAGTACTTTATTGATAGTTATTAGTATTGTTCCTTATCGCTTTGTTCATGATTATGTCAGTTTTATTAATGTGGGCCAAGGCGATGCAATATTGATAGAAAATCAAGGTATGACTTTATTGGTTGATACGGGTGGAAATACAAAGTTTGATATAGCGGAAGAAAGTTTATTACCATTTTTTAAAAAAAGAAGGATTTCGTATATTGATTATTTTATAGCTTCACATAATGACTTTGATCATATTGGAGGCTTATCAACTTTATTAGAAAATAATTATATAAAGAAAGTAGTTACTGATGATGATTTTCCTTTAAAATTGAAGACATGCCAAGTTACGGATTTAAACATCTATAAAAATAAATTTAGTGATGAAAATAATAAATCACGGGTTTTATCGTTTAATTTGTTAAATAAATCATTTCTTTTAATGGGTGATGCTGGTATTGAGGTGGAGGATTTGTTATTAAAATCTAGTAAGTTAATATCACATGACATTATTAAAATAGGCCATCACGGCTCCAAAACATCATCTTCATATTCTTTTTTGAAAATGGTTCATCCTCAAGAGGCTATTATATCTTGTGGCCAAAATAATGTTTATCATCATCCTCATCAAGAAGTTTTAGAACGCCTTAAAAAACTATCTATAATAATAAGAAGGACGGATATGGAAGGCACAATTACATATCAGGATAAAAAGCAAATTTCGTTATTTAAGATGGTGCAATTTGTATGGTATACTTACTATGAAAGAAGGCACGAAGATGATTTATGTTTTATTCGGTGTTCAAGGCTTAATTCTTGAAAATCAATGTAAAAAAATCTTGAAAGATAATTTAGGAGTATTAGACGAATTTCATTATGTGAAATACTCATTGTATGAAACTTCAATTGATGATATCTTGTTTGATGCTGAATTGCCATCATTAACAGGAGAAAATAAGGCTATTGTCGTTTATAATTCGTTCTTTTTAGCCTCAGATAAGCCTAAAGAAAAAATAAAAGTAGAGCATAATTTTGATCTTTTAAGTAAGTATTTAGAGGCACCGAATCCTTTTTGCGATATCATTTTTATTTTTGAAACTGATAAACTGTTAGAAAAATCGGTAATAGTTAAAAAATTAAAGTCGATAGCGAAAATAATTGAAGCCAAAGAAATTACGAAAGAAGAATGGCCTCTTTATATTAAAAAATACTTTACGCGTTTAAATGTGACAATTGATGATGACGCTGCTGAAGAATTGGCAATCCGTGTTCAAGGAGATGCCTTACGTTTTACGAATGAGGCGAAAAAACTTTCTTTATATCGAAATCATTTGACACTCACTGATATCGAATTAATGGTCGCCCGTCCTTTAGAAGAAAATGCTTTTGCCATTTTTGATTATTTGCTAAAAAAGAAAAAAGACGAAGCTCTTAAAATATATCGTGATTTATTAGTGGAAAATGAAGAACCTGTTCGTTTGATTTCTCTTTTAGCTAATCAATTTCGATTATTATCAGAAATTGATTACTTAACAAGCCAGTATTCTAACAATTATGATATTGCAAAAGTTTTAGGTATTCATGAATATCGAGTCAAGTTAGGAAGAGGTCATTTAAAAAATGTTTCCATTACCAAAGTCTTAAATACACTTGATTATCTTTATCATTTAGATTACGAAATAAAAAGTGGAAAAGTCGATCGTTTCTTTGCTTTTGAAATGTTTTTGCTTAAATTTTAAAAAAAAACATCCAAATGGATGTTAGTTTATTAAATCAATTAAGCTTTTAAGCCATTAACCAATGTTTGGAGATGGCTTTTTTGTCTAGCAGCAGTTTTCTTATGTTGAATACCTTTGCTGACGGATTTATCAATTAAACGGACAGCTTCTCTTAAAGCGGCTTCACTAGCGGCTAAATCTTTGGATTCGACTGCTAAGCGAACTTTCTTTGATGCCGAACGAAGAGCAGATTTCATTGCGATATTTCGGGCATGAGCTTTGTCATTTGTCTTAATGCGTTTAACTTGTGATTTAATATTTGCCATGGTTGTCACCTCTTTCAATACGCGTCATTTATAATATCATAAGTTCTATTTTCTTGCAATACTTATGCTATTTTTTTGTGCATTAAATCGGGCAAGATACTAGCGGAATTGTTTTTTTTAAAGCAAATTCAACCATATTAATATTGGTGATGATATGAAAAAAAATAAAAGAGTATTTGATTTTGCTGATGAAATATATCAAGAAAGTAATGATGTTATCCAACATGAAATATCATATGACAAGCATGTTAAAATAACAAAAATAACTTTATTAAAGGATGATAATTATTATCAAAAGAAAAAAGGAACTTATATCTCTTTAGAAGTTAAAGATATTAATGAGCTATGTCGTAGCGACAATCTAATTTCCCTAATTAGTAAATGTCTTAAGGATATAATTAAGAAGATGCATCTAAAGAAAAAGAAAGTTCTCATTGTCGGATTAGGTAATATTAATTATTCAAGTGATGCTTTAGGCCCTAAAACAATCACATGTATCAATGTTACTAGTCATTTAAAAAAGACCAATGGTTTTCGTTTTACATATGATGTTTCTTCATTTGTTCCTGGCGTTATGTCACAAACAGGGATGGAATCGGCATTGATGGTTAAATCAATATTGAAGGAAATGAAGTTTTCATTGGTAATTGTTGTTGATGCTTTAGCGACGACAGCGATTAATCGTCTTTATAAAGTAATACAAATTACTGATACCGGTATTAATCCAGGAAGTGGTGTTAATAATCATCGTTTAACAATTGATAGTGAAAGTATGGGATGCCCAGTTATTTCAATAGGTGTTGCCACAGTAGTGGAAGGAGCAGCATTAATATATGATGTGATTCAGCAAATTGATAAAGAAAAAGATGATAAAATAACTTATTCATTTATTAAAAACTTTTTATCAAACAATGAGCAAAATTATATTTTTACTAGTAAAGATATTGAGCAAATGATAAGTCTATTGGCGGATATTTTAGGTAATAGTTTGAATTTAACTTTAAATCCTTCTTTGACGTAAATCGACAATTTACTTATAACTTATGAACTATAGTGTAATGGGTGATAATTAATGAAACAGTTTGGAAAAGATTTTCTTATTGTCTTAACTTTAGGAATCATATTGACAAGTGTCATTTCACAATCGAATGCAATAACATCGTCAAATAATATGGAAAGTTCGATACAAAATCGAATTGATGATTTTGAAAATGATATAGAAGCTGGCATTATTATTGATGATGGCAACATTGATAATAAGGAAGTTGTTGTAGAAAATAATGTTAGTAATATAAGTTCTATGACAGTTAAGTTTGGAAATTTCATAACACGATTAATAAGTAAAGTATTAGAATTTATTGCTAAATTGTTTGGAAGTTTAATATCATAAGATGGTTTATATATAATTTTTATTCATT
>CAZJKC010000042.1:0-15042 GCA_964546565.1 uncultured Staphylococcaceae bacterium | reverse complement strand
TGATTTTTAAACAAAATTTAAGAAAAATAAAAAAACACTTAGATTTTTTGTCTAAATATTGTATTTTGCAAAACTCGTTTAATATTACTGATCGTATTAAAAAACAAGTAAAAGACGCTTGATAAATATTTATTAAATAAAGGTTATCATCTTTATGGGTGATAATCTTTTTTTGGCCTATTTAAAAGAATAATAATCAACAATAAAGTCCTTTTGTCATATGCTATCGTAGCGTTGATAGAAAGGGGTTATTAATATCAATGTGTATATATAATAATAACAACAATAATTGTTGTTATGGTTTACGTGGTCCGACTGGTGTTCAAGGACCTTCCGGTACTTTAGAAATAGGAACAGTTACAACTGGTGTAGCAGGCTCTGAAGCACAGGTTACAAATGTAGGGACTAATACTGCGGCAATACTTGACTTTGTAATACCACAAGGAGCAGAAGGGAAAGCCGCGACTATTGAAGTGGGAACAGTTGTTACAGGAGAGCCGGGAACAAATGCTAGTGTCGAAAATGTTGGTACCGATACTAATGCCATTTTAAACTTTACTATTCCTCGTGGCGAAGATGGAACTAGCGATAAAGCATATTATGCTGGTGTAAGTCAAACGGATACAACAGTTTCAACGGTTTTAACACCGATTCCTTTTGCAACTATGGCTAATAATGGTGTAACTATAAATGAGAATACGATAACGATAAATAATGAAGGTACTTATCTTATTCAATATATGTTACGAACTACTAGCCCTTCTAGTAGCGTGCTTGGTCTTCTTGTTGATGGTAGAAATGACACACAAACAAACATGCGATTAGATACTGATCATAACACTTTAAACTATGCAACTATTAAGAATCTATCTGTAAACGAAACTATATCTTTAGTCGCGGTATCGTTAACTGATCAACTTGTTTTAGATGCAAATACCGTAAATGGATACTTAATCATTGAGCAAATTCAATAAAATGAAAGCACCGCTTTGGCGGTGTTTTCCATTTTTATCCAGTTAGATTTTATAGAAATTTTAAATAGTTTCTGTAATAATTATATCGTATTTAGGAGGAATATGATATGAAAAGTAAAAAGCAAAAAAGAACATATATGCAATTACTATTAACGTTAGTATTACTATTTGTAACTACGGATAATAAAAAAAGTAAAAGATATTTACATTATAATATTAGTGATACAGAAATATCATGTTTTGATAAAGATTATCATTATGTGGAAGATAATACAGTGGTGGCTATCCAAGATAAAACGCGGATATACATTAATCCTTCGGTCCAAACTTGGAATAAATACGCTAATGAGCTTGGAAATGAAGCTCAACATATGAATATAATTGCCTCATTAGTTGTAAAAAAACTAGAAAAATATCAAAACATTGAAGTAAAAGCGAATTTAAATAATCTATCTTTAAATAAATCATTAAAAGAGAGTAATGCGTGGGTTTCGGATATTCATCTTGCCTTGCATTCTAATGGTGGAGGGGGAATGGGAAGTGAAGTCTATACGAAAAATGACTCGCTATTTGCTAATCATCTTCTTGATAATTTTATAAAAGAAACATCATTTTTATCCCGTGGGGTAAAAAATGGTGAACATCTTTTTGAAATCAAGACTAGCAATGCTACCCATGTCGCTTTATTTGAAGTTCTTTTTCATGATAATGAATATGAAGCAACATATATTGTTAACAATCATCATTTTATTGCTGATAATATAACAGAAACAATCGTTTCTTTTGTTAATGACTATTTTTAATATAAAAGGCATGTTTTATGCATGCCTAGGAATTAATGATATCTAGAAATTTATTCATGTAAAATTCGGTTACATAATCATAATAAGCAGGATATGAATCAAAGGTTAAATTATTAAACGCATTATAATATCCTTCTAAGACAGTTATTTGATTGGTTTCTTCATTAGTTTGCATGATATCATTGTAGAAAACAGCCATTTTATCAATTTCACCATTGACAATAGATTGGAGTGTTGGCACAACACCGTTTTTATATCCGATGGTATTATTTTTAGAGCTTAGGCCGAGTTCATCTTTTATGTTTTGATAATCGTCACGTGAAGCATATTTTTTTAAATCAATTACGTATATTTTATGATTTTGGTTGTTAACATCAAGAGCCCATTTATTTAAAAAGCGTTCATTGAATTGCATGCAATCGGAGCAACCGCTATTGTAGTAGTAGATTTTAAAGGTCTCGTGACGGTTGATTTTATCATAGAGAGCATCAATACTATTTTCTTCGATAGAGTCACCATTGCTACTACTTATAGAATATAATGGTGAATCTAAATACGCATATTCTTCGATGTCTTTTAGAATCGACTGATAATCACCATTTAGCCCATTAATTTGCTTTTTCCACTTTTCACTTGCGTTGATTTTTTTTTCTTGTCCTTTGTTAACAATTATTAAACCAGTATCGTAAGAAAAAGTATCATTACTATTTAAAACATCTTTTTTCGTCTTTTTATAAGTTTCTGTAGATGTTTTATAAATCATAATATTCTTTTCATTCATTATTTTTTTTAATAAGTTAGAAAAGGTCCCTGTACATATACAATTGGGATCGCTATATGTTTGTAATATAAAACTACTATTGCTACCTAGTTTTTCGGATAAATCTGATACATTTAACTCTATTTGCTCATTATAGTTGTTTATGCGATATATTAGAGCTTTATTTTCTTTTTGTTCAGTGTTATTACAACCAACAAGAAATGGTAAAAGTAAAAAACTAAAAAGAAATTTTTTGTTCATAAATAAAACCCTCCTTTTGTCTTTAATAGTATAACACATGATGGAAATGATATAAAAAAAAATATTATTCATATAAATATTACTTTGCATTAGTAAAATACATTAAATATAATTCTTTAATTTTGTTTATGATTAATCGAAACAAAAAGCGCTTATATTTAAAATGTATTAATGAAAAAAAGTAAGTTATTGTTGTTGATGTCTCTTTCTTGTTTTCTATCGCAACACAAAAAAATGTTTAAGATAAAATAGAATAAATTATAGCTTAAGATACATGTATCTTATTTTTTGTTTTCATGAGTAATTATTAAAAAGAATCGGAAAAAATATATAAAAATGCGATTAGCCTAGAATTTTAAGAAAAAGTATATATGTTATAAGTTAGAACGTAGCAATCATGGAAAAATGTCAAAAGACTAGCACTAAATTCATGTAAAAGTGTCAGTTTTTATATATAATTCTCTTAGAAAACGTACAACTTATTGTGGAGGTGTTAACAATGCTGCAACGAAAGATTGAAAAAGATATTATGCATTGGATTGAAAGCAGCCAAAAAGCATTGCTCGTATGCGGCGTTCGGCAAGCAGGTAAAACTTATATTATCCGTGAATGCCTAAAAAAAGCTGGTTGTGACTATGTTGAGTTTAACCTTATCAAACAACCGGAGATCGTGGATCTTTTGGCAAATACTACCGGGATTAACGACTTGATTTTAAAGTTATCATTATTTTGCGATAAGCGGATTACACCTGGTAAGACGGTTTTCTTTTTCGACGAAATTCAAAAGTATAAAGAAATCGTCACGAAAATCAAATTTCTGGTTGAGGACAAAAGATTCCGCTATATCCTCTCTGGTTCTTTGTTGGATATTGAAATCACCAATTTGAAATCTGCGCCTGTGGTTTATTTAAAAACACTCAATATGTATCCTATGGATTTTGAGGAATTTCTACAAATTTTTAGTGTTGACGAAGCAGTAATCGGAAAACTACGCACCGCTTTTGAAACCAAAACCCCTGTTGATGAAATAATTCACGAAAAAATCATGGAGATGTTCAATCTCTATATGATTATCGGCGGTATGCCTGCTGCAGTTGAAAAATACCGCACCACCAGTAACATTGACGATGTGATTGATGAGCATCAAGCAATCATTGAGCAGTATAAAGTAGATTTCACTCAATACGAGGAAGAAAACCGCAAGCTGATTATCACAAACATCTATGAATTGATCCCGGCTGAGTTAAACGAAAAGAACAAGCGGTTTATGATTGCTGATCTCCGAAAGAATTTGCGTTATGACCGTGTGGAAAATAGTTTCACATGGCTATGGAAAGCCGGAGTTGCATTGGCGGCATTTAATACGACTGAGCCAACCATTCCGTTGTTGTTGAATGAAAAGAGTACTCTTTTTAAAATGTTTTTGTCCGATGTGGGCTTGCTGACAACCCTATACGGCAAATCCTGTAAGTTGAAAATCATCAGTAAGGACAAGGACATTAACAAAGGTGCAATTTATGAAAATGTAGTTGCCCAGGAACTTCATGCTCACGGCTATAAACTTTACTACTACAATAGCAAGAAAAAGGGCGAGTTGGATTTTGTCATCGAGTATGGTGGTCATGTGCTTCCCATTGAAGTAAAAAGCGGGAAGGATTATGAAAAACACTCAGCTTTGGATAATGTAATGGAAATATCCGAATACGTAATTCCGGAAGCTTTTGTTTTCAGTTGTGATAATGTAAAAGTAAAAGAAAGAATTACCTATTATCCCATCTATATGGTTATGTTTATACAAGAGAATCATGTGGACTTTGTGGATATTTCTATTGATAAGTTTATGCTATAACAGTATTCATATATCACACATAAGCTAATAACAGCATGAAGTACTGTAATATCTGAGGTGTTTCCCAAAAAAATATTCTTCACTGTAATAGCCATAAAAAACGATAAAATCGCAGAATATTTCAAAACTTCCTCTCGACTATATAAAGGTGTATTTTTTCGCAAAACTTAAATGTTTTAGGAAATTTTCTTGCGAAAATAAAAATACTCCCGATGATTAGCGGGAGCAGAAAATAAAAGAAGTCAGCTATGAATAAATATTATTATATTTATTCCTATAAAGCATTAGCGAGATTCCTGAAATAATGTATAATAAAGAAAATGATACAAAGGTGGTTATTAAGGATAAAAAATTGATTTCTACGAGATTAAAAACACTCCGAGAGAGTGCAAAGATATTCCAAAAGAAACTTGCTGATGAGATGGGGATTAAACAACCACTGATTGCAAAGTATGAAACGGAAATAGTTTTACCTTCTCTTGCGGTTCTAATAAAGTATGGAGATTATTTTGACGTTTCCATTGACTATATTTTAGGACGCACCGATAATCCGCAAGGCAAGTTATATTCTTATAATCCCAAGACATTCGAGAATGACGTACGTATGCAAGAATTTATTGAAATGTGTTTTGATCCTAACTCATCGGTAAATGCAAAACTGAAAGAAGCGTTAGTGAAATTATTGGAGGATAAAAAATAATGGTAGATATTATCAATTACAATAATGATTTTGAGAGTATTATAGCAATTATCGAACAATCGAAAGCACGAGCTATTAGAGTCGTTAATGCCGAAATGATTGAAATGTATTGGTAGATTGGAAAGTATATCAGCGAAAAAGCAAATAACGATGGTTGGGGTAAAAGTGTTGTACAGGACTTTGCAAATTTCTTAAAACAAGCATACCCTACCGCAAGCGGATTTTCAGCCCAAAACATATGGAGAATGAAGCAATTTTACGAGACTTACAAAGATAATGAAAAACTCTCACCACTGGTGAGAGAAATTACGTGGTCGAATAACCTCTTGATTATGTCGGGTTGTAAGACGGAAGAAGCAAAAGAGTTTTATTTAAGACTTACTATTGCGAATGGTTACGGAAAGAGAGAACTTGAACGTCAGATAGACAGTATGTTATTTGAGAGAACAATGCTTTCTACTGCTAAAAATAAGGGTTTGATTGAAAGGAATCCTGCGGTTGGCGCACTTCGTGATTCCTATGTGCTTGAATTTTTGGATATCCCCGAAGATTACAAAGAAAAGGATTTGCGTAAATCCATTATTGCAAACTTGAAACAATTTATTTTGGAGTTTGGTAAAGATTTCACATTTATGGGAGAAGAATACCGTGTGCAAGTTGGAAACACCGATTTCTTTATAGACCTTCTTTTCTATAACCGTGCACTTTCCTGCCTTGTTGCTGTTGAATTAAAAGTTGGTAAATTCAAACCTGAACATCTCGGGCAACTGAATTTTTATTTGGAAGCACTTAACAGAGACGTAAAAAAGCCAAATGAAAATCCGAGCGTTGAATTGATACTTTGCACATACAAAGATGATACCGTTGTCGAGTATGCTTTAAGTAGCAATCTTTCTCCGGCTATGGTGGCAGATTACACCTTGCAGCTCCCCGATAAGAAATTGCTCGAAGAAAAGCTGCGTGAGATTGCAATGCTTGCCGATGACGAGGAAGATTAAATTTTTATTACATAATGGATAAAGTATTAAATGATTCTGAATTCGCAAGGTTCACAAGAAATCATTGGCAAATTGAAAATAATCTTCATTGGGTATTAGATGTGATCTTTAATGAGGACCATTCAACAGCAAAAACGGGGAATTCCATTGAAAATATATCAATAATTAGAAAAATGGTATTTAATTTAACAAAATTAGACCCGGAAATGAGTAAAAAGACAACAAAAAAGAAAATGATAGATTATATGTACGATCTATCATTGTTCAAAAGATTGATATATGAAGTTTTATCAGCGGCTCAAAACGAATAAATTCATTGATTTTTATGTGATTGCCCTTCTTATGAATAGGTCTATTAACTATAGCGCAAAAGACGTTAATTCGAAATAATACAGCCGTTATAGAACAACACCTTCATAATTAACGGAATAATGAGATAATATAGAAAGTAGAAACACTCCACAATATAGAAAAAAGACTGTTGGTGATTGAGCATCCTATATTAAAGAAATCAAATATGATAAAAACGGAGAAATCATTAACACTAATCTTGAAATCAATGACGAATATCTTAAAATGCAAGAGACTCTTGAAGGATATTATATGATTGTTACTAGTGAAATAGATTTATCTGATCAAAAAATTATTCAAATCTATCGTGGATTATGGGAAATTGAAGAAACTTTTTCAATCATGAAAGGCGTTTTAAAAGTTAGACCAGTATTTGCAAAGACTAAAAATGGTATTGAATCTCATTTATTAGTTTGTTTTACTTCTTTGTTATTCTTACGTTTGCTTCAAAAAAATTATCTAAAAGAAGATGGTTATACACCCGAGCAAATAAAACAAATTGAATTAGCTAATAAGAAAAAAAGAAAACATAAAATAGAAATTAAGCGTCCTGGTGAAATATCAGTAAGAAGAATAGTTAACTTTATGAGAGAATATGAAGCATTCATAATTAATGGCTCTTATTTTATTGGTAAATACAATCCGGACATTCATTTGTTTGAAAAGAAATATCACTTAAATCTTGATAGACATCGCTTATCTATCAATGATATCAATAACATTTTTGACAATTGTATTTACAACACAAGATAGTTTTTGACTTTTTATTTTAGAAGATGGGTAATATTCATATAAATATTACTTTGTATTAGTAATACATTAAATATAATGCTTTAATTTTGCTTATGTTTGATTGAAACGAAAAGCGCTTACATTTAAAATAAAAATATCATGTGGAGGTATTTATGAAAAAAAGTAAGTTATTGTTGTTGATGTCTCTTTTGTTGATAAGTGCATGTAGTAATGGTGACAATTCATCAACTTCGTCAAGCGATGAATTACCGGATAGTTATTCGTCAGAAGAAATCTCATTAGATTTTTCTAGTGATATTGATAGCGATGAACCATCTTCTAGTTTAGATGAGCCAATTTCTCCATCATCTAATGAGGAAGAATCTCTTTCTTCATCATCTCAAGAAGAAGTTGTTATACCGGAAGGTTATCAAGAAATTGAAGAAGGATTATATGTGAGTCATCTTCCTGGTATATATGATAGATCATTTAATCTTGATTTCTTTATTCCTAATGAAAATTACAAATTGTATTATACGAAAAATGGTAATAATCCCCAAATAAAATTATTTAATGAATATAATACTTCGATAAAAATAAAAAAATATGGCACTAGTAGTTTATCGACCTATCCAATGACTACTTCCGTTGATGGTATTTTAGCGGGCTATGGTTCGGATAAATGTTCATCTTCTGCTTATAATAACAATATTCAAACAAATGGTAACTATTACCTTTTACCAAAACAAACTATTCTAACTATTACTTTGTATGATACCGAAAAAGATGAACCGGTATTTACAAGAACATTAAGTTATATTATTGATGAAGATAACATTATTGATATTCCTGTTGTGTCCTTAACTATGCCTTATGATGATTGGTTTGGAGAAGATAACGGATTTTATAACAAAATAAAAGACGATATGAAAAAAAGAGCACATTTAGAATATTATGATCCTGAATATAATGAATATTTTTATCGCAATACACAAGCTAAATTGGGTGGCAACTGGACGGTTGGATATCCACAAAGAACAATCAATTTGAACTTTAATAAAAATGAAAATGGAAAGAAAAATAAAGCGGTTGATGCTCATATTTTTAAAGAAAAAAAGAAACGTGGTAGCGATAGTGAGGAAAGATTAGATAAATTCACTCGTATTCGTTTACACAATGGTGGAAACTGTTTTGAAGAATCAGTAGGCTTTAACGATGCATTATTACAAGCTATGATGGAAGACGATCCTAATGTTTCTACAACCGGTTATCGTCCATGTATTACATATTTTAATGGTGAATATTGGGGCCTTTATGCGATACGTGAACATTATAAAAATCACTATTTCGCTGATCATTATGATGTTGATAAGGATGATGTATTGTTTTATGAATTAAAAGGAAGCTTGATTAATTCAGATGGTGATGAAGATTTAGGAACAGAATGCATTAATGAACTAAATGAGTATCTTAAAAAAGATTTTACAAACGATGATGTTTATCAAACATTTATTGATGAATATATCGATGTTGATAGCTTTATTGATGTAGTTGTTGCTAATGCATATGGCGCTAACTGGGACTTTTTAGGAAATTTCAACAATTTAAAAATGTGGAGAACTTATAATGTTGATGATACTAATCCATATGCTGATGGAAAATGGCGATTCGTAATGCATGATTCTGATTTTGTTTTTAGAGAGAATACTAATTTCTTAGATAAAAATCATGGCAATTCTTATTCAAAATTTAATCTCATGCAAAAGTTATTAAGTAATGAATCATTTAGGGATCGTTTTTATGAAAGAGCTGAATACTTAACTGATGGATGGTTGAATTATGATAATGGTAGTGAAATACTCATGGAAATGGTTGATGAAATAAAATACTTTAAACTTGATTCTGCACGTCGTTGGGGACAGGGTTCAAATTATATAGAAGATCAATGGACCAAGGAGATTACAAATGTTAAGAATATGCTTCGAGCACGTGATAAAGATTTTATGTCATCATTAAGGCAAACGCTTAATCAATATAAGGCATAACTCTTATTTCTAATTAATTGTTGTATTAATAAAATATATATTTTTGATAAATAAGGATGGTGTATGGTAGTGAAACATCATCCTTATTTTTAGATAATAAAAACAGCCAATAACAAGTGTCTTTATATTTTTCGATAGCGGTATTAAGTAAAATATATGGCTAAAAAAACATGGTAAAAAATTGTTATTTTTTCTTATAAAAAAATTAAAAAAAATAAGATAAAAAACACCTAGCAAATCATTTTTTTATGAAGTGAATATTTAATTAATTTGATATTAATTATAATTAAATATTTTTTAGTAAATTTGTATTTTTTCTAAAGAATAAAAATCTTTTGCAAAATATTTTTTTATCTTTTTTGATAAATGAAAAAATGTCTAAAAAAAATAGCATTTTTTTGAGGTCAAAAAATATCTTAAAAAAAACATTGCATTTTGTGTTATTTTTCTTTATTATTTCTTTCGTAAAAAAGACCATTTTTTAATAATAAGGTACTAATTTGCATTGGAGGACATAATTTTCAAAAAATCTATAATGAATCAGTGAGGTATTAAACGAAATGAAAAAAGAAAATGTCATTATTGAACTTATTGGAGTCAATAAAACTTATGATAGCTTTGCGGCTGTCGAGAATTTCAATCTTTATGTTAATAAAGGTGAATTTGTTACTTTTCTTGGGCCTTCTGGTTGTGGCAAAACAACAACATTACGTATGATTGCGGGTTTTGAAATACCAACTAGTGGTCAAATTCTTCTAAATGGTAAAGATATTACCAATCTTCCACCATATAAAAGACCGGTTAACACCGTTTTTCAACGTTATGCTTTATTTCCCCATTTAGATGTTTACGATAACATTGCTTTTGGATTGAAATTAAAAAAAGTTGAAAAGAAATTTATTGATAAACATGGTCAAGAAAAAACGAAAATGGTGCATTTGAGTCAACAAGAAATTGATGAAAAAGTTGTTCGGGCTTTACGTATTGTAGACCTAGAACAATTTGAATCACGCGATATTTCGACCTTATCAGGTGGTCAACAACAACGTGTCGCTATTGCACGGGCTATTGTTAATGAACCAGAAATATTGCTTCTTGATGAGCCTTTAGGCGCTTTAGACTTAAAAATGCGCAAAGAAATGCAATTAGAATTAAAGGAAATGCATCGTAAATTAGGCATCACTTTTATTTATGTCACACACGACCAAGAAGAAGCTCTTACTATGTCGGACACCATTGTCGTTATGAAAGATGGTCAAATTCAACAAATTGGCACGCCAACAGATATCTATAATGAACCTGCCAATGCTTTTGTGGCCGATTTTATCGGTGAATCAAATATTTATATTGGTTCGATGTATGGAAATAATAAAGTGCGTTTCTTAGGAAAAGTATGGGATTGTGTCGATGATTTTCCTATCCACGAAAAAGTTGATGTTGTTGTTCGTCCAGAAGATGTCATTATTACCACTGTTGATAATGGTGTTGTTGTTGGTACGATAACAAACTGCATTTTTAAAGGTATTCATTATCAGTATACGATTATGGTTGGAAAAAATGAGGTTGCCGTTCAATCTACTTCACAATATCAATTAAATAGTCAAGTCGGTTTAAGAGTTGAGCCCGATCTTATTCATATTATGAAAAGACAATTCTCTAGAAATGTTTTTGAAGGCTATGTAAATAAAAATAATAAAGTTTGTTTTGCTGAAGCGACATGGGATGCGGATATTACTTCATTGGTAAAAGGCTCACATCTTGATGAAGAAGGATATTTAGTAACGGATAAAGGTTTGCGTTACGATTTGACAGATGCCGATATCACTATTGAAATCGAAATGAATGATGTGGAAATTAGTGATAACCTTGAAAGTGGAAATATTATCGGTGAAATTATTGAAATGGTTTATCTTGGTGACCACTATCAATTAGTGGTTAGAACAGAAGAAGAAGATGACTTTGTAGTTGATACAGAATGGACTTGGAACGAGAATGATAAGGTGAGCATTACAATTAAACCGGAAAAAATGAAATTAACACTAAAGGGAGACATTAGTCGTTATGAAATTTAGATTTCAAAGAAAATATCTTTCTTTACCTTATATTCTATTTTTCTTATTCTTTGTTATCACACCTTTATTCTTTATTGTCTTTTATGCTTTTACTGATAAAGCAACGGGTCATTTTACATTTAATAACTTAATTAAGTTTTTTTCCGATTCAACTAATGTTAATGTATTAATTGTTTCGTTAACTTATGGCTTATTGAATACTATTTTGTGTCTTTTAATTGGTTACCCTATTGCTTATTTTTTAGCTGATAAAAATATTAATAAATCGGCGGTCTTAGTGACTTTATTCATTATGCCGATGTGGATTAATTTTGTTATTCGTACCGGGGCAACACGTGATTTATTGACGTGGATTGGCATTTCAGGAGGTACTTATCCTGAAGCGGCTACGTTAATTGGTCTTGTATATAACTATTTGCCATTTACAATTTTGCCTTTATATACAACGATGCTTAAAATGGATCATAGTCAAATTGAGGCCAGCAAGGACCTAGGGGCTAACAATTTTCAAACCTTTGTGAAAGTTATTATCCCCATGACAATGCCGGGCATTGTATCAGCGGCTACTATGACTTTTATGCCGACTATTTCATCATATGTTATTTCCGATATTTTATCGGAATACAATGTGGTCTTATTTGGTAGCTATATTGATTTATATTTTAATCAATCAGATTGGAACTTTGGATCATTTATGGCTTTAATCATGTTACTTTTCATCGCTATTAGCGTCTTTATTAGTCAAAAATTCTCTAAGAGTGATGAAGGAAAGGAGTCCATATGGTAAAGAAAAGATTTGCGCAATTTTACATTTATTTAATGTTATTTTTGATGTATTTACCAATTCTTCTTTTAGTTGTTTTCTCCTTTACAACAAGTGACCAAGTCGGTGTTTGGAGTGGCTTTTCTTTTGGTTTATATGTTGATTTATTTAAAAACAAGGAATTGATGACCGCAGTTGGAAATACATTATTAATAGCTTTTGTGAGTGCGATTGTGTCGACAATTATTGGTACTTTAGGAGCAGTGGGTGCTTTTTATTCATCCAAAAGAACAAGAAAAATAATTGAAACAATGAATCAATTACCGGTAGTTAATGCGGAAATTGTTATTGCCCTTTCTTTAGCGGTTTTACTTGTTGTGACTTTGAAATGGCAAACATCCTTTTTAACTTTATTAATTGGTCATGTTGTTTTGACAGTGGCCTTTGTTTATTTGAATGTTAAACCAAAATTATTACAAATGGATCCTTTTACATATGAAGCAGCCTTAGATTTGGGTGCCAAACCCAATTACGCTATGTTTAAGGTGATTTTACCAGAAATTATTCCCGGAATTTTATCGGGTTTTATGCTTTCATTTACTTTATCTCTTGATGATTTTGTCATTACGCAATATCTTAAAGAGCCATCTTTTGAAACAATATCTACATATATTCAAAAGATTATTGCTAAACACCCGGTACCACCAGAAGTGCGGGCTTTATCGACATTGATTTTCTTAGCTGTATTACTATTTGTCATTGGTTCGACTATTTATAACAATCATAAAGCAAAAGTTGCTGTTAAAAAAAGAAAGGGTGTGTATTATCGATGAAAAAACTTATTTTACCATTTTTAATTTCCGGAATATCATTTTCGTTTCTTAATATTAACTCAAATAAGTATGAGAATACTGCCACTGTTTTGAATAAAAGACAAGCGGTTAATAATCAATCATTAACCATTTTTAATTGCGCAGATTATATTGATGAAACATTAATTGAAGAGTTTCAAGAGTTATATAATTGTAAGGTAAATTATTATGATTATGACACTAATGAGACTCTCTACAATCAATTCAATTTGCAACCGCATGCTTATGATTTAATTTGTACCTCGGATTATATGTTACAAAGGATGATTCGTGAGCATTTATTAGAACCGATTAACATTGCCGAAGAATGCCCTAATTATAATAAGTTCACTAATGCTTCCGTTGGAGCACGTGAAAAATTAGCTAGTATGAAAGTTGACACTAATGATGATGGGCAAAAAGATTCTTCTTTAGATAATTACATCGTTGGATATATGTGGGGGACTTTAGGAGTAATTTATGATCCCTTATCTTCAAATACTATTGAAGAAGATGTAAAATCATGGGATGTTTTTTGGAATACAAAATATAAGGATTTGATTTCTATCAAAAATTCTATGCGTGATACTTTTGTAGTCGGATTGATGCACGCATATAATCATCTCGATGAAAGAAAAAATAAAAAAGAATTATCTACAATTGATCAGGCTTTTATTTCCGCTATTGAAAGAGCTGAAAAAGGTGGAAATAAGACCGAGATCATTCAAAATTTATTTGATTTAGTTATTAATGAAAGTGACTACAGTCCGATACTTGAAGTAGTAAAAGAAGAGTTAATATCATTAAAAAGTAATATATTTGGTTTAGAAGTAGATTCTGGAAAAAACGATATTATTACTGGAAAAATTAAAATGAATTTAGCGTGGTCCGGAGATGCTGTTTATTCTATTGATGTCGCAAGAGACGAAGCTGATAAAGAATTGAAATATTATGTGCCTGATGAAGGATCTAATGTTTGGTATGATGGATGGGGCATCCCTAAAGGTGCTAATCATGAATTAGCGTGTCAGTTTATTGATTTTATATCAACACCAGAAAATGTTGCTCGCAATATGTCATATACGGGATATACTTCCTTTGTTTCGGGGCCAGATGTCTTCGATTATTTAGCATATACATATGGTGCAGTAGAGTATCATGATGACGCCATTTATTATGGAACATGTGTTGATGAAGAAAATGAAGATGAAATCATTAGTGGAAGTATTGTCTTTAAAGATAATCATTATTATGAATGTATAAAAACATATGATGAAGAAGATCCATATACTGCTTTGACATTTAGTGGTATTCCTCTCACTAATCAAGAATATTGGCAAGAAATATCTTCTGATGATGTTGAATTAGCCTCGCCGTATAATATTAATTATATGTTTAAAGAGTTTTTTGAAGATAAGACAAGAGACGCTATTATATATCCATTTATAGAAAATGATAATCAATTATATACGCAATATCCAGATGAAGAAACTTTATCAAGATGTGCAGTAATGAATGACTTTGAAGACGCTAATATGGATGTTATTATTATGTGGGGACAAATAAGAGCATATATGGCGATGGGGCCATCTTATCTTATTCTAGGAACAGCGGCTTTATTAGTTTTTATTGTGTTAGTATATAAGTTTGTAAAAAAACAAAAATCAATTCGTAATAAACGTCGTTTGATGGATTCGCAATAATAATTTTATAAGGGATGGTAAAAAAATCATCCCTTTATTTATATGCTTCTATTGTTAAGAAACGGTGACAAAAAAATGTAATTTGTCATAAAATATATTGCAGTTTTGGTGAGACTATGTTAATATCTCATCTTTCGCAGTTAACCCTGTAAAAAACAAAAATTCCCGCATAAAATCGGG
>CAZJKC010000041.1:0-15133 GCA_964546565.1 uncultured Staphylococcaceae bacterium | reverse complement strand
TTTACCAGCGGCTCAAAATGAATAATTTTATTCAATTTTTTATGCGATTGCCCTAAAAAAAGTTTTGTTGACAAAATAAAAAAAATCTTATCTTTAGATAAGAAATTCATTCTTTTTGCTTTTTTCTTAATTATTCTGCTAAACTACCGGTTGTGTCAGTATTTTATAATGTCAACATTCTTTTTGCTAAAAAAACGAAAAAAGACTATTAGAAACTTTTAGTTTCTTAATAGTCTCATTAAGTTGTATAATATAATTACTTATGTAAGGGGGACCTATATGCCTAAATATTCAAACTCTTATTCCAAGAAAGTTAATATACGTGAAAAAACAAAAAAAGAGAAAAAGAATCGTTCGTCTTTAAATAAGACATTACATCGTCTTACCATTCAAGGCTCTATTTTAGCGGTTTTACAAATTATCTTTATTGTGCTTTTTCTTATCGGATATAAATATCGTGATTCTAGCCAATTAGCGTTTATGCAAAAAATAATCGCTAATCCTTTAATGGTTCTCATTATTTTTTCGGCCTTTGTTGTCATTGATTCTTTATTTTTAATATTTAATATTTCAAGAATGATTCGTTCATCTCATAAAAATGATTTAGAAGTAGCGACCATTATTGGACAAGATGCCAAAGAAGCATATGATTTTTCGAAATTAGGATTAGTAGTAGTTGATAATAATGATATTGTCATTTGGATGAATGAATTTTTGTCGGAACGACAAATGAATATTTTTGATATGAATATTTATTCGATTTATAAAGAATTAACAGTAATTAAAGAAGGGAAGGAAGAAACGGCGCGTTTGAAAATTAATAACAACACCTACGATGTCGAGTATCTTCGTGATTCACATTTGTTCTTATTCCATGATGTATCTGATTATGCCGAAGAGCATGCGATGGCGTTAAAAGAAGCAGTTGTCATGGGTAAATTAGTTATTGATACTTATGATGAATTTTCAAAAATATTAGAGACAAAGAAGTTTAATGACATGGTTTTGCAAACTCGTTTTGCCATTGATAAGTATTTTTCTGAACATGGAGCTTTAGCTATTAAAAGCAACGATGATGAATATTTGATTGTTTGTAATTATGAAAACTTTAGTAAAATGATCGAAGAGCGTTTTGAAATTTTAAAAATCATTCAAGATAATGCTCATGGCGATGATGCCAAAATGATGACTATTTCTATAGGCTTTGCCCATGGCTTTAATGAAAGTATTATTTCTTTAGAAAATAAGGCCACTCGTGCTTGCTCTACTGCCTTAAGAAGAGGCGGGGATCAAATCATTGTTATGAATAGTGAAGGGCAAACGGTCTTTGGTGGTAAAAATAAAGTTGAAAGACAACAAAACATGGTTAAATACCGGACTTATGCTCAATCGTTATCATCGAGTATTCGTGAAGCCTCAAAGGTTATCATTGCAGGTCATTTGACTTCTGATATGGATAGCTTAGGTAGTTCATTAGGATTTTATGCTTTTGTGAAATCGGTGAGAAGAAATAATGGTGAAAGTGTCCCTGCTTATGTAGTTTTTGACGCTAATTCATCACAATCCAATACTTTATCGACATATCAAATGCTACGCAATCAAATGAAAACAGCTTTTATTAGTCCAAATGATGTAGCTGAATTAATTGACGATAAGGCTTTGGTTATTTTAACCGATGTTTATAATCCGATGGGTTCTCTGTTATGTAAATTATTTGATCGCAATAGTCGTTTTAATACGCCTAACAAAGTAATTGTGTTCGATCATCATATGAAAAATACTAAAGAAACAGATATTACTCCCATTCTTGAATGTGTTGATCCATCTATTTCCTCGTGTTCAGAAATGGTAACACATTTATTACAATATGCGGAAGAAGAACTTAAAATTGAGCCCATAATTTTAGATACATTATTATCAGGTATTATGCTTGATACAGGTTTCTTCAAAAATAGAGTTGACACTACTACTTATTTAGCATGTAATCTATTAGTTCAAAGAGGTGCTAAATCAGAAAATGCTAGTAATATGTTAAAAGAAGCATATGAAACATATCAATTAAAGTGTGGTATTGTATCCAATACATCGACTTCCTATGATTCTAATAATTTTTATATCAGTGATGGCCTTCATATTTTTATCGTATGCGCTACAGATCCTAAGAGCCCTGATGTATATTTAGATGATGATATTTTAGCTAAGGTTGCTGATGAACATGTCGCGACGAAAGATGTTGATGCTTGTTTTGTGATTGGGAAAGTAGGCGAACATGTTATTAAAGTCAGTGCAAGGGGCAATGGTAAATACAATGTGCAACGGATTACTGAAAAAGTTGAAGGCGGATATGGTGGCGGCGAATTTGATCGTGCCGCAGTTGTTTTTAAAAATCCAGAATTAACTCTCGATGATGTTTATAATCTAATCAAAAATAAGATTATTGAATTTGACGAGTTAGACCAAAAAAAAGGAGGAGTTCAATAATGGAAGTTATTTTATTGCAAGATGTCAAAGGTGTTGGTAAAAAAGGACAAACGGTGAATGTCAGCGATGGCTATGCTACTAACTTTTTAATTCCACGACGACTTGCTGTTTTATCAACAAAACGGAGTCGTGAAATATTGGACAATCAAATTGAATCTAAACGCCTCGAGGAAGAAAAAAAGAAACAGGATGCGATAGAGTTATCTAAAAAGTTGGAAAATGTTGTTATTGAATTTCAAGCAGCTGGAAAAGAAGGCAAAATGTTTGGTTCTATTTCTAGCAAGCAAATATGTGAAGCTTTGAAAATGCAATACGCAATTATTCTTGATAAAAGAAAATTCATCGAACGTGATACTGTCAATGTCTTTGGAACGACTATTATTAAAGTAGAATTATATAAAGGTGTCATTGGATCATTTAAGGTCCATGTTACTGAGAAAGCACGGTAAATACTTATGTTAACGAAATTACCGGCAAATGTTGAAGTTGAAAAATCGATTTTGGGAGCGATGATGTCTTCACGAGACGCTCTTATCGATGGTTCAAGCCTTTTAGTAGAAAATGATTTTTTTGATCGTAATCATCAAATTATTTTTCGGGCTATTTTAGATGTCCAAGCCAAAAGCTTGCCAGTTGATATTAAGACAGTTACTGATGTTTTAGTGAATTGGAAAGAAATTGAAAAAATAGGTGGAGTGGAATATCTATTTGATCTAACCCAGTCTTTTGTAAGCGTATCGAATGTTGAACATTATATTAATATTGTTCGCGATCAATCAAATCTTCGTAATCTCCTTTTAGTTATGGATAACATCATTGCTGATTATACAAATAACGAAATTGATGATATTGGTACTTTTATTGGTAATGCCGCTCGCGACATTATGAAAGCGGCTGAAAAAAGAAGAATTAGTTCTTTTTTAACGGCTGAAGAAGTCACAAATAAAGTACGACAAAATTTAAAAACACAAAGAGCTTCAAGCGAAGATGGGGTAACTGGTGTTACCACAGGATATCGTAATTTAAATTTATTAACGCATGGATTTCAAAAATCCGATATTATTATTATTGCGGCGCGGCCATCAGTTGGTAAAACGGCTCTCGGTCTTAACTTAGCTTTTAATGCGGCATATAAGACGGGGAATACGGTGGCAATATTTTCTTTAGAAATGCCTTCAGAACAACTTATTTTACGTCTTTTAGCAAATCGTTCTTGCGTTGATTTGGGTAAGATTCAAACCGGTCATTTATCAAGCAAGGATTCGGTTGCGTTAGAAAGAGCAATGAAAGAAATATCGGATTTAAAACTTTATATTGATGATACGCCGGGTATTAAATTGATGGATATTTTAGCTAAATCACGGAAATTAAAAATGGAGCATCCGGATTTACAATTAATAATGATTGACTATATCGGCTTAATTACTACTGGAAATAAGAAAGTAGAAAGTCGTCAATTGGAAGTTTCAGAAATTTCCCGTTCTTTAAAAGAATTAGCTCGAGAATTAGAAATACCTATTATTGTTATCTGTCAGCTTTCACGGGCTGTTGATAGTCGAACGGTGAAAAAACCAATGTTAAGTGATTTACGTGAATCGGGGTCTATCGAACAAGATGCAGATCAAGTATTATTACTTTATCGTGAAGATTACTATAAAGCACTCGGTGTCGATTCATCAAGTGGTACGAGTAAAAAAGAAGAAAAGAAACCTGCAGAAGAGACTAATAAAGAAGAAGGAAGCGTATCGACGGTCAATGTTATGGTTGCGAAAAATCGTAATGGACAAGTTGGAGAAGTTGAATTAGCCTTTACAAAAAATATTGGACGTTTTGATGATCCCGCTTTTGCAAGTGAGGAAGAGGAACAATAATTAATGGAATACTATGTTTTAGCCAGTGGTTCAAAAGGTAATGCAACGATTGTTGCCTCTCACGGTCATGTCATTTTAATTGATATGGGATTAACAAAAAGAAAATTTTTAGAGCAATTGTCTCATACGCCTTATCATTTAGAAGATATTGAGGCCGTTTTAGTCACCCATGACCATGGAGATCATACTAAAGGTCTTAAATATGTTGGTTCTGCCCCTATTTATACAGGGGAAGGCACTTATGATGTTGATGAAGACCATTATTTAGAATCATATTGTCAATATGTTATAGCTCATTTTAATATAACGATTTTGCCAACCTCACATGATGCGCGAAACCCTATGGGCTTTGTTATAGAAGATGGCGAAGAAAAAATGATTTATATGACAGATACCGGATATATCAGTGAAAAAAATCTCAATCTGATGGAGAATGGTGATTATTATATTATTGAAAGCAATCATAATGTAAGAATGCTTCTTGCTACGCAAAGAACTTATGAATTGAAACTTAGGATATTAGGCGATGAAGGCCATTTAAGCAACGAAGATAGTGCATTTTATATGACGGAATGCATTGGGCCGAAAACGAAAGAAATCGTTCTTGCTCATTTATCTGAGGAAGCGAATGATCCTTCTATTGCTCTTGAAACGTATCAAAATGTTTTTAAAAAGCGAGGTCTGGATTTTCATAAATATCATATTCAAACAGCGTCTCAACATAGTGTAATATGCGGAGGTCAATTAGTAAAATCATGATGATAAAAATACTAAGTGTAGGAAAAATAAAAGAGGCATATACAGAGCAAGCTATTCAAGAGTATGTTAAAAGACTATCCCGATATTGTAAGATTGAATTATCGATGGTTATGGATGAAAAAATAGCAAAAAATGCCTCCCTAAAAGAAGAGGAAATAATCAAAAATAAAGAAGGAGAAGCCCTTTTATCGTTAATTAAACCTAGCGATTATGTTGTGTTAATTGATCTTCATGGTGAAGAAATGAGTTCGACGCAATTTGCGGAATACATGGATGCTCAAATGAGCAAAGGGACATCTACATTTACATTTGTTATTGGTGGTTCATTAGGATTTGGAAATAATGTTATAAAAAGGGCTAATAAAAGAATTGCGTTATCAAAAATGACATTTACGCATCAAATGACCAAAGTGATTGTTCTTGAACAAATATATCGCTCGTTTAAAATATTAAATAATGAAATTTATCATAAATGAAAAGAGAACGAGAAGATTATTCAAGTTCTTTTTTTTAAGATATTTATTAGTAATTTTTTCCTCGCGTTTCTTTATAAATACGACATATTTCTTGAAGAACGAAGAAGTTATTAAATGAACTATTATAAATGATGTTGGTTTCTCTTATCATACTTAAGTTTTCAATCGGAAGAGCGACCAATTTATTTTTGTTTATTTCATCTAAACATGCGCTTCGAGCAAGAATTGAAACCCCAAGATTCTTTCTTATTAAATCTTTGATAGTAGCAATGTTATCAACTTCTAAAATAACATTAAAATCTTCGACTCGTTCATTCATAGCGATTAAAGTGGAATGAAATTGAATTCTCGTTGCTGAATCAGGTAAGCGTAGAATCATTTTTTCTTTTTTTAATTCGGAAAGCGTAATCATTGATTTTTTAGCCAAACGATGATCTTTAGATAAAATACAAACAAGGTAGTCCGTATCTAAAAGTAGTGATTTATATTTTAAAGGATTAGCCTTTTCTTCAATAATGGCTAAATCAATTTCAAAATTATCAAGTTTATTATAAAGATTTTTTATAGTGTCAGTAATAACTGTAATATTTAAATTATGATTTTCGTTGCTACATTTGGCTAAGACTTCCATCATAATATTACTTTCTGAAGTATGAGTAATACCTATTCTTAAATTCAACGCATTATTTTGAGAGTCTTTGATTTCAGTGGCTAGCTTATCATATAATGCCATTATTTTTTTAGCGTAATTAACCACTAATTTACCTTCTTCTGTCAATAAAACCTCATTCTGTTTACGAAAAACAAGTTTAACATGAAATTCATCTTCTAATAATTTGATATGATGGCTTATCGCCGGTTGTGTCATGGTCAGTTCTTCAGCGGTCTTAGTATAATTTTTTAATTCACTTAACTTAATGAGCGTTATCAATTTATTATCAATCATTCTCGTACCCTCCGTATAAATAAAATTTATAGCAATCAATATTTTTATAATTTCTATTTATTTTCTCAATTATATATTATTATGAATGTTAAATCAATAAAAAGAAGGGAGGACTACTATGTCGATTTATGATAAACTTGGCATCACATCAAATGTTAGTATTGTGATTATTTCTATTGCTATAATGCTTTTTGCGGGTTTTTTATTGACAAGATTGACGAAATTGTTGCGACTACCAAATGTCACTGCTTATATTGTGGCTGGGATTTTAATTGGGCCATTTTGTTTAAACTTAATTCCTACCGATTTTGTTGAAAAAACAAGTTTTTTAGCGGATATAGCTTTAGCATTTATTGCTTTTAGTACGGGAGAGTTCTTTCGTATTGATGTGCTTAAGAAAAATGGTGCCAAAGTTATTATTATCACTGTTTTGGAAGCTGTTTTAGCATCGATTATTGTTTTTCTAGTTTGTTATTTTATTTTAAAATTGGATTTAGCTTTTTCTATTGTTTTAGGCGCTTTAGCTTCCGCGACAGCCCCGGCATCAACGATGATGACTATTCGCCAAACTAAGGCGCATGGCGATTTCGTTGATACTTTATTACAAGTTGTTGCTCTAGATGATGTAGTCGGACTTCTTCTTTATAGTGCAGCGATATCGGTCGCAATGGCCTCTAAATCAGGTAATGTTAGTTTCGGAAGTATTATGCAACCTATCGCTTTAAATTTAGCGGCATTAGTTGTGGGTGGATTCTTTGGATTACTGATGAAATGGCTTATGCCGAAAAAAAGAACGACCGATAATCGCTTGATTATTTCTATCGCTTTACTTTTCACTTTTTGTGGGTTATGTTCCTTGTTTGATATTTCGCCACTTTTAGGTTGTATGTGTATGGGAATGGTTTATATTAATTTAACTAATGATGAACGGTTATTTAAACAATTGAATTATTTTACACCGCCAATTTTGCTTTTATTCTTTGTACGTTCAGGAGTATCTTTTAATTTAAAAGCATTAATGTCATCATCATCAATTGGTTCTGTGCCGATTATTGTTATTGGAGTAGTATATTTTATCACGCGTATTATAGGAAAATATGGAGGTTCATTTATTGGATCAATGCTCGCTAAAAAAGATAACAAGGTACGAAATTATTTAGGATTGGCCTTAATTCCACAAGCGGGCGTCGCTATCGGGCTTGCGGCCTTAGGAGCGCGAACTATCGGTGGTGAGGATGGAGCGGCTTTAGAAACAATTATTCTAGCATCGAGTGTCCTTTATGAATTAATTGGACCGGCATGTTCGAAATTAGCTTTATATTTATCAAAATCTTATGGACCTGAAGCTGATAAAGTGGTTGAAGAACAAACAGGAACTGAAGAAAAAGCAAAGAAAGATACTTCTTCAAATTCTTTAATAGAAGAAGTGAAGAAAATACAAAAGACGATACCAGCTCATCATGAATATGCATTATCAGAAGAAGAACGCGTATTTTTAGAGGCATCTGATGAAGTATTTGGTGATCATTATTTAAATCAACGTTTTAAAAAGAAAAAATAGGAGGGTTTTTTATGCAAATTTTACGATTTATTGATCCCATTGCTAAAGGCATTGGAGAATGGAGTATTAATTTAAACATTGGATCGATTGCTTTTCGATTATTATTAACTATCATTATGGGGGCTATTATAGGATGCGAAAGGTCATCAAAAAGACATTCAGCCGGTCTTAGAACCTTTATTTTAGTAGCGCTTTTAGGATGCTTAACGGCGATTTTAGATGCGTCATTAGCTTCCGGTAGCGAATTTCATTACCTTTTTTCAACATCCGCTATTTTGGGGACAGTTATTATCAGTGGCAATTCCATTTTATTTAGTTCAAAGAAACAAATAAAAGGTTTAACAACTTCGGCTGGTTTATGGTTGTGTGTCATTTTAGGATTAACCATTGGATTGGGATATTACTTATTATCAATTATTTTATTTATTGTTTTGATTTTAATATTGGCTATCTTCCCATTAATTGAAATGTTCTTAAAGAATAAATCTAATCATTTTGAAATTCATTTGGAATTAAATGAAAAAAGTCAGTTACAAAGTTTTATTTATACCTTACGAGAATTACATCTTCGTATAGATGATATTGAAATGAATAATGCTTATATTGGGTCAGGATTAAGTGTTTACACTATTTCTATTACAGATGAAAATAAAAAGTATCGTGATCATCAAAAGATTATTGAAGCTTTATCAACTCTTGAATATGTTTCATATGTTGAAGAAATTAAATAATAATGAAAGCTTATAAAAAAAATAATCGAGTCAACTATTGAGATAACATATTTGATATAAAAATATTTATAAACACAAAATCTTTTTAAAGATTGCGGCATATATAATCTTCGCAGCATTAGAATTTATACTTTAGCTGCGATTTTTTTATAGAGAAATCAATTTTCTTAATTATGTCAATAAAACTTTTTGGATTATATTCCAAAAAGTATTGATATTTTAAAACTTCTTGGATTGAATAGAATTGTCAAAAAAAGGAGTATTTTATGCTTATAAAAAGAAAGGAATATTTGAATAAGTTAATCGCGCTTAAAGATAAGAAGGTTATAAAGATTATCACAGGTGTTAGAAGATGTGGAAAATCAACTTTAATGGAAATTTTTAAAAAAATATTTGCTTGAAAATGGCGTTGATAAAAAAAATATAATTTCCATAAATTTTGAAGATTATGATTTTTATGATCTTCAGAATCCGAAAAATCTATATTCTTATATTAAAGAAAGGTTGGATGTGGAAAATCAATGCTATATTTTTCTTGATGAAGTCCAACATGTAGAAGATTTTCCACGAGTTGTAGATAGTTTATTTATTAAAAACAATGTTGATATTTATATTGCAGGCTCAAATGCATATATACTATCAAGTGAAATTGCGACACTAATTTCAGGTAGGTACATTGAGATTTCTATGTTGCCATTGTCTTTTGCTGAATATGTTGAAATGACAGGAGACAAAAAAGACCTTGCAAGAAAATATGTTGATTATATTCAAAATAGTTCTTTTCCATACACTTTAGACTTGCGAGATCAAATAAATGAAATTAAGTCTTACCTTGATGGGATTTATAATACAGTTGTTATAAAAGATATTGCTTTTCGAAAAAAAATTGCCGATATTTCTATGCTTGAAAGTGTAACAAGGTTTATGGCTAGTAATATTGGAAGTCCACTTTCTATGAAAAAAAATTGCTGATACGATGACTTCTGATGGAAGAAAAATAGATGTCAAAAACAGTTGAGAAATTTATATCAGGCCTTACGGAAAGTTTTATTTTTTATAAAGCTAATCGATATAATATAAAAGGTAAACAGTATTTAAAAACTCTTGAAAAATATTATATCGTCGATATAGGACTTAGATATATGTTTCTTGGCACTCGTTCAACTGATGTTGGACATATTTTGGAAAATGTTGTTTATTTGGAATTATTACGTAGGGGCTATGAAGTATATGTGGGTAAAGTTAACGATACCGAAATTGACTTTGTGGCAATGGATAACAAAAAAACGATGTATTTTCAAGTAGCGGCCACTGTTAGAGATAAAAGTACATTAAAGAGAGAACTAAGACCACTTCAAAGCATAAATGACCACTATCAAAAGTTTATTTTGACGTTAGATGAAGATCCTGAAACTGATTTTGATGGTATAAGAAAAGTAAATGCTCTTGATTGGTTGTTGGGTGATGTTGAATAAAAAATAATATTTTATAAAGTAACATATAAATTGTGTGAATAATAGATGCAGTTTATATGTTTTTTTCACACAATCTTTTAGTTAATCTATAACAAAGTATGATACAATAAAATATTGCTAGGGGGCTATTTTATGGATATTTATTTATTTAATTCTTTAACTAATAAAATTGAAAAGTTTGTGCCTTTGAAACCAGAGGAAGTATCAATGTATGTTTGCGGGCCTACAGTTTATGATTATGTACATATTGGTAATATGCGACCAGTTGTGGTATTTGATATTTTACGACGTTTTTTAACGTATGTAGGTTATAAAGTAACATATGTTAGCAACTATACAGATGTTGATGATAAAATCATAAGAAAAGCTCAAGAAAGCGGAAAATCAGAAAAAGAAATATCGGATTTCTTTATTCAAGAGTTTGAAAAAGATGTTGCTAATATTCATTCATTGTTGCCAAATATTACACCACGAGTAACCGATTATATGCCTAAAATAATATCTTTCATTGATAATTTAGTCGAAAATAACGCGGCTTATATAGTTGATGATGATGTTTATTTTAGAATATCCTCCGTTGAAGATTATGGAATATTAAGCAATACAAATGTTGAGGATTTAAAAGTAGGGGCGCGTATAGAAGACCATAGAAAAAAAGAATCGCCTCTTGATTTTACTTTATGGAAAAAAACGGATAAAGGTATTAATTGGGATTCTCCATGGTCGAAAGGGCGTCCTGGATGGCATACAGAATGCGTTGTTATGATTAATTCCCTTTTTGACAATGGTCGTATTGATATTCATGGTGGAGGATTTGATTTGAAATTTCCACACCATGAAAATGAAATAGCGCAATCACAAGCATGTCATCATCATAAAATAGCGAATTATTGGATGCATAATGGATTTATCAATATTAATAGCGAAAAAATGTCAAAATCGTTAGGTAACACTATTACAGCGCATGATGCATTATCAAAATATGATGGCAATACAGTGCGTTTATTATTGATTAGTACTCATTATCGTGCGCCTGTAAATTTTGTTGATGAAATGTTACAAAGTAACGCTAAAGAGATTTTAAAAATGCAAAATGCTTATCGTCAAATAGCGGTTAAATTACAAATAAATGAAATTGATTTAGAAAATGGAAAATCGACAAGAATGGAACCATTTTTACATGCTTTAGCGGATGATTTAAATACCTCCAATGCCTTAAGTGAACTTTTCAAAATACTTAAAGAAGGAAATACTTTATTAAGAAATAAAGACATTGATTTAAATACGTTAAAAGATGTTTTCATAACTTTAAAAGATATGTTCTCTATTTTAGGATTGCAAATTGATTATCCTATCTTAACGCACGAGGATAAATCACTTTATAATCAATATATTGAAGCCAAAAATAAAAAAGATTTTATGAAAAGTGATGAGCTACGTTTAATGCTCATTGAAAAGAAAATTTTATAATCAAAAAAAAACTTTAAAATAAAAAAGGAACTAAAAGATATGAGCAATGTTGGAGAAATGTTTAATTCGATAATCGATGTGAGTACGATTGATCAAATTATTATTGATTGGTTTAATGGTTTGTTTAATGCAAATGGATGGGGTAATTTTCTTTTGATTATTGCTTCGTTATTAATGGCGACTTTATTATCAAGTATTATTGGTTTTGAAAGGGAATATCATGGTCATGCAGCGGGGCTTCGAACTCACATATTAGTGGCTCTTGGCTCGGCGTTAATTGCGGTTGTTTCCCTTTATGGCTTTGGCGATGAATTAGCAACGCGTGATCCCGCTCGTTTAGTGGCCCAGGTTGTAAGCGGCATTGGTTTTCTCGGAGCCGGCACTATTATTCAAACGGGAACAGATGTTAAAGGATTAACAACGGCAACAACATTATGGTTTGTAATGACTATTGGCATTGCTTCAGGCTTAGGCAGGTTTGCCATTGCTATTATAGCTACTATTATTGCTCTAGTAGTTTTAATATGCTTAAGACGAATTGAGACTATAACTGCTAATAAAATGTCAAAGATTATTATGCTTATAGATGGTGAAAAGCCTATTTTAAAAGAGATTATGATGATATCAAATAATTATGGTCTTCGTATTAAAGATATTCAAACACAAGTAGTGATTAATAATGGAAAGTCATGTTTACGAATTACTATATCGTATGAAAATACTAGTGCTTCTTTAATAAAAGCATTAGCGGAAGAATTACGCACTTTATTAGCGCCACTAGAAATAACAGTCGCTAAACCATGAGATAAAAGTGAGACAAAGTTGACTTAAATTTGAGACTGAAAAGGAGATTATTATGGGAAAATATATATATGGAAGGAATACGGTTAGAAGTGCTTTACAAGAAGGAAGAGTGTCTAAAGTGTTTGTTCAATCATCTTTTCACGATCAAATAATTATTGAATTATGTCAAAAAAAGAAAATACCAGTATTGATGGTTGAAAATGCTGAATTAAATCAAATGGCTCAAGGAAGTCACCAAGGTATTGTGGCGGAGATAGCAAAACAATATGATTTTGTTTCATTGGACAATCTCATTTCCAATGCCAAAAAGAATCAATATCCGTTATTGATAATTCTTGATGGGATAAATGATCCGCATAACCTCGGAGCTATTATGCGTTCAGCTGATGCCTTTGGAGCTCAAGGTATTATTATTGGTAAGCATCATCAAGTTGGCTTAACAAGTACGGTCGCAAAAGTTTCAACAGGAGCGATTGAATATGTGCCAGTCGCGCAAGTATCTAATTTAAACCAAGCCATTAAAATTTTAAAAAATGAAGGGTTTTGGGTGGTATCAAGCGATGGTAGTGCATCTTTGGATTATCGCGAAGTTGATTATCAATGCCCGATTGCTATAATAGTTGGTTCGGAAGGTGAAGGCATTTCCAAATTAGTTATTAGTAATAGCGATTTTGTAGTGAAAATCCCCATGATTGGACATGTCAATTCACTAAATGCCTCAGTAGCAACGGCTATTATGCTTTCGGAAATATATAACAACCGTTTTCCTATCCTTAAAGGAGAAGAAAATGGAAAGAAGTATTACAGATGAAGAAATAGTACAAAGAATAATTGAAAATGATGATAATGAAGCGATTCAATTGCTTCTTGTTCGTTATGAAAATGAATGTCGGAAAATAGTTTATTATCGTTTAAAGAAATTACCGGCTAATCAAAAATATGATATTGATGAATTTATGCAAATAGTGCGATTAACCACGGTATCGATTATTAAAAAATATGATCGAGCAAGAGGCAGTTTCCATTCATATTGGAGTTGTGCGGTTAATCGTATTATTACCTCAGAAATACGACGAGTAAATTCTAAAAGTCGATCTCTTGAAATAAGTCAATCGTGTTTTTTTAAAGAAGAATATAATGATGATTTTTTAGAAAATATGTCCGATAATTCCGTGTTAATTCGCGATCAATTAGATGTTGAAGATACACTTTTACAAATACAAGATATCAGTAATGAACACTTTACCGATTTAGAAAAAAAAGTATTCGCTTATCATTTGGCGGGTTTTTCATATAAAGAAATTGCTCAAAAAATAAAATCGACTCCAAAGAAAGTCGATAATTTAATGATGGGAATAAGAAAGAAAATAAAAAATTATTTATAAATCTATTTTTTTATAGATTTCGGTAACAGCGTCACCATCGACTAAACATTTAATTATAATAGCTAAATATTCAGACAAATCGAGGATTTGATTTTCGGGCAAGCGATATACTTTTTCAATGGAATTGGTGACAAAGAATCCATCAATTTGAGAATTAATATTTTTTTCTCTTGCCGCATTGGAAAGAACCCCATGGGTACAGCAAGCATATACAGAAGTTGCTCCGTTTTGCTTTAGCACTTCGGCTGATTTACATAATGTATTACCGGTATCAACTAGATCATCAACAATCAAGCAACTTTTGTTTAAAACATTACCAATAATATCCATAGAATAAACTTCATTAGGCTGTTCACGGCGCTTATCGATAATAGCAAGAGGGACACCGAGCAATTCCGCTAATTTACGAGCACGAACAGCACTTCCGTGGTCAGGGGAAACAACGATCGTATCTTTATTGATGATTTGTTTCTTTTTTAAAAAATTAATGAATAAGGGGCCGCAGGGAATATTATCGACAGGAATAGAATAAAAGCCTTCAATTTGTGGCGTATGTAAATCAAATGTTACGATTCTATCGGCGCCAGCGACCTCGAGTAAATCCGCTAATAAGCGTGCAGAAATAGGTTGTCTTGGTAAGGCTTTGCGATCTTGTCTAGCATAAGGTAAATAAGGCATAACAACATTTATTTCCATTGCGGACGCTCTTTTTAAAGCGTCAATAGCGATTAATACTTCGAAAACGCTATCATTAACATTTTCCCCAATAGATTGAATTATAAAACACTTTTTATTCCGAACCGATGTATGGTTTTCAAAATGAATTTCGCCATCTTTAAATTTGCTCATTGAACAGTCGGCTATTTGATGAGGAAATTGTTTGGCAAGATTTTGAGCAAGATGCTCTTCGGGGTGAAGAATAAAAATAATTGTTTTTTCCATAATTAACGCCTCATTTCATGCATAGTATATCACTTTTTGTATGGTAGGACTATAAGATTGCTTTTTCTTTTTAAAATATTTTCTTTTTATAATTCTATGTAATGTGCGAAGATAAACAATGCACAAAGCCGTTATTTTTAAAATCCTATCATAAATAATTTACTATATAACAAATACTAGGATAAACGCATGAAATGAAAAAAACGGAAATGTAATAGTTAATACTCGATTT
>CAZJKC010000040.1:0-15314 GCA_964546565.1 uncultured Staphylococcaceae bacterium | reverse complement strand
TTTTTATTCTAAATTTAATGAAATTTTAAGAAAAAAGCAGTTAATTATAATGGCGCTAGTTAATTAAATGTTAACATCGACTATCTTAATTGAAATTATAATTTACCAATTTTTCTTAGGTCTTTATCTAATTTTATTTCAAATTTAGCTATTTTTTCTTTAATACTATTTAAATAACTATTCGTTATTTTTTTCACTAAATCATCTATCTTAAGCGATGCTTCCCGAATATGTTCTGCTTGTTTGCTAATATCATCAAGACTTTTACTTAATGCTTCTAAGGGCTTATCTAAATAAGTTTCTTTGATTTTTTCAAAATCATCAAGTATTTCTTGACGATCTTTAAAATCCATTTTTTCGATTTCTTTTTGGGTTACTAATTCCGCAAATCTTTTCGTTAATGAAGTCAAAAGATTTAAGAAAATCATTAAATATTGTGGTCTCACCACATACATGTCTTGATATTCTACTACTCGGTATATTGGTAAGTCATTACTTGATTCCGCACTTAAATTACTAACAAGTACAGCATATTTACAATTTTTCTTTTTCCGGTCTTTGTCCAATTTATCATAAAAGTCTTTATTTTTATGATGATGCGTCGAAAGAGGACTTTCATCCTTCATTTCAAGACAGACACTCGCTAATAATTCATTTTCGCGATGTTGAGAAGACGCATAAATGCTAAAAAGATAATCCGCTTTTGTTCCTTTACTTTCATCATCATACTTAACTACTGTATTGTCTTTTTCCCAAACACAATTTTCTAAGCCGTTTTGCATATAAGTGGTAACTTCGCGATTACACCATGCTTCTAAATCTTCTCCGATTTGTTTAACGCTCATCGATATTTTTTGCATTGATAAACTACTTACTTGGTCTTCTAAAGCTTTTATTTCGGTTTGATGTTTCTTTTCAAGATTATCTTTTTGAACTAATAACTCATTATCTTTTTCAAGTTGACCTTTTTCTAATTCGGCTTTTTGTTCGGAAATAATCTTTTCTAACTCGGCAATGCGCTTTTGCATCTTTTCTTGCGCTTCCATAACGGCCATTTTCTTTTGATTTTCTATTTCCTTGGTCGCTTGTTCCAATTTGTGACGCAAATCCGAAGATACATCTTCTTCTTTTTGTAATTTTTTGGTCATTTCAAGTTCTTTTAAAGCCACTTCTTTGGCTATTTCTTCACGATATTTCTTTTCAACTTCTGCTAAACGTGATGCATAAACATTGTCACGATGTTCATCAATCGTTCGTTCAATAATCGATGTATCAACTTGTAAAACATCTTCTAAATCAACATAGTCTCCTTTTTTAGCATCTTCTAATAATTCAATAACTGTTTTGCCTTTAATAATTACTTCAATTTTTTTCACTTTAGTCTAGCTCCTTTGCTTCTATATTAATAAAGTAATGAAGAACATCATAATCATTAACAAAACAAGAAAAATCCATGAAAATGGACTTAATTCACGAATCAAGTCCCGCGCGATATATCCTGTTTCAATCGCTGGTTTTTCTTTAAGATGAAATTCTTTGGCGTTTAATATCCAGTAGCGGATGACGATAAATAGCATAAAAATTGTCATTAAAAAATAAATCGCTACCTGAGTCCAGGCAATCTCAAGATGAGAATTCCACACATCACCATTATGAGGTGTTAATATTGCAATAACTAGACGTCCTGCAAGATTTAGTATAACAAATAATGTCATAAAAATAAATCTTTTCGGACATTTTTTAGCATGACTTTTTGACACTTTATCAAGAGGATAGTTAATGACATTATCTTTATTGCGATATAATTCAACTGGTAATAAAATGACTGATAATATGCCAATAATAGATAAAATAGAAAAGCCATAAGGAAAGATGTTTTTCCCTTCTTGAAATATAACATCAAAAATGTAACTAACTAAGGAAAGAGCAAAAACAACACAACCAAGAATGAAAAATACTTGCTTGAGCATTAAAGCTTTAGCAGGATGATCGTAATCATATGTTTGTACCAATTGCTTTTGGTTATATCCTTCTTTTTTTTCATTTTTAAACATTATTACTTTTTCAAACTTCATTTTAATAATCTCCTAATTCGGCTTTTAATTCAAATAATAAATCGCGTAACGTCGCCGCTCTTTCGTAATCAAATTCTTTGGCGGCTTGGCGCATTTCTTTTTCTAATAACTGAATATCACGTTTCAAATCTTTAGATGATTTTTTACCTTTTGTCTTATGTTTATTTTCTAAATTATCCCATACTTGATCTTCATTTTTTATCGGTAAACGTATCTCTTTAATAATAGTTTTAGGAATAATATGATGCTCTTCATTATAAGCCTGTTGAACTTTACGGCGACGATCAGTCTCCGCAATGGCCGTTTTCATAGAATCCGTCATACGATCCGCATACATAATAACTTTACCTTCTGCATTACGTGCCGCTCTTCCGATAATTTGAATTAAAGAACGTGTTGAACGTAAAAAGCCTTCTTTATCAGCATCAAGAATCGTAATTAAAGATACTTCTGGTATATCTAAACCTTCTCTTAAAAGATTAATACCTACTAAAATATTATATTTACCTTTCCGTAACTGATAAATGATTTCTGTTCTTTCCAAAGTTTTCGTTTCATTATGTAAATAGGCTACTTTAAAGCCTCTTTCTTTTAGATAATTTGTTAAATCTTCAGCCATACGAATTGTTAAAGTAACAATCATAACTCTTTGATTTTTATTGACGCGTTGTCTTATTTCTTCCATAAGGTCGTCAATTTGACCTTTAGTCGGACGAACTTCAATAATAGGATCTAATAAACCGGTTGGTCGAATGATTTGTTCGACCACTTCACCATCCGTTTTACCTAATTCATAATCCCCTGGAGTCGCTGAAGTACAAATCACTTGATGAATCATTCCTTCAAATTCATCAAACTTTAAGGGCCTATTATCTAATGCTGACGGTAATCTAAATCCATATTCAACCAAAGTTGCTTTTCGTGAACGATCACCATTATACATTCCTCTTACTTGTGAAAAAGTAACATGTGATTCATCAACCACTAATAAAAAGTCCTTAGGAAAATAATCAAGAAGCGTATAGGGCTTTTCCCCAACTTGGCGCCCATCAATATGCCGTGAATAATTTTCTATACCTGGGCACATGCCAAATTCTTCAAGTGATTCGATATCTTGTTTAGTACGCATTTCTAAGCGTTGTTCTTCTAAGTATTTTTGATTTTCATGAAAATATGTTAAACGGTCAAGCATTTCAAGACGAATTGTCTCACAGGCATGTAATAATCTTTCACGCGAAGAAACGTGTCCATAAGCAGGAAAAACAGGATATGTTTGATACGTATGCTTTATTTCCCCGGTCAAAGGATCGACAAGAGCAATACTTTCAATTTCATCACCAAAAGTATCCACTTTAATAATGTATTCATTGGTTGAGGCCGGGCAAATTTCAATAATATCGCCCCGTACACGAAAAGTACCTGGTTTTGTATCTAAATCATTTCTTTTATATTGACTTTCAACAAGAGATTTAAATAATTTGTCCCGTTCAATCGTTTCACCAACCCGCAAGTTGAAAGCTAAACTACGATACTCATCGGGATCAGTCAACCCATAAATAGACGCTACAGAAGCCACAACAATAGTATCTTTTCTTTCTAATATAGAATTAATCGCGGAGCATCGCATCATTTCAATTTCATCATTCATAACTGCATTCTTATCAATATAGGTATCAGACTTTGGAAGATAAGCCTCAGGTTGATAAAAATCGAAATTAGAGACAAAATATTCAACTCGATTATGAGGAAATAATTCTTTAAATTCCGCATATAATTGTCCCGCAAGCGTCTTATTATGAACAATCACTAAAGTCGGCTTTTGGACTTCATTAATAACATTAGCAATAGTAAAAGTTTTTCCTGTTCCAGTCGCGCCTAAAAGAACTTGAAAAGTTTTGCCTTCATTAATACCCGCTACTAACTTTTCAATTGCGGAAGGCTGATCACCAGTAGGCGAATAATTGGATTCTAAAACAAATTTTTCTTCCATATTTTTGCACACTTCTTCCTTGCTCATATTTAATGATTGAATCATTTATGTTTTAATTATAACCATCAATTAATTAGTAATTCTTATTTCTTTTCTTTTTCATCCACTAAAGAGCGGAATCCTTCACCCGTTATCTCATGAGCTTGAGTTATTGATACAAAAGCCTGGGGATCTATTTTTTTAATACAATCAATCAACTGTGTATATTCCTTGCGACCGAAAACCACTTGAATCATCTTTTTGTTATCTTTGGTATAACCTCCGATGGCGTCAATAATTGTTGTACTACGATCTAGTTCCCGAATTACAAAATCCGTTATTTCTTGATACTTATCCGAGATAATAGAAGCAATAAACGACTTAGAAGTACCCAATAAAATACGATCAATAATCGTAGCATTGGTAAAGGCACCTATTATACCAACAATGGTTAAGGCTACATCACGAGAAGCAATTAAGCCACAAATAATAACCGTGGAATCTAAAATGAATGTTCCGGTCGAACACTTTAAGTGGAAATACTTTTGCCATACTACAGCAATAACATCAACTCCACCCGTCGAGCCTCCTACTAATAAAGTCATCGCACATCCTAATCCCACAAAGGCATTGCCGCAAACCGCCGCAAATAAGGCTGTCATACGCGGATCATTTACCCCGTTCAAAGATTCTAGTTTAATTAACTCATCAACATTTAATACACGCATAAATATAGGAAGAGATATAGCGTAAACAATAACGGAAACAAATGTTTGAAAAGCAAAACGCTTACCGAGAACAATAAAACCAATAATAAAAGTAACAATATTCAGCATAACCGCAACAATATCAACGACATTAATATCACTATTCTTAAAAAAAGCATTTTGAACAACAATACCAATTCCGGATAATCCGCCCGTCACAATATTATAAGGAGTCAAAAAAGCTGCAATACCAAAGGTCAAAAACAATGTCCCGATAATAGTGAAAGCCAAATGATAAAATCTTTGAAATCCTTTTGTTTTCGAACACTTTTTTATTTTTAAAATAATGTTACTCATGTTTCTTGGCCTCCATTTCTAAATAAGCATATAAAAAACCATCGATTTGTCCATCCATCACCGCTTGGACATTCCCTTCTTGAAATTCCGTTCGATGATCTTTCACAAGCGTATATGGGCAAAAAACATATGAACGGATTTGTGATCCCCATTCGATATTTTTTTGCTCCCCAACAATTTTATTCATTGTAGCTTTTCTTTCTTCTAATTTTCTTTCATATAAATGAGCCTTTAACATATTCATAGCAATTTCGCGATTTTGAATTTGTGACCGCTCTATTTGGCTCGATACAACTATGCCAGTAGGCAAGTGGGTAATACGAACGGCGGACTCCGTTTTATTAACATTTTGACCACCCGCTCCTTGCGAACGATAAGTATCAATACGAAGATCATTTTCATTTATTTCAATATCAATATCATCTTTAAACTCAGGAATAACGTTAACCGACGCAAATGAAGTATGACGACGTCCGGCAGCATCAAAAGGAGATATTCGCACCAAACGATGAACACCTTTTTCTCCTTTTAATAATCCATAAGCATTTTTTCCTTTGATAATAATCGTGGCCGATTTTAATCCGGCTTCATCTCCCACTTGGTAATCAATTAATTGCATCTTAAAACGATGAGCTTCGGCAAAACGAACATACATCCGATAAAGCATATCGGCCCAATCTTGTGATTCAGTACCACCTGCTCCAGGATGAAATTCTAAAATTGCATTTAAATTATCAAAAGGTCCATTAAAAAGAATGGCCATTTTTAATTTATTTAATTGCTCTTCAAAATCATCATATTCGGCATTGAGAAGTTCAATTGTTTCATTATCAAATTGATCAGATAACAAAGCTAAGATATCCTCGACATTATGAAAAAGATTTTCCACATTTTCATATTGCTCAACTTTTTCTTTAGCGTCATTCAAGAGAGCCATAACCTGTTTTGCTTCCTTTTGATCATTCCAAAAAGAAGCTTCACTCATTTTTTGTTCATTTTCTAAAATTATTTTTTTTAATTTAGGTAGGTCAAAGTGAATCACCAAGCTGAAGTAACACTTTTTCAGCTTCACTAAGCCCGCTTCTAATTAACGATATGTCTTTCATGTTTTTATTCCTGTTTAGGACTATCTTCCGAAGAAGGATTGCTTTCATCTTCCGTCGGCTTATCCATTTGAACTTTAACATTTAAAAGATTCAAAACCACTTCAATGGCAATAACATCAAGCATATCACCAAACAATTGATAACCTTCGTTAACATAATCTTGTAATGGATTTGTATTAGCGTAACTTCTTAAATGAATACCTTCTCTTAATTTATCCATAGTATCAATATGCGAAGTCCAGTTGTGGTCAATACAACGTAAAGCAAAATTTCTTTCAATACGCTCAGCCATTTCTTGACCCCATTCTAATCGACGCGCTTCATAACGACGCCATAACAAAACCGTAATATCTTCACCAACTTCTTCCGCTGCTGATTCATCATAAATATTAGGATTAATCGATCCTTCCGGTAAGAAACGAGGTTCTAATTGTTGTTTTAACATCGCTCCAGAAATACCATTACTAGAATCATTGGGATTAATACTCTTCTTTGCCAAAGCATAACCTGCTTGTTTAAAGAATTCGACAATCATGTCATTAATATCTTCGGCAAATAAGATATTGTCACGCTTCTTATACATTATTTCTCTTTGTTTACGTAAAACATCATCATAATCTAAAAGGGATTTACGGGTATCAAAGTTTTGTCCTTCAATACGTTTTTGAGCACTCGTAATAGCCGATTGCACTAAACGACTTTCAATAGCTTCATCACCAGCTGACTCATAATATTTACGAAGACTATCGCTTCCAAAACGACGCATCAATTCATCATCAAGAGAAATATAGAAGCGCGTAAAACCCGGGTCTCCTTGACGACCCGAACGACCGCGTAATTGATTATCAATACGACGTGATTCATGACGTTCAGTACCAAAAACACACAAGCCTCCAGCTTTACGAGCTGCTTCATCTAATTTAATATCCGTACCACGACCGGCCATGTTAGTGGCAATTGTAATTGCACCTGTTTCACCAGCATGGGCAATGATTTCTGCTTCACGAGCATGGTTCTTGGCATTTAAAACATTGTGGGGTAAATGGGCTTCATTTAATAAATGGTCCATAAACTCGGACATTTCAACCGAGACAGTGCCAATTAAAATCGGTTGTCCTAAAGCATGTCGCTCCTTAATTTCGTTCACTAAAGCTCTAAACTTAGCGTCTTTATTTCCAAAAATATAATCAAGGGCATCGATACGTGCGATTGGTCTATTGGTGGGAATAGTAATAACACGCATATTATAAATTTTTCTAAATTCTTCTTCTTCTGTTTTGGCAGTACCGGTCATACCCGATAATTTTTCATATAGACGGAAGAAATTTTGATACGTAATAGTGGCTAAAGTAACTGTTTCTTGTTTAATCTTAACATTTTCTTTAGCTTGAATTGCTTGTTGTAAACCATCAGAATATTCACGGCCTTTAAGAATACGACCTGTAAATTGGTCAATTAATTGAATTTCTCCTTCGGCGTCAACCATATATTCAACATCGCGTGACATAACATAATTAGCTTTTAATGCTTGAACAATGCGGTGTACTAAATCATTATTCTCAGGCGAATATAAATTTTTAATACCGAACATCCTTTCAGCTTTATCGACACCTGATTCCGTCAAACCACAAGTCTTCGTTTTTTCATCATATGAAAAATCACGTTCACGTTTTAATGTTTTCACAAAACGATCAGCGATAATATACGTATTAGCAGAAACTTTCGAACCACCTGAAATAATAAGTGGAGTGCGTGATTCATCAATTAAAATAGAATCCGCTTCATCGATAACAGCATATACTAAGCCTCGTAATACACGATTATGAACATCAACCGCCATATTATCACGGAGATAATCAAAGCCTAATTCCGAGTTTGTGGTATAAGTAATATCGCAAGCATATGCTTCCTTTTTTTCTGATGTCGTTTTTTCCCGAAGGTTAACACCAACCGTCAAGCCTAAAAAGCGATAAATTTGTCCCATCCATTCGGCGTCACGTTGCGCTAAATACTCGTTAACAGTAACAACGTGGACACCACGTCCAGTTAAGGCATTAAGATAAACAGCCATCGTGGCTGTTAATGTTTTACCTTCACCAGTTCTCATTTCAGCGACATCGCCTTGATTTAAAACGATAGCCCCCATCACTTGTACTTTAAAAGGAAATTGATTTAAAACGCGTTTAGCCGCCTCACGAGCCACCGCAAAAGCTTCAAATTTAATATCTTCCAGAGTCTCACCATGCCCTAATCTTTCTTTGAATTCGGCCGTTTTGAGACGTAATTCCTCATCTGTTTTATGGCTCATTTCTTCTTCATAAGCTAAAACATTTTGGCTTTGTTTTTCTATTTTTTTTAATGCTTTTTGATCAAAGCGAAATAATTTGTCTAAAAATCCCATGTTTGCTTCTCCTTTCAGACCATTCCATAACATTTTACAATATTTTCATTCACTTTCCAACAACTATATAAAAATATAATTTTTATAACAAGTTCTTATTTCCTATAAAAAATATTTTTAATCAAGGAAATAATGAATCAAATATGTAAATAAGAAAAAGCGGTAGAGCTCATGTCATTACCGCTTGCTAAATTCATTAAAAGTTAAAAATACGATTTAACTTAGGGCATTATTTAAGCCTAAAGTTCTTTTTTTACGATATTTTAACAACATTGCGTGCTTGTAAGCCGCGATCCGTTTCAAATAGGTCAAACTCAACATCTTGTCCTTCTTCTAAAGAACGGTACCCATTCTCGATAATTTGAGAATAGTGAACAAAAATATCTGCGCCTTCTCCACGGTTAATGAATCCAAATCCTTTTTCAGCATTGAACCATTTAACTTTGCCTAGCATGTTCATACCACCTTTCTAATGCAACTACATTTACATCATAACTTTTTCTATTAAAAATGAATCAAAAAGTCATCGCCTCTTTCCTTCATTTTTCGACATTAACAATATTTTGATTTGTCGCGGATGTACTTCTTTTAAAAGACTGATTGCTTGATACATTGTGGCTCCTGTCGTCATGACATCATCAACCAATAAAAGTCTCGCATTAAGAGGTATTCTTTCTTTTTTAAGAGCGATTAAAAAGCGATTATCCCAACGACTTTTCCGGGATGAAGCCGCTTGTTGATAATTATCTGTTTTCTCTAAAATATCCAAAAAAGGAAGATTTAAACATTTAAACATTTCTTGAAGATGATTAAACCCACGACTTTGTTTTTTTTCTTCACTAGATGGCATCGGTACTATATAAAAAGACCGATATTTCCAATGCAAATCGTAAGCATACATTTGTAAAAAAACATTCGCTATTTCGATATCTCCCTGCTCTTTAAATTGCTGTAATAACTTCGCAATCCAATCATCATATGGATAAATGGCTAGAGTCTCAACTCCTTGAAAAGTAAATTGCTTAAAAAAGGGATGAAACTCTTTTAAACACTGTGGACATAAAGATAGTGAAGGAAAAGCAAATGGAATTAATGAATCCATAAAAGAATAGTTAATTTCTTGTAAACAAATCTTACAACGTGGCATTATGGGCTATAATCGCGTGTTGGGCTTTCTCCATCGCTCGCGTTTTCTTTTCACCTAAAAAGATAACTTTTCCATACGGATCTTCTTTTTTTCTTCCTACACGCCCACTAATTTGCTCTAAAACTTCCGCATTATAAATATCCTTATTAGCGTCATATACAATAACTTGTAATGAGGGGATTGTGACCCCTCTTTCTAAAATTGATGTTGTAACCAAATAATCATATTTTCTTTTTTTAAAATCACTGATAACACGAACACGATCTTCTCTTTTTGAATGCACATAAGTACCATTTTTATAAAAGAATTTCAATATGTACGCTATTACTTCACTTTTTTCAATCGTGTCGACAAAAATTAAACATGGTTTCTTTTCTTGAATAAAACTTCGTAATGTTTTTAACACATAAATAAAACGCATTATTCCTGAATAAACGATAATTTCCGGAATCGGTATCGGAAAGCCATGAAATCTTTTCTCAAGTTTTAATATATTGTGTTTAGGAAAATAATTTAACCATCGAGTACTAGGCGTCGCACTCATCATCACTATCATGCCGCGCGATGATCGAAAAAAGAAATGTTCTAACAAAGCATTATTATGGAAGGGAAAAGCATCTATTTCATCAGCAATTAAAACATCAAAATAATGTTCAAATCGCGATATTTGATGCATCGTTAAAATCGTAATATCGCCAACTACTTGCTCATGATGACCGCCATAAATGGCCACTACTACATTTTTCGAAAATGCTTTTTCAATTCTCGGAAATAAATCAATGACCACATCTTTTCGGGGAATAGCAAAACCAACTCGTTTATTATCTTTTAAAGCCCGTTCAATTAACGGATAAACTATTTCTGTTTTTCCCGCACCACATGTCGCATGAATTAAACAATTCTCTTTTTTTTCATAAAAGTTAATAAGTTTTTTGGATAATAATAATTGCTCAGAAGTTAATGAATAATCTAATGTCAACTCGCCTTGATGGTTATTACGAACTACATATTCCACATTATCAACCGGTAAAGATAAGCATCTTCGGCAATAATACTGACCCTTCTTTTTACCAAACAAAGAAAAATCGTCATTACCACATCTTGGACAAACAGGCATAAAAAAACCTCCCTAATAATTATTTAGAGAGGAAAAGAATTATTCCTTAAATAAAACTCTTAATCAATTGGTTATAAAGTTTTTCCGGATTTAAATACGTCTCATCTTTTTTGATAACTTCAAAATGTAATGATTGTCCTAATCCTGAAGTATATGTTGATTCTCCTGAAGTGGCAATTATATCACCTTGACGCACTTCTGCACCTTTATTAACACTTATGTCTCCTAAAGAACAATAAAGTGTACGGATTCCGGATTGATGTTCAATTAATAACATATTGCCATATATTGAATCATTTGACTTCGCAATAACTGTTCCAGAACATGATGCATAGATATCAAAAGAAGCTTTATATGTATAATCTACTCCTAAGCTTTTCGTATAAGTGTTGGTTTTTCCCGGTACCGCGACAATCGCTTGACTTCGAATTTCTAAATCATCATCCATATCATAGAAATAACGAGCAATCGACACTTCCTGTTTAAATGGTTTATTAAGAGTTTCATTCATCGGATCATAAAGAGGATTATCCACCTCATTGCCCGTTGATATAATTGGTGTATCGATTGATGGAGTAATAACTAAACTGTTATTAGAAGAATCATTAGAAGAATGCTTCTTTGAATTATTCGCAATTGCGTATATTCCACCAAAGAGTAATACTGCCGATAAACTAATTATTAATCCCACTCGTGCTTCTTTACGCCATTCTGGTATTTTTTCTTCATCTTTATTCATTGATTATTCACCTCACTATCATTTTGCTCATTTAGCGAAATCTTATACATTTTTTTAAAATTTAATAAATGATATTAATAGTAAGTTAAATAAACAGAAGTGCCTTATTTTAAAAATTGTTAATTAAATCCACGCGGCGAGCATGGCGACCGCCTTCAAATGATGTGCTTAAAAATAAATCCACGCGGCGCAAAACATCTTCTAAAGCCATATATTTTTGACCGAACGCAATCATATTAGCGTCATTATGTTGACGGCATAAGACCGTCACTTCATCACAATATCCTAACGCACAACGAATACCTTTAACTTTATTAGCGGATATCATAATACCTTCACCGGTAGTGCAAACCACAATACCAAAATCCGCTTCTTTTAAGGAAACTTTTTGCGCAGCTTGAAAACCAAAGAGCGGGTAATCACACGATTCTTCATTATGGGTCCCACAATCAATTATTTCATATCCCTTTTCTAAAAGATGTTTAATTATTTCCTTTTTATAATTAAATCCACCATGGTCAGATCCGATTGCTATTTTCATTGTTCCATTTCCTTTCTATTTCTTGAAAAGGAATTGCTCCTTCTCGTAATAAATACACGTTATTATTATCTATTTTAATAATTGTCGATGGTAATTCGCCTTGAGCATCCTCTTGATATAAAGCCCTAACTTTATGATTGAATACTCTTTTAACATCTTCAAACATTGATAAAGGTGGCTGTCCTGATTCATTTGCACTAGGTACTAAAAGAGGCTTTCCAACTTCTCTAATTAAGTTTCTTACAAAGGGGAAACCGCTAATACGAATACCAATAAAATCACTATCTAAAGTGACCCATGATGGTAATATATCTTTCTTCGGAAGTAAAACAGTCAAAGCTCCAGGCATATATGAATTTAAAAAAGATATTATTTTATCATTAACATAAGCATATTTTTCTAAATCAGTCAGATCAGCACACATTAATGTAAAAGGTTTTTGTGGTGGCCTTTTTTTTACATCCATTAACATATCATAAGCTTTTTGATTATCATATATAACCGCCAGTCCATAAACAGTTTCCGTTGGAAAACCAATCACATACCCTTGTTTTAAAAAGCGGGCTCCTATTTCAATTTCCCATAAAGATAATATTTGCGTTTCCATAGCCAAATCACCACTGCTATTGTAGCACAAAGTCTTATAAGATTTTATGCGAAGAGATCAAAAATATATATTTTTTCACGAATTACCGTAGAGTCACATTCATTTTTACGTAACTCACCATGCATTTCCACACCTTGAGCTTTTCCTAATAATACAACGATAGTCCCACCAATATAATAACTGCGTGCCGAACTATTAAAGGAAAACATTTGAATACTGTTTTTAATACAGGTGGCTCGTTGATCGATACTTATAGGCATAAAATATTGTTCATAAGTATCAATAAGTTGTTCTTTATAATAATAAAGAGCGGTCATATCTTCGACATTACGTGAATTAGAAACAATCTCAAAACGATAAGTAAATGGCACTTCTGGCATATCTAAATAATTTGTAGTTGACGTAAGAAGCGTTAGCAATGTCATCAAAATAGGTTTCATTCATTAATCACCTCATGATGATTATGATCCACAAATTTAATTTTTATTCATGATATTGCAAAACAAAAAAACGGTCTTTCCCATTCATATCTTGATAAAAAGTTATTTGACTTTTTGACAACATCTTTTTCACGAGTTTTTCTAATGGCTTTTTTTGTTGATAACCGAACTCGGCAAGTAAAAATCCATTATTATTTAAATAATACGGAAGGGCTTTAAAAATGCGTTTATACATTTCTAAACCATCACCAGAGGGAGGGAATAACGCTAAAGAAGGTTCATTACGTAAAACCAAAGGATCTATTTCATCATTTTTTTCAACATAAGGAGGATTAGTAACGATAACGTCAGCCTTTGTTCCTTGAGGGTAAGACAAAAATAAATCCGATAATAATAAACTTATGTTATTAACTTGTAAACGCTTTTGATTAATTCTTGTAACTTCTAAGGCCATAGAAGAAATATCGCTAGCGATAACTTGGGCCATAGGAAATTCTAACGCAATCGAAATAGCAAGACAACCTGATCCTGTACATAAATCAAAGACAATCGGTGTCGGAAAATTATCTATCACTTCATAAGCCATTAACGCTAATTCCTCAGTTTCCATACGTGGAATTAAAACGCGCTTATCAACATAAAAAGAACGATTTAAGAACCATGCTTCTTGCAAAACATATTGAATAGGAGACCCTTTTAAAACTTCTTTTAAATAATTATCAATAAGTTCTTCATTTTGGCATTCTTCATTAAGATGCAAAAAAAACGCAGTTCGATTTGAATATTTATGAACATGTTCCATCAATAGCAAACCAATGTTTTTTTCAAGATTATTCTTTTCTAGTATTTCTTCAATTTCTTTTAATTTTTCATGAATTGTTTTCATTATTGCGAAAGACCTTCTTGAAGTTTTTCTTGTTGATCAGCATATATCAATGCTTCAATGATTTCACTAAGTTCGCCTTCCATAATACGATCTAATTTTTGAATTGTTAAGCCTATACGATGGTCGGTAACACGATTTTGTGGATAATTGTATGTTCTAATCTTTTCTGATCTTTCACCAGTACCCACTTTTAAACGACGTTCGGCTCCTATTTTTTCTTCTTGTTCAGCAACTTTAGCCGCTAAAACACGTGCCCTTAATAAATTCATAGCGATTTCACGGTTTTGAATTTGTGATTTTTCAACTTGGCAAGCTACAACTATACCCGTTGGAATATGGGTAATACGTACTGCTGATTCCGTTTTATTAACATTTTGACCGCCGGCTCCTTGAGAACGATATGTGTCAATTTGTAAATCATTCGGATTGATAACAACATCAACTTCTTCAGCCTCAGGCATAACTAAAACTGTAGCGACGGAAGTATGAATTCGGCCTTGTGATTCGGTTTTTGGCACTCTCTGCACTCGATGCGCTCCCGATTCAAATTTTAATTTTGAATAAACACCTTCACCTTTAATCATAAAGGAAACCATAGAAAAGCCGCCTAAGCCTGATGAATTTTCATCAATCATTTGAATTTTCCAACCTTGTGATTCGGCATAGCGAGTATACATTCTAAATAAATCGGCAGCAAAAAGATCGGCTTCATCGCCTCCGACTGCGCCACGAATTTCCACAATAATATTTTTATCGTCATTCGGATCACGAGGAATCATTAGAAGACGTAATTCATCAATAAGACTTTTTTCTTTTTCAAGAGATAAACGATATTCTTCTTTTCCCATTTCCGCAATATCCGGGTCGCTATCGCTCGACATCAATAAAGCATCCTCACGATTGCTCATCACTTTTTTATACTCTTCATATTTAGCAACGATTGGTTCAATATTAGCTCTTTCTTTCGATAAATCACGATAACGATAACGGTCACTTAATACTTCTTGATCTAATAATAATTGATCTAATTCCGCTAATCTTGTCACTGTTGCTTCTAATCTTTTTAACATTTGCTCTTCCATTGCGTTATTCTCCTCTTGTTTCGGTGCTATTATATCATGAATCGTCGTTCACTGACTATAAATAAGAATTAAAAGTTGCGCGTTATAGGGCAATCGCATAAAAAATAATATTTGATGAAACCAGGTGTACTTTTTCCTGG
>CAZJKC010000039.1:0-15559 GCA_964546565.1 uncultured Staphylococcaceae bacterium | reverse complement strand
TTATTTCCTTAATTATTTTGCAATTATTAGCTTCATTTAATGTGCTAATCTATAACATTTATCAAAAGCGAAACCAAATAAAATCGTTGCAAATAATCTATAGTAATTACAGTTTGGTCTACCACCTTTTTTTGTATCATTCTTAATATATTGAGAAATAATTTCTCCAACACCTGAATTATCTAAAAATAATAAAAATTTTTCTATTTTTTCCATTTCCTTCACATCTAGGTCGAAGGAAGGTACTAAAAAAAGTTTAATTGTGCTAAAATAATGCATATAAAATATCTCCTGAACAAAGATATTTTACTAAATGGCTTGATTTTTTTGCAAATTAAGTCATTTTTTTATTAAAAAATTTGAAAAAAGGACTGTTGCCTTCCCTAATTTTTAGTTAGGTTTTTCAACAGCCCCTATTTCTTCCCGTACAATTGTCAAAATCGGAAAAGGCGAAAAAATTGCCGATCATGTTATTATTCGCTTGTGTGATTTTTTTGGTTGTGAAAAGGAAGATATATGTATAAAGGTTTGCGAAAATAAAATATTACAAGTGTTAAGAGAAGAAAAAATGCCAAAATCAGCGGTGGTATATATCATGAAACTCAAGTACGCCTTACGTATAATTCTAACCGAATTGAAGGCAGTAAACTTACCGAAGACCAAACTCGTCTTATATTTGAAACTAATACCATTGGCGTAAAAGAATGTGTTTTCGTTGATGATATTATTGAAACGGCAAATCACTTTCGTGCTATCGATTATATAATTGATTGCGCAGAAGAACCGTTGACGGAAGATATCATTAAAAAAATACATAAAATTTTAAAAAGCAGTACGAAAGATTCTTATTTGTTTTGGTTTAATGTAGGTGAATATAAAGCAAGGCCTAACGTTGTAGGCGGTCAAAAAACTACTCTACCATCTAATGTTGCTGGAGAAATTAAAAAACTTCTCACTGCTTATACACAAATATCTGATATGAGTATTGAAAATATCATTCAATTTCATCATGATTTTGAAAAAATCCATCCGTTCCAAGACGGTAACGGTAGAGTAGGACGATTGATTGCATTTAAGGAGTGTTTACGTTTTAATATCGTTCCGTTTATTATTGAAGACAGCAAAAAAATGTTCTATTATCGTGGTTTAAAGGAATGGAATAGTGAAAAAGGCTTTCTAATTGAAACTTTTCTTGATGGTCAAGATACTTATAAAGAACTTTTAAGATATTTTGAAATACCATTTAATGATTAAGTTTTTTACAAGGTTGGTATCTTACTTTGCAAAAAAACTTAGGAGGTGAACAAGTTTTACTTGTGTCGGAAATTATTTAGCTTCTTAAAATTATATTTCAATGGCTATGTGTTTGAATCATTTAATGGACACTAGTATGTGAATAAATTGCCCAAAATCGTCTTTTTACTTTCCTATGTAAATAGATAAACTTTGATAAATGATGAGAGTTGTTTTGTTTTTTATTGATGATTAGATTATGACTAATTAAGAATAAAAACTCTCTCTTTTTTTTGAATAGTGCTATAATCCTTAAAAAAGGAAGGATAAAAAATGGAATCAAAAAAAGTTATTCAGGGATTATCTAAAGTAGCGCAAATATTTTCTAAAATTGTCTTTATTTGTTGTTTAGTAGGTGTTGGCGGTTGTCTTATCGGCATTATTAGTCTTTTATCAGGAATTGGGACAATAACAATTGGTGAAGTTACTTTAGAAAGTATCATTGAAAATGAAGCCGGTATGAATGTTAATAGTCTATATGCCATTATGGCAGTAGGTATTGTTATATGTGTAGGTGAATCGATTTTAGCACGTTTTGCCGATCATTATTTTACTAATGAATTAAAAGATGATACACCTTTTACTATTAAGGGATCAAATGAATTAATTCGTTTAGGTGTTTTAGCGTTAGTTATTCCTATTGGTACCAATATTATTGCGAAAATAGTTTATATCATTATGAAAGCATCGTTATCGGATGTAGCAAAATATGAAATTGATGGTATTTCACTTGGTGCCGGCTTTGCTTTATTATTATTAGGATTTGTTTGCCGATATGCTTGTGAATTACTTGAAGATAAACAAAAATTAAATAATGTCGATGAGAATCAAGAATAATAATTGATAATTAAGTAACCTTTTGGTTACTTTTTTACTAATTAAAAGGGTTTCTGTAAAAAAATAAACAAAAAATACATTTGATTATCAAAATATGTTAGTATCTATTTAAGGAGATGATTTTATGTGGGCCTTAATTACAGGAGCTAGTTCGGGAATTGGATGTGAAATGGCTAAAATAATGTCAGAAATGGGATATAATCTTGTTTTAGTTGCGCGCCGGCAAGATAAATTAAAACAATTAAAAGAAGAGTTAAATACTGATGTAAGAATTTGTACATATGATTTATCAGTTAAAGAAAACTGTTATCACCTGTTTGATGAAGTTCAGGACTTACCAATTACGGTACTAATAAATAATGCAGGGTTTGGCGACTTTGGTCCTTTTCATTTGATGAATGATAATAAGTTAGAAAATATGATGAATGTCAATGTAAATTCATTAACAATTTTATGTCATTTATTTTTAAAGAAGTTTATCAGTCAAAAAGAAGGAAGAATTCTTAATGTAGCGTCTGCAGCCGCTTTTACTTTTGGACCATTAATGAGCGAATATTATGCTAGTAAAGCCTATGTTTATCATTTTTCTGTATCTTTAAATGAAGAAATCAAGAGATTAAAATTACCTATTTCTGTAGCGGTTCTTTGTCCAGGACCCGTTAAAACAGAATTCAATGATGTTGCCAATGTAAATTTTGCTATAAAAGGATTAACTAGTCAAAAAGTTGCACGTTATGCAATTAAAAAAATGTTTAAAGGCAAAACCATAATTGTCCCAGGTCGTCTTATGAAAATTAGTAAATTCTTAACACGTTTTGTTAGTGATAAATCATTAGCTAAAATTGGTTATCATATTCAAAAAAAGAAAGAGTGATAAATAATATTTTTTTTGGATAAGAAAATTCGCAATATTGATAGAAAATATGTAAAGTGTTAAAATAATATCGCTTTGCGCCCGTAGCTCAGTTGGATAGAGTACAACCCTCCGAAGGTTGGGGTCGCACGTTCGAATCGTGTCGGGCGCGCCATTAATATAAAGGAGCTTATTATGAAAGTTTATGAATCAGCAGAAGATTATTTAGAAACGATTCTTATTATAAAAGAAAAGAAGGGCAGCGTTCGTTCGATTGATATTGCTAATGAGATGAATTTTTCAAAAGCAAGTGTGAGCGTAGCTATGAAAAAATTGCGTGAAAATGGTTATATTATTGTTGATAATGATGGCAGTATAGTTTTAACAAATATTGGCTATGAAATAGCGTCAAAAACTTATGAAAAGCATCAAATCATTTCGGAAGCTCTTATTTCTTTAGGAGTTCCATATGATCAAGCGATGATCGATGCATGTAAAATTGAGCATGATTTAAGTGATGTTACTTTTATGGCAATTAAGAATCATGTTTTAAAAAATCGATAGTGAAGTGGGCAATCCCACTTTTTATTTTTTTTATGGTTAGATATAACTAACTTTTTTTCAAAAAAAGGTTGTATTTAAAAAATGACCGGTATATAATCTTGATAGTTAGTCATAACTAACTTTTTAGGAGGTGTCTTTATGCCATTATTATTAGCCCCACTAAATACGGACTTAAGGATTATTAGACTTTTAGTGAATGATAAGGTTAAAAAGTATTTAGAAAGCTTAGGACTTACTGTTGATACGAGCATTAGATTGTTATCAAAAGCTAATGGAAGTGTCATTTTAGTGGTTAAGGATGGCCGTTTAGCTCTTGATAGTAATATGGCTAACAAAATTCTAGTAGCGTAATGAAAGGAAGGATCTGTATGCTAAAAAAACTAGATGAATTCGAAATAGGCGAGACTGGCCTAATTATGAAAGTGGAAGGAGAAGGCAAAATAAGAAGACGATTGTTTGATATGGGTGTTACTTCTGGCACAAATGTTACCCTTCGTAAGAAAGCTCCGTTAGGTGATCCACTTGAAGTTATTATTCGTGGTTATGAATTAACCTTAAGAAAGACAGAAGCACATCTTGTGATAGTCGAAACGAAAGGAGCAGATAAATAATGAAAACCTTTGCTTTAGCTGGTAATCCAAATTGCGGTAAAACAACGCTTTTTAACTCGTTAACCGGTTCAACAGCTCATGTTGGTAACTGGCCAGGTGTTACCGTTGATAAAAAAGAAGGCGTTTATAAAAAATGTAAAGAACCAATAAGTATTATTGATTTGCCGGGTATTTATTCTTTATCACCGTATACATCAGAAGAAGTTATTTCCCGAAATTATATTTTGGACAATAATCCCGATTGTATTATTAATATCGTGGACGCAACTAACTTAGAACGAAATTTGTATTTAACTACACAATTATTAGAAATTGATGTTCCAATTGTTATAGCGTTAAACATGAGTGATATTTTGAAGCAACAAGGAGATAAGATTGATACCTATGAATTAGAAAAAGAATTAGGTGTTCCGGTTGTTGAAATATCGGCATTAAAAGAATCTAATCTTGATAATTTAATGAAAATTGCTTATTCAGCATCATTAAAGAAAAGAAAAGGGACAACAGTTATCACTAATGAGAAACTTTTGAAACTGATTAATGAAATTGAACAATCATTTACCAAAGAAAAAGTTAATCATGCTTTATTCCATTCTATTAAATTGATTGAATCGGATGAAATTGAGGTAAATAATCATCCGGATTTAGTATCTATTGTTGATGAGTTTAAGAAAGATTTTGAAGATGAAACTCATGAAAATGATTTAGAAGCTTTAATTGCAGATGCCCGCTATAAATACATTTCCAAACATTATGCTCCGACATTAATTAAAAAAGAAAAAGAAAAGCATAAGTTAACTAAATCCGACCGTATCGATAAAGTTTTGACAAACAAGTGGGCCGGTATTCCCATTTTCTTATTAATATTATTCTTAGTATTCCATTTAACCTTTAGTGAAAATTTCCTTTATTATGATTTTGGAATCGTCTCATTTGAAGGTACCGCCTTTGAAGGTTTATTCTTTAACGGTGGTCTAAATTCACCAGGTGTTATATTGGCTAATTTAACCAACTCAATTACAGGATTAATAAATGACACAATTCGCGGATGGTTAGAATCATCGGCATCGATTAAACCTTGGGTGGAGGCCTTTATTTGTGATGGTATTCTAGAAGGTTTATTTGCTGTTATTGGTTTCTTACCACAAATTCTTTGCCTATTCCTCTTCTTCTCTATTCTTGAAGATAGTGGTTATATGGCTCGTGTTGCTTTTATTCTTGATCGTATATTTAGAAAGTTTGGATTATCGGGAAGAGCCTTTATGCCGATGATTATGGGCTTTGGCTGTTCAGTACCCGCTATGATAAACACACGTGCTTTGGCTGATGAAAATGAAAAAATAGCTACTATCCGTGTTATTCCTTTCTTCTCTTGCGGTGCGAAATTACCTATTTTAACCGCTATTGCCGGTGGTATTGTATCGCAATTTAATTTTGCTAATGTTGATTTAATTACATTTGGAATGTACATTTTAGGAATGGTGACCGCTATTGTGGCTGTCATTCTTATGAGAAATACTACTATGCGTGGTGAAGTGCCACCATTTATTATGGAGCTACCAAGTTATCACTGGCCTCAATTCAAATCTTTAATGATTCACTTATGGGATAAGACCAAACACTTTGTGAAAAAAGCCTTTACGATTATTCTTGCTTCGACCATTGTTATTTGGTTCTTACAACATTTCTCATGGGATTATCGCTTCTTAGATGATAGTGAAAGCGGTCAATCGATTTTGACTTCATTAGGGCAATTAATTCAACCATTATTTACACCTTTAGGATTTGGTTCACAATTAAAAAGTGCTGGTTGGGTATTCGCAGTAGCAGCCATTACCGGATTAATTGCTAAAGAAAACGTTATTGGTACTTTTGGTACTTTAGCGGCCGCTATTGTAGCGGGATTCGTTTTACCTGATGAAGAAGTTATTGAAGGTTTAGCGGCTACAGAAGCTATGATTGAAATGACTGGTATTACAAAGCAAGCATTGTTATCATTTATCGCCTTTAATATGACTACTATTCCATGCTTTGCTGCGGTGGCAACAGCGAAAGCAGAATTACCTAAGACTAAATTTAAAACAACACTTATTTTCTGGCTTGTCATTTCTTATGTTGTTTCAATGATGATTTATTTAATAGGCACCTATTGGTATACTGCCTTTATCTTTATCGCCTTAATTGCTATTGCAATTGTCTTGATTATTCGTCATAATCGCATAATTGATAGCAAAAAAGTTCAAGAGATTTGTTAATGATAGAAATTCTTGTCATTATTGGCGCAATTCTTATTGTAGGTGGTGTTTTAGCAAATTACATTTATAAAAAAGTTAAACACTTACCTACAGGTGAATGTGCATGTTGTGCTAAAAAAGGCAAAGGCATTGTTGATCAATATAATAAGAAATATAAAAAATAAGAAAAAAAGATCTAGATTGATACAGTTTATCTAGGTCTTTTATTTTTATATGATATTATTATTCGTTGGTCGTTGATATCTTATTTTTGAAAACAAAGAACTTCTGATAAAGAAATTCGGTTACAAAGTTTATGACCATTGTCATTATCAATACAAGATATTCGTTCCAAAGGTAATTAGTTACGAGGACATTAGTCCACCATGTTGATAACGGCGCAAATACTAAATAATAAATTCCGACTTTAAGCATGGCGATAGGAACATTATTTGCGGAATGAAAGGTAAATTTTCTATTTAAAGTAAAATTCCATAAAACAGATAATACTAATGCGATTAAGTAAGCAAGCCATGCTTTAAAGTTTAATAATTCTAAACAAATAGATTCACTAACTATTTGGATGACACCAGCTGAAAGAGAAAAGCATAAAAACTTTATTCCTTCTATAATACTTTTGTTCTTTTGTAAGCGTTTATTTTTTTCTATATCTTTTTCCATAAAATGCCCTCTAAATCTGTGAATAGTTTAGCGGACAAAAGGTGAAAAATCAATAATTAGTAATTATTTTGAACAATCAAAAGATGATTGTCATATTTTAAGAATATTGACTATAAACCTTAACATAACAAATAATATTGATTGAGTGATTACATTTGGTCTTTAAGTTGTTTTAATTGTTTGCTCTTTTTTTGTAATTTATTGCTTGGCATAGTTTCTAAAATGTACCAGCCTTTTTCAAACATTATATTAAAGATATTTCTTTGGGAAGAGGATACTTCGTTATAAAGATTCTTGATAACAGCGTTTAATTCGCTATTACTAGTTTCAATTAAGAAGGTGTTATATACATTGACCATCCCTTTTAAACTGGTTAAGACATCTCTTAAAATATCATAATCATTAAAGACTTCACTGGTATTAATCGTCTCTTTTGTGTTTTTTACTTCTTGTTTTTTCTTTGCCATAATCATTCTCCTATGATTGATAAAATAATATTAGCCTCATTAATCATTTTCTTTGATAAAGATTGTAAAGTAGTCTTAATTTGGCGATCTTCTGTAAGATTCATATAAAGATTACATTTTTTAAAAAGGGCTACAGTAACATTCATTAGATCTTCTAAATACAAACAATCTTTAGGTGTTAACATTTTGGGTGGTTGTTTCATTTCTTTTTCTCCTTGTATGATTATTATTCCCATGTAAAATAAAAAAATACCTTTTTTATTCAACAAAAAGTTTTTATGTCTAGTTTATTTATATTGCAAAACTTTAAATTATTGTAAAAAGAAAGAATTTATCTGATTTGACTATCATTATTTGTTATGTTAGTATTCAATTAGATCTTAGGAGGAATTTTATATGTATGCATATGAAGTATTTGAAAAATTAAAAGAAACCGCGCAATCGCATATTGCACAAATGGGGCATACGGAGCTTATAAAAAGAAATGTGTATATGGTATTTGATAGTTTAGAAAATGAAGAAAAATTTATACGTCAAGATGCATATGACACTACTATGGGGCTTTTTGCCTGTGTAGCATGTAATGATGGTAAAATAAAAATAAAAGAATATGAAGCGTTCAATGCGTTGGTTAGTTGTAATTCATACGATGAATTCTTTAATTATATGTCTAAACTTAATAAACAAGAGAAAAGAGATAGAGCTATAGAATTGTTCAAAAGAGTGCGTATAAGACGAAACGTTATAGGTCTTATTTCCATGTGTATTGCGGTAGCGTTAGTTGATGGCGATATGAATGAAAATGAAGAATTATTTATTACCTCTCTTTGTGATATTTATTTAGCTCAAGATAGGAACGGCTGGTATTACCAATAGAATAAAAAGTATCTTGTTATTGAAAATAATATATTATTGATATATTTAAAATTAAAGTGTGAAAAAAAAGAAGAATTATAATGAGGCAAAAGTAGCTTGATTATAATTCTTTTTCTTGTTAAAGATAATTATTTGATATAAATCATTGACCTTTATTTATATGAAAATTATTCATCTAAATTGTATAAATCCGAATAATAAAGGTCTTCTGAGTAACTAATAAGTTTGTATTCTTTTTTTAATTGTTCTATTAACTTGACAAATTTATTTTTAGATATATATCTTAAATATTCATTTTGATAGTTATAATTATTAGATAAAAAGCCAAAAGAAAAAACAATTGCATATTCTTTTAATTTATCATTTATTAAGAGTATATATTGATCACCATTAAAAACATTACATTCATTAATTGTGGCATAAACACCCTTCCAAGAATCTCTTGTTTGCCAAATATAATCCCAAGTTTTATATCCTTCTATAGTGTCATTAAGTTCTTTTTCATTGTCTTCAAAATATGTTTCTTCATCAAAAAAAGATAAACCATCTAAATCCCAACTTATTTCATAAACTAAGAATTGTTCTAAAGGATTGAAACACTCTTTTACTTTATTTGAAAATCCGCCGCATATAATCCAATTGTAAATGCAAAGCCATCCTGCTAATGTACGATCATCCCATTCTTTCGATAAGTATTTATTAATGGCGCCGATAATAATATTGACATCATAATACTTTTCAAAAGGATATTCAGTATCATAATTAATACTTTCTAGATTTGTGCTTATATCATCTTTAGAACATGTTAAATTACAAATTCTTGTAATTAATTCTTTATCATACATATTTTTTTCCTCCCTTATCCCTTAATTAATAAAATTACATATTTTGAATTTAAAGTTTAATAATTTCAAAATACGAGTTTCAAACTTAAAAAAAATCCTGATAAGTTATCAAGATTAAAAAAACTGGTGCCTCTGGCCGGACTCGAACCGGCACATCATCGCTGACAATAGATTTTGAGTCTATCGCGTCTACCAATTTCGCCACAGAGGCCTTTTGAGCAAAATAATTGTAGCAATAAAACTGTGCAAATACAAGAAAAAATGAATAAAGCAATTTTTTATTGTACGGTTGTGTGCTAAAATATATAGTACTAACACTTTTTATATATAAATATATATAAATTGGTATTAGGTTAAAGGATGGTGTATATATGGATGACGAAATTGTCTTAGAAAAATATAACAAGAAATCATGGTTTAAAAGTTTATTGTTAGGATTTATTATGGGAATTGCCGTCATTGTTCCAGGTATAAGCGGATCAACAGTTGCAATTATGTTTAAACTATATGATAAGTTTTTACACGCAATCGGGAATTTATTTAAAAAGTTTATTACTTGTTTTTTATTTCTTTTACCAATTGGCTTAGGAATTTTAATCGGGTTTTCTTTAGGGTTTATTGCTATAAGAGATTTGATTGATAAATATATTTTTATATTAGTCTGTTTATTTGCGGGCTTAATGATTGGGGCGTTTCCTGCTGTTAAAGATGAAATAAAAAATGAAAAAACAAGTGCTTTGCGTATTATTTTATTAATTATAGGTATTCTTATTCCGATTGGAATAGGTGCTTATTCAGTGGGCTTAGAAAAAGAAGCGTTGTCTATAAGTTATAAGCAAGATAAATTAGCTAACTTAGATTTCTTAAAGATTATAGCTTTTGTTCCTATCGGATATGTTGTCGCGGTGACCCAAATTGTCCCCGGATTAAGTGCAACCGCTTTATTGATGTCAATCGGTTATTTTAGTCCGTTGATGGATTCATTTCATCGTGAATATTGGGCGAATAATCCGACTGTCTTTGGAGTTTATGGGGCCTTAATTATTGGTTTCTTAATTGGCTTATTAACTTTTTCAAAATTATTAACGATTATCTTTAAGAAAGCACGCGCCACATCATATTATTTAATTGTTGGATTGTCGCTAGGTTCTATTATATCGATGTTTTTTAATTCGGATGTATATATTGCTTATCATGGATGGGCTAATGGTAATGGCTTATTAACACGCGATTTATTGATTGGTATACCGCTTTTAGTGGTAGGATTTTTGATATCATACGCGTTATTAAGATATGAAAGAAAAAAGAGTTTAGAAGAGAAAAGTATGAAGGAGAGTAATTAATTATGAACGAATGGAATTTAGAGTATTTATTTAAAACTCAAGAAGAATTTGAAGAACAATTAGAAAAAATGAAAGAAAACATTCAAAAACTTGCATCTTATGAAGGAAAACTACATGATTTTGTATTTTTTAAAGAGTATATGTTATTAAATAAAGAAGTAGATAAGATGTTATCAAAAATATATGAATATGCTCATTTGCGACATGATTTAAATAAAAAAGATGGTCAAAATGCTCAAGATTTAATGCGTGTTATGGCTCTTTTAAATAAAGTTATGGAAGCGATGTCTTTTGATTCACCAGAAATTCTTTCAATTGGTAAAGACACTATTCTGAATTGGGTTGATAATGATGAAGAATTGAAAGAATATCATTTCCCAATGGAAAAACTATTTCATGGAAATGAGCATGTGCTAGATAAGAAATCAGAGTATTTATTGTCTTTATATCATCCTTTAGTGAGTATTGGCAGTGAATTATATGATGCACTGGCAATTGCCGATCAAAGTCCAGTTGAAGTTACTTTATCGGGGAAAAGAAAGGTCTTAGTTCATCAAGGTAATTGGCGAGCTTTAATTGAAGAAGAGAAGTTAGCGCAAGATCGAAAGAAAATATTTGAAGCTATTTTTAAAGCTTATGAAAAGAATAAATTTACTTATGCTAAAATTTATCAACAAGTAATGCAAGCTGAAAACGCTGTTGCTAAATCACGCAATTATAATTCTATTTTAGAAGCCAATTTATTTGATAATAATATTCCCGTGACGGTATATGAAACGTTAGTAAGTGTTGCTCGTAAACAAAACAAAGCTTTAAAGAAGTATTTTAAACTTCGTAAAAAAGCTTTAAAACTTAAACATCATTATTCATATGATCGTTTTTTGGCTTTAGCGTCATCAAATCGCAAATATTCGTATGAAGAAGCAAAGGAATTATTCTTTGCTAGCATTAAGAATTGTCCTACTGATTTCCAAGAAAAAGCTCATCGTGCTTTAGAAGATGGTTTTGTTGATGTCTATGCGCGTGATGGTAAGGCCAGTGGTGCTTATTCAAGTGGTCAAGTTGATTTACATCCATTTATTCTATTAAATTATAGTAATACATTAGATGATGTCTTTACTGTAGCGCATGAAGCGGGTCACTCGATACATACTATGTATGCTCAAAGTCAACCACCAGCATTACAAAATTATACGATTTTTGTTGCTGAGATAGCGTCGACATTTAATGAACATATGTTATTAGATTATTTAATGGATTCAAAAGAAGCAACGAAAGAAGAAAAGATAATGTTATTACAAAAATCCATTGATGAAATTGTCGGAACATTCTATCGGCAAACGTTATTTGCAGAATATGAATTAACAATTTCAAAAATGGTGGAAGCTGATCAACCTATTGATCATGAAATCTTGTCAAAAACAATGATAGATTTATATAAGAAGTATTATGGAATGGATATTACAAAGGAGAAGGTTAAACAATATGTTTGGGCCTATATTCCTCATATGTTCCATACCCCATTTTACGTTTATCAATATGCGACAAGTTTCTCCGCTTCATTTAAACTATATAAAGATGTAAAAGACCATCAAGAAGGGGCTTTTGATCGTTATATATCTTTACTTTCAAGTGGAGGATCAGATTATCCAGTCGCGCAAGCTAAAGCAGCGGGTGTTGATTTTACAAAGAAAGAAACGTTCTTAGCAGTAACAGAAAGAATGGAAGAATTAGTTGATAAACTTGAAGAATTATTAAATTAGGGAAAAAACATGTTAATTGATGAAATTGTTATAAAAAATCTTCGTGCTGGTGACAAAAGTGCTTTAGAAAAAGTATTCGATATTTATCAACCTTTATATCATTATCTTTATGTGCAAATAGTATTTAATGAACAATGGGTTCGTTCTCAATTACCTTTGTTTTATCAAGAAATATATGAAAAAGTCCCCTCTTTAGCGGATGATGGGGCCTTTGAAAGATGGTCTATTCGGTTATTAATAAAACACGCTACCGCATTTTTACATAGTAAAGAAGAATTTAGTAGTCTCACTGATGATGAGATACATGATATCTTAAAGAAACAATATCCTAATCATACCATTATTAAATACCTAGACAATGATCAAGATTTCATTGGCGTTTTATCGATTATTTATCATATTAAATCATCAGATATTGGTAAATTATATAATTATCAAACATATGCGGTAAAAATCGCTAAAAGGAATGCCGAAAAAGTATTAACTAAAATGTATACTGCAAACTATTATGAAGAATATAAAACAATTTTCTTATCTCATTATGGCGACGGACAATCTTTTGATGATATTAGTCAATCGATAACCTTTATTGATCGAAGTCAAGCTTCTAAAAATCAAATATCGGGACCTTTAAAGAACTTAATAGGTTTCGTTTTAATCGCCGCTTTGATTATTGTTGTAGTATGGTTTATTAATAGTATAAAAGGGTAAGTATTATGGATAAAATTGATGATTATTCGCAAGCTATCGAATTATTAAAACAAGGTGAAGTATTAGTCTCTGCTTCTTTCGGAGGCCCGGTTACATATTATTATCTTAAGGAGAAAAGAATTGTTATACAAAATAATAATTTAAAGGCGCGGATATCTATTGAAGAATTTCAAAAGGCATATCAAAGTGGTAATTTTTATCTTTACGAGCCTGATAATGATTTAGAAATTGATCAAAATGATAAGTATTGGAGGCAATAGAAATGACAACAAAAGAATTAGCTAAAGATTTTATTAAATGTTTATATGAATGTCAACAAATAGAGGATTTATATCGATTTACAACGCAGAAAACTATTTTTTATTCACTTAACACACATGAAAACATTGATTTTCTTTCATTAATAAATATTATCAAGCAATATGATTTTAATGAATATGAATTGTTAGAATCAAAAGTTTGTTGTAAGTTTGTGCTTAAAAATAAAGATAAGAAACTATCGTTATATTTTGAAAATATTAAAACTAATCGTATAACACGATTAGAAATATATGAAGAAAATGTGTAAAAGACTCGCTCTTTTACCTTTTTTTATAATTAAAAAGGGACATTATGTCCCCAATAGCATATTACTTTCCTTTAAACTCTTTTTTATATTGCTCTAACAAATCTTTAAAACGATGATAATGAACGACTTCTCTTTGCCTCAAATATAAAAGAATATTAATGATTTCGGGATCACTTGCTAAGTCAATTAAATGTTCATACGTAAGGCGTGCCTTTTCTTCTGCCGCTAAATCTTCTTCTAAATCAGCTGCCCAATCACCAGTAGCCCCCATATTAGCTACACTAAAAGCAACACCATTTACATCGCTTGGAAATAAACCGAATCCATGTTCGGTATAATGTTTGTCTAATCCGGCCTCTTTCATTTCTTCTAGTGTAGCGTCTTTTGTTAATTGATAAAGCATTGTACATATCATTTCGACATGACCCAATTCTTCAGTTCCAATATCACTCAAGAGGGTTCTGCCGCGTTCATCTGGCATTGTATAACGTTGGTTTAAATAGCGTAAGGCCGCTCCTAATTCGCCATAAGGTCCGCCATATTGAGTTACAATATACTTTGCCATTTTTAAATCTTTTTTAGTAATATTTATAGGATAAAGTAATCTTTTTTCATAAGTAAACATTGAAGTACCTCCTATTAATTCATCCACGGGCTATTCATAATCGAATAAGTAAAATATCCATTCTTTTCATTACTTGAAAAGGGTTCTAATCCACCATATTTATTTACATACATTTGATATGTTTCTTCAAATTTTTTCTGATATGTCATTAATAGTTTTAAGGCTTCTTGATCATTGGGAGTGATGTCTAAAAGTAATATTAAATCATGACTAGTAGCGTCTAATGCCATTAACATGAATAATAGTTTATCTTTTTCATTATATGCTTTAGGCATTCTTTGTTGATAATTTCGATATGGATCATATTGTTTAACAACGATATTACCTTTTATAAATGCTTCTTCAAATGTAAAAAAACGTTCTGAATATTGTGGAGTATTCTTACGCTCAATTGCATAATCGTTATAGTAAGGATCGACATAAGGATTGAAATAATACATCTCTAATTAACTCCTTTAATGTATTTTTAATACACATTAGTGTATGAAGCTTTTATTAGTTAGTTATTATTTTTTTTATTTATGTCTTTATTTTGTTAAATTGAGGAGCATTTCCAGGGCTTAATTATTTTACAAAAATAAGAAAAAAGGTATTGCAAATTATATTTAGATTCGTTATTATTAATAAGCCGATTCCAAATGCCGGCATAGCTCAACTGGTAGAGCAACTGAATCGTAATCAGTAGGTTGGGGGTTCAAGTCCTCTTGCCGGCACCAGTCGATGTTATAGTATATGGATGTTTAGCTCAGCTGGGAGAGCATCTGTTTGACGTACAGAAGGTCGGGGGTTCGATCCCCTCAGCATCCACCATTAAGTGCATAAAAGTCCGATAAATACGGGCTTTTTATTTTTGAAAAGTGAAATGATACAAACTGATACAAAGTAAGTGCCAAAAATCTCTAGAATAGACAAAAAGGTTCGAATCTTAAATATTAAATCCAAAGGAGGGTTCGAACGTAAGCGTCAATAATTTCCATACGAAAACGATAACTTGATTTTTATAGGTAAAAGTATTTCTAATTGTGTTATGAAAAAACTTTTAGGGAAAAGAGTGGTATGTATTGATGAAGATAGATTCATAGAAAAAAACTAAAATATGAAATATTTGGTATTTTTTATTGTTTTTACCACACAATAATGATGGAGGTAGAAAGATGGAAGACACTAATATTATAAAAAACGAGCAAAAAGTAATTCAAGACGTAAAGGAAATCACTAAGGATACTACAGAAAGGCCCTTAAACATTTTAGAATGGATAGGAACATTATTCTTATTATTAACGCCAGG
>CAZJKC010000038.1:0-17087 GCA_964546565.1 uncultured Staphylococcaceae bacterium | reverse complement strand
AATCAAATAAAAAAATATATAATGCAATGCGCGAAATATTAGGAGAAAAACATCCACGTACTTTAACTGTGCTTAATAGTTTAGCCGTTGATTATATTGATTTAAATGATTATCAAAATGCATTAGAACTTCATATGCAATGTTATAATTTACGATGCGAAGTATTAGGAGAACAGCACCCCGACACTTTAAAGTCACTTAGTAATTTAGCCCTTGCTTATGGCTATTTAGGAGATTTGCAAAAAGCATTAGAACTTTATACTAAAAGTTATTACTTTTATTGTGAATTATTAGGAAATAATCATCAAGATACAATAATTCTGTTTGATAATATTACTTATATCTATAATCATCTAATAAATGATTATATTAGTTCAAATAAATACTCTAAATCTATAGAAATACACCTAATGTACTATGATCTATTATGCTCAATGTCAACAAAAGATATAGATAAAATAAAAGAAACTATTATTAGTATAATTGATAATTATAAGCAACTAAACGATTTTGAAAATGTTGAAAAATATCGTAAAATATTAAAGGAATATGAAAAATAAAAGTAGGTGAAATGAATGGAACTTATATTTGAAAATGAAAGTGATAAGAATCTAGATAAATATGAAGATATTTATAAAGATTTAGCCTTATTTACATTAAATTATTTAAAACGAAATGAGAATGTTTCAATAGAAGTGAATTTTGTATCTCTTGATACCATACATGAAATTAATCGTGAATATCGATCTATTGATAGACCAACCGATGTTATCAGTTTTGCTTTCTTAGATGATGTTGAAGGTGAAATAAAAATTAATAGCGAAGATGTCATGATTTTACTTGGCGAAATAATCATTTCGAACGAACAAGCAGAAAAACAAGCTAAAGAATATGGACACTCATTACATCGTGAACTTTGTTTCTTATTTGTTCATGGACTATTACATCTTCTAGGATATGACCATCAAACGGAAGAGCAAGAAAAAGAAATGTTTGCGTTGCAAGATAAAATATTACAAGAAAAGGGGATTGAACGATGAATAAAGAAATGTTAGTAAACGAAGCTAAGAAGGCTCGAGAAAATGCGTATGCACCATATTCACATTTCTCTGTAGGGGCCGCTTTATTGTGCAAAGATGGAAGAGTATTCTATGGAGCCAATATAGAAAACGCTAGTTATCCATTATCAATGTGTGCTGAGAGGAATGCATTATTTCATGCTTATATGAATGGTTATCATAAGGATGATTTTGTTGCTCTAGCGTTAATTGGTGATACTATGGATGTTGTATCTCCTTGTGGAGCTTGTCGACAAGTTATTCAAGAATTATTCCCGGCTCATTCTCCTATTTATATGGCTAATTTGAAAGGTGAAATCAAAGAAACAAATATTATTGAATTGTTACCTTTTGCATTTGATTCAGGTGATTTAAAATGAAGTCCGGATTTGTTGCAATAATTGGTCGACCAAATGCTGGGAAATCGACTTTATTGAACGCTATAATGAAAAGAAAAGTGAGTATTATTTCGAGTAAACCACAAACCACGAGAAACGCTATCGAAGGGATTTATACATCAGATAAATCACAAATTGTCTTCATTGATACTCCCGGAATTCATAAAGCTAATAATTCATTGGGCGAAAATATGAATAAGGAGGCTTTTTCATCAACACGCGATGCCGAAGCGCTTATCTTAATTGTCGATGCAAGCGAACCATTTGGGGAAGGTGACCAATTTGTTATCGATCGCTTTTTAAAAAAAATACCTACTTTTATTGTCTTTAATAAAATTGATTTATGTAATGCTTTACAAATAGAAACATTAAAAAAGGAATATAACAAGAGAATACCAGAAGCGATTATTATTGAAGTATCGGCGTTAAAATCCGCAAATATTGATTTATTAATTGAAAAAATTGAGGAAGTTTTACCTGAAGGTCCAAAATATTTCCCGGATGATATGCTTTCTAATCAACCGGAAACTTTTTTAGTTGCGGAAATAATTCGTGAAAAAATACTCGTTTTATTAAAAGAAGAAGTTCCTCATTCCATTGCCGTCATCGTTGAAAAGATGGAAGAGAAAAGCAATGTGACCAATATACACGCTACTATAGTGTGTGAAAAAGAAGGTCAAAAAGGAATTATCATTGGTAAAGGCGGGAAAATGATTAAACGTATTGGTATGCAATCACGATATGATATCGAGAATTTATTGGGAATCCATTGCCGATTAGAAACTTTTGTCCGTGTAGAACATGATTGGCGTAATTCTCCTCGTTATTTAAAAGAATTTGGCTATAGTCGAGGACAAGATTAATAATGGAAGAATATCAAGGTATTGTCTTACGAGTAACACCTTATAAAGATCATGATGCGATTGTTTTAGCGTTAACGGAAAAAGGATATTTGTCTTTTAAAGCTCGAGGTGTTATGAAATTACAAAGTAAAAATGCCGTATCTATTTCTTTATATAGTTATTCAAAATGGGAATTAGAAACAGCAAAAAATGGGCAATTATCATTAAAAAGTGGTCAGTTGATTCATTCGATTATGACCAATACAACGGACTTACTATCTCTTCTAGCGCTTGATGCGATAGGGGAATTGCTATTAAAGGTATTAATTGATAATGAAGAAAGTATTTATCCATATTTATCTACGTTACTTTATTTATTATCTAAAAAATGTATTTCGCCGCTTTGTCTTTTAGCAATTTTATCAGCACAAGTTCTTAATTTATGCGGGTATGCGCCTTTTTTAGATGGCTGTGTGGTATGTCATAATAAGCAACATATCGTATCATTTGCTTTAAAAGATGGGGGATTTATATGCCAAAAACACTTTGATCCTTTTCATAATACAAATCAGTCCGCAAATTATTTAAAAACGATGCGTATTTTATTTAATTTACCAGTATCATATATTGATAAATTAGAATTAGACGATAAAGATCTTATACCATTTCTTTATGAAGTCAGTGATTTCTTAAAAGATGCTCTCGGGTTTAATTGGAAAGGTTTGGAACTGGTTTTAAAGTCGCTTTAAGCAAAGCTACCATCAATTTGAATTAAATTGTAAATAAATAGTAGAAAAATAGTATATAATTAGTATATTTTTTATGTTCACTTATAGTAGGTTGACAAAGCTTATAATTATATTGTAAATTAAGCAATGTTTTGTAATTACTATAAGTAATTAAAGGAGTTGTAAATATTATGAAAGATAAATCATTTGAGAAAATAGTGACGCACCTTCAAACCTCTGGATATGTCTACCAAGGTTCAGAAATATATGGTGGTCTTCAAAATAGCTGGGATTATGGCCCATTAGGTGTCGAACTTAAGAATAATATTAAGAAAGCATGGTGGAAGAAATTTGTTCAAGAATCACCCACCAATGTTGGCTTAGATGCAGCAATATTAATGAATCCTCGCGTATGGGAAGCTACAGGCCATGTTGCCACCTTTAATGATCCTTTAATCGATTGTAAGGAATGTAAATCACGACATCGAGCTGATCAATTAATAGAAGCTCAATATCCTGATGTCAATGTCCCATCAATGACCAATGAAGAAATGATGGCTTTTATTCGTGAAAACAAAGTTACTTGTCCTGTCTGTGGAAAGAGTAATTTTACTGATATTCGTCAATTCAATATGATGTTTAAAACACATATTGGGGTGACCGATGATTCGAAATCATTAGTTTATCTTCGTCCAGAAACAGCCCAAGGTATATTTGTGAATTTTAAAACAGTTGTTCGTTCTATGCGTAAGAAATTACCATTAGGTATATGTCAAATAGGAAAGTCATTCCGTAATGAAATCACTCCAGGTAATTTTATTTTTAGAATACGAGAATTTGAACAAATGGAAATGGAATTTTTCTGCAAACCAAATACTGATTTAGAATGGTTCCGTTATTGGAAACAGTATTGTATTAGCTTTATTGAGTCATTAGGTATTCAAAAAGATAATCTCCGTTATCGTGATCATGAACAAGAAGAACTAGCTTTTTATTCAAAAGCAACCACAGATATTGAATACTTATTCCCAACTTTAGGATGGGGCGAAGTATGGGGGATTGCTGATCGGACGGATTATGATTTAAAACGTCATCAAGATTTTTCAGGTAAAACTTTAGATTATTTAGACCCTGAGACGAATGAGCGATATGTTCCATATTGTATTGAACCATCTTTAGGATGTGATCGTCTTTTCTTAAGCCTTGTGTGTGAAGCATATGACGAAGAACAATTAGAAAAGGATACTCGCATTGTTATGCATTTACATCCTTTTTTAGCTCCATATAAAGTATGTGTGTTACCACTTTCTAAACAATTAAGTGAACAAGCAAAAGCTATTCGTGATAATTTATGCAAGTATTTTTCGGTAACATATGATGAATCGGGCAGTATTGGTAAACGTTATCGTCGTCAAGACGCTATCGGAACACCATATTGTGTCACCATTGACTTTGATACGATTAATGATAATTGTGTCACCATTCGGGAACGGGATACAATGGAGCAAGTGCGCATACCAGTGAATGATTTAGTTAATTATATTAAAAGCAAAATTGTCTTTTAACAGATAAAAGAGAGGAGAAATACGATGGCTATTGATCGCGAACTTATTCAAGATATTTTACATCATGCCGATATTGTACAGGTGATTTCTTCTTATATTAATGTTATTAAAAAGGGTAAAAACTATGTTGCAATATGCCCTTTTCATAATGATACTAATCCTTCTTTGCATATTTCGCCCGAAAAGCAAATATTTACATGCTTTGTTTGTAATCAAAGCGGAAACGCCATTACATTTGTGATGAAATATGAAAAGATTTCTTTTCTAGAGGCAGTTCGTAAAGTTGCGGAAATAATAGGCTATCACGATGAAAGATTACAAAATCTATCAACATATAAAAAGCCTATTGAAGCTTCTAAATTGCCACTTATTAACGCTATCAATGATCTTTGCTCATATTATCATTATGCGTTAAAGACAGAAGAAGGCCAAACGGCTTATCAATATTTTATAAATCGTGGCTTAGATGATAATTTACAAAATGAGTATTTATTAGGATATGCATATCAAGATGGCGATCTAGTTATAAAATATCTTAATTCAAAAGGTCATTCATTAAAGACCATTGAAAGTATTGGTATCGCTTCTTTAATTAACGGAAAAATGTTTGATCATAATCAAGGACGAATTATTTTTCCGATTTGTGACGTTAATGGGCAAGTGGTGGGATTTTCCGCTCGGCGCTTATCAAATGATAAAAGCATAGCGAAATATATGAATACTCCCGAAACGGAGTTATTTCATAAAGCCGAAATTTTATTTAATTATCACATAGCCAAAAAAGTATCAAGACATGTTGGTTATGTATATTTATTAGAGGGATTTATGGATGTTTTTGCACTTCGAAAAATCGGTATTGAGTCATGTGTTGCTTTGATGGGTACCGCTTTAACAAAAGAACATCTTTCCATACTAAGAGCCTTAGGAGCCGAATTAAGAATATGCTTAGATGGTGATAATGCCGGACAATCGGCAACGATGCGTTTAATTCCTCTTTTAGATAACGCTAATATCAAATATCGAATTGTTTCTATCAATGATGATGAACGTGATCCTGATGAAATTCTTAATCAATCAGGTGCCGAAAGCTTAAAACAATATCTCAATCGTTTAGTTAATAGAACAGAGTTTGCTTTGCATTATTATCAAAAGAATAATCCTTTAAAAACACTCGATGATCGTAAAAAATTAATTTTTGATTTTTTACCAATCCTTGCTTTATCGCATGATAATCTTGAAATTGAGGATTGTTTATTAAGTTTAAAAATAGCTACTAATTTTCCTATCGAAGAAATACGTAAATTATTTGAAAAAGCAAAAATTGGTCAGTATCGGCAGGAGAATAAAGAACAAATTTTTACTTCATTTCGTCCGGAGCGTAAATCATTAAGACGTTTTCAATTAGCGGAAAAAGAAATACTATATCAAATGTTAAATAATGATTCAGCCATTGCTTTTTATCAAAAAGAAATTGAATATTTCTATGATGAAGTATATCGTAAAGTCGCTAATTTTATTGTCGATTATTATAGTCAACATCAGAATATTGATGTGGCTGCTCTTTTGGCGGAGTTAGATATGGGTGAAATTCCTGACCATGAAGAAATCGCTCAAGAGATTACCACTATATCGATGGAAAAGACCCATCCTTCATATTCTGAAACATTAATGAAGGAATGCTTAGCAACAATTGTCGATGAACGACAAAAATTATTTAAGAAACAACAATTAGAGGAAGCTATTAGAGGTAAATCACCTCAGGAACAAGCGGAAATAATTGTTAAATATAAAAAGTAAAGGAGTAAAAGAAATATGACACCAAAAAAACAAATAACCATTGCTGAAGATGATGAAGAAGAAATCGTTGAGTCGCTTGAGACAATAAAAAAACGTCTTGAAAAGAAAGGTAAAAGTTCTAAATTCCTTAACAAAGAAGATATTATTGATGAAATTAGTCAATTGGATTTAACAAATGAAGAAATTGAAGCTGTAATTGAATATTTTAAGGAAAAAGGTATTGAAATTGTTTCCGAAGAAGACAATAACGAAGACCTTGATGATATCGAAATAGATGTTAGTAAATTGCAAGATGGATTAGAGAATGATGATGATTTCTTTGATGATGTTGAAAATGATGATTATTCATCTCTTGAAGATATTGAAGTCGATAATAGCGATCCTTATCTTGCAAGTGACGTCAAACATAATGACTCGGTAAAGATGTATTTAAAAGAAATTGGTAAAGTTGAATTATTATCGCCAACCCAAGAAGTTGAGCTTGCTAAACGCATTCTTGAAGGTGATGAAGAAGCTAAACGCCATTTAATATCCGCTAACTTACGACTGGTTGTAAATATTGCTAAACATTATGTTGGTCGCGGTATGCATTTCCTTGATTTGATTCAAGAAGGGAATATGGGCTTAATTAAAGCAGTAGAGAAATTTGATTATACTAAAGGATTCAAATTCTCAACTTATGCAACATGGTGGATTAGACAAGCAATTACACGTGCTATTGCGGACCAAGCAAGAACTATTCGTATTCCGGTTCACATGGTGGAAACTATTAATAAAATAACGCGTGTGCAACGTCAATTAGTCCAAGAATTAGGTCGTGAACCAACGGCTGAAGAAATATCGGATAGTTTAGATAATTCCTTATCACCTGAACGTATTCGGGAGATTCAAAGAATTGCTCTTGATCCGGTATCACTTGAAACCCCTATTGGTGAAGAAGATGATTCGCATCTTGGTGACTTTATTGAAGATAAAGATGCACAATCACCAACAGAATATGCAACAAAATCATTATTAAAAGATGAATTATACAGTGTAATGCAAGATAAATTAACCGATCGTGAACGTGATGTTTTACGTCTTCGTTATGGTCTAGATGACAATCATCCGCGTACTCTTGAGGAAGTAGGTCGAGTCTTTAACGTTACACGTGAGCGTATTCGTCAAATTGAAGCTAAAGCCATTCGTAAATTACGCCATCCGGGAAGCACCAAACGTATTGGTGATTATCATAATTAATGAATACTAATCTTTCAAAGCGCCTTTTGGCGCTTTTAGACTTGATTCCTAATGACACTATTTTTTTAGCAGATGTCGGCGCGGACCATGGTTATTTAATATGCGAGGCATATCGCTTAGGAAAGATCAAAAAGGGAATGGCAATTGAAAATAAAAAAGGGCCTTTTTTTAGATTAAATGATACAATCAAAAAATACGGATTTGAAAGAATAATTGCGACTTCATTAAGTGATGGTTTAAAACAAATTGAAAATGCCGATACCATTGTTATTGCGGGAATGGGCGGCTATAACATAATTGATATTCTTAATAAAGATTATGATAAAATGCAACAAGCAAAGTATTTATTGATAGATGCGCATAGCAATATTCTGGAAGTTCGTCGTTATCTTACTAACCATCATTTTATGATTGAAAAAGAAGTTGAGGTTTATGAAGATAAAGTCTATTATGAATTGCTGTTATGTGTTAAAGGTGATCGTGAATATGACGAAGATGATTATTTTTTTGGACCCCTTTTACGAATGGAAAAACCCGATTTATATATTGATAAATGGGTTAAAACAATGGTTAAATATGAACAAATAATGATAAATGAAAATCTTTCGAAAGAAAGAAAAGAAGAGATTACACAATTAATAAGGAGAATAAAGAATAACATATGAAGACACGGCAATTATTATTAATATTAGCAAAACGTTTTCCCAAACGAATCGCCAAAAAATATCATGATTATGTTGGTTTAATGTGCGGTAAATTACCACTTGAAACTCATAAAATCCTTTTATGCTTAGATTATGATGAAGAAGTGTATGCAATTGCTCAAAAAGAAAAACCGGACTTAATTATTTCCCATCACCCTTTTATCTATGGAACGAAAGCTAAGGTTTTTAAATATGATTTAAAACGTAAAGAATTATATGAAAAAACGCTACAAGAGGGGTTAACTGTTTATTCAATGCATACCAACTTTGATGAAGGTAAAGGCGGCATGAATGATGCTTTAGCAGCTGCTTTAGAATTAAAAAATATAAGCCCTCTTAATAAAGATTTAATGGCGCGAGCGGGTACTTTGAAATCACCAATGAGCATCGATGATTTTGCTATATACGCTAAAGAAAAACTCCATGTTTCTTATGCGCATTTATTACCTTATGGAAAGAAAATGATTCAAAGTGTCGCCATCATCGGTGGCGGTGGTTCACGCAATTATAAAACGGCACAAGAGGAAGGAATAGACATTTATATTTCCGGTGATGCTCCTCATCATGTGCGAAGATCTATTGTTAATGACCATTATAATTATTTAGATGTACCGCATGAAGTGGAACGTATTTTCATGCCGACAATGAAAAACATCATTTTACAAATTGATCAAACGATGAATATTGTTATTGTTGACCATGAAATAGAACCGAAAACAATATAAAGAGAGTATTAAATTATCAAGAAAAGGAAAAAGGAAAATAAAAATGTTTTTCAATTTTATAAATCCATTAAATATCAAACCACAAGGATGGTTAAAAAGACAGCTTGAAATCCAAGCTAATGGCCTTCATGGAAACTTAGATAAAGTTTGGCGTGATGTTCGCGATACAAAATGGTTAGGTGGAGAAGGTGAAGGATGGGAACGCTTTCCATATTTTTTAGATGGCTTTATTCCGCTTGCTTATCTTTTAGGTGATAAAGATAAAATTGAACGCGCAAATAAATACGCAAAAGCATTGATTCAAGCGCAAAACAATCAAGGTTTCTTCAGTCCTATAATAGATGATGTTCAAAATGATGATTTATGGTCACAATTTTTGATTTTAAAGGTCATTACGGTATATGGTGATTTCTCTAACGATAAAAAAGCCATTGATGCGGTATATAAAGGATTAAAATATTTGAATGACTATATGTGTAAGAAAACTTTATATAATTGGGCGGCAGCGCGATGGTTTGAATGTCTTATTCCTATCATTTGGCTTTATCAAAAAAGAAAAGAAGAATGGCTTATTGATATGGCTAGACGTTTAAAAATGTATGGTCTTGATTATGGGGAAGCACTTAAATTATGGGATAAAGTTTATGATAATTGGAATTATGAATGTCATGTTGTAAATATTGCAATGGCTTTAAAGTGTGAAGCATTATATTGTGAAATAACAAAAGAAAAAATGAGTAATTTAGCCGAAAAAATGATTGAAATACTAGACAAATATCATGGAACAGCATATGGCCATTTTTCTGGAGATGAGTGTTTATCTGGTAATTCGCCTATTCAAGGAAGCGAACTTTGCGGTATTGTTGAAGCCATGTATAGTTATGAATGGCTGATAGCGATAACCGGTAATAGTCAATGGGGTGATGCTTTAGAAAAGTTAGCATATAATGCCCTTCCGGCCGCAATTTCCACGGATATGTGGACGCATCAATATGACCAACAGGTTAATCAAATTGCTTGTATTCCGTTTGTCAAACAACCTTTTAGAACTAATAACAATGAAGCAAATTTATTTGGTTTAGAGCCTCATTTTGGATGCTGCACGGCTAACTTTGGGCAAGGCTTCCCTAAATTGGCCCTTTCAGCATATATGCAAAAAAACAATGATCTTGTGGTAATAAGCCCGCTTCCTATGGAAGTTTCAATAAATGGCATTAAAGTGATATGTCAATCTGAATATCCGTTCCGCGACCATTTTACGCTTATATCTGGGGACAAAATAAAAGCTTATATTAGAATTCCTCAGTGGACTATTCCTCAATGTAATAAAACTTTTTTAGTTGATGATGAATATATGGTTGTGGAACTTGAAAAAGACGAAAAGATTGATGTCATTTTTCCAAGAAAAGTAATTATTAAAGATCGTCCTAATAATCAGAAATGCCTATATTATGGCCCTTTATTATTTGCCTTGCCAATAGAATATAAAATGCAAATGAATGAATATATCAAAGATGGTGTTGAAAGAAAATATCCATATTGCGATTATGAAATATATCCCATAGGTGAATGGCGTTATGCATTAGCGGGTGATGAATTTATCGTCAAGGAATATCCATATTTGTGTCCATTTGATAGAGAGAATCCACCTATAAAAATAGAAGGGATTTTTGCGCCTGTGAAATGGGAATATGAAAAAGATATGGAATTAGTTGCTTCTTCTATAGCGAATAATAAACGTAATGGACCAAATGTTAAATTATATATGCAGCCTTATGGCGCCACATATTTAAGAATAACGGAAATGTCGAAAATAAAGTAAAAGTTATTTTTCTAAGTCATTTTATAATACATAATTGCTTTTTATTAAAAAAAGAAAAACTAGTGCATATTTATTAACTTTATGTTGGCACTAGTTTTTTCTTAAATATTTTTTAAATAATCAAATATTTCTTGAACAATTCGATAAGGTGTTGAAGCTCCCGAGAGTAAAGCAACCTTTTCTTTATGAGCAATCTGAGCATTTGTAATATCAGCACATGAGGAAATTTTATAAACAGCGCAATGAGGATATTTTTCTTTAGCAATGCGATATAAACTTTCGGTATTATTTGATAAATCATCGCCGATTATATAAATTAATGAAGTATTTTTATCTATTTGATCAATGCCTTGTTGACGGAGACGTGAAGTAGAGCATATTTCATCATGAATAGTCGCCTGTTTATATTTCTTTTTTATCTCTTGATGGATGTTATTTAATTCAAAATAGGATAAAGTCGTTTGATTAAAAACGAGGGGATCATCATTAATAATATCTTTTGATAATTGATGATTATTGATATCATAAAAAGCCATTCCGGGAGCGATAGCTAAAGCGGCATATGATTCAGGATGATTTCTTTTACCAATATAAATGATTTCTCTTTGATTATCAAAAGCTTTTAAAATTTCTTGAAATGTCTTCGTAACAAATGGACATGTAGCGTCAATTATTTTTAAATTTTTTGATAAAGCAATTTCATCGAGTTTTGGGTGATGCCCATGGGCGGTAAAAATGATAATACCTTCGTTTATTCTCTTTAAAGCATCTTCATAATTTAAATTGATAACCGGTTCACAAAAAATATTATCGTTTTCTAATTCTTGCATGACATGATGGTTATGAGCCAACATACCTAAGATAGTAATTTTTTCATGAGGATAATCTTTTCGAGCATTTTTCGCAATTTCAATAGCCCGCTTGACGCCGAAGCAATAACCGATTGGCTCAATCATTTGAATTTTCATTTCTATCACCAAAATTATTTTATCATATTTTAAAAGAAAGGTTGATGAGGATTGTTATCTTCGACATAATCATCTTTTTTTGTTTCTTTTTTTGTTTCTTGTGTGACAACTTCGGGATTATCATATACTTCTTTTTGGACATCATCTTTTTGATTATTAAAAGGAAAAATACGCTTAATTGCAGTTCTTAATTTTTTAGAATTATCCCAAAGTGGTTTAACTTGCTGATAAATAGGTATGGCTTGATTAATAGTGGCGACAACATTTTCGGTACTACTAAGAATTTTTGAAATAGTACCTTTGCTAGTTAAACTTCCTACTCCTTGTGATAAAGGACTTCTTAGAAGGTTATTTCCTCTTGGAATTGATAAAGGATTAGGCATGGAGCGTAATGGATAGGCATTTGCTGGCATGGAAGGATAAGTAATGTTATGGGGCGTCATCGGATTTTGATACATGAATGAAGAAGGAGAAGATCGCGGCATCATAGTAACACGTTGATTATGTGGATAATAGGGGTTATACATGGATATTAATCACCTCATAATTAGTGTATGAAGTTGCCAAATAATTGATTATTGATATTTGGCGATAAAAGCGGATTCATGTATAATGAACACGAGGTGATTAGTTTATGGCATCTTTTCGAAATTATGCATTATCAGAGACAATGATTCACGCCTTAAATGAATTAGGATATATCACACCAACACCGATTCAAGAAGTAGTTATTCCATCGGCTTTAAGAGGTGAGTCTTTATTAGCAACTAGTGAAACGGGGTCTGGGAAAACTCATTCTTTTTTAATTCCCATTCTTGATAAGATTGATATCAATGAAAATGAAGTGCAAGCCATTATTTTTGCTCCCACACGGGAATTAGCCCATCAAACTTATTCCTTTTTAAAAGAATTTTTGCCCTATTATGACAATTTACGTATTCGTTTATTAGCAAGTGGTGAAGAGAAGAGTCGTTCTCTTAGTAAGAATAATATAAATCCACACATTGTCATTGCGACTCCGAAACGTTTACATGATTTATCATTTACGGAAAACGCAATCAATGTTATGAAAGCGCGATATATTGTTTTAGATGAAGCGGATATGCTGACCGAGTTTGGCTTTTTATCATTGATTGATGATTTTATTATACGTTTAAATAATCCGACAATTTTAGTATTTTCGGCCACAATTGCGGATAATTTTATTGCCTTTTTAGATCGTTATATCAAGCCGGATAATCGTTTTTTATTATCACAAAAGAAGAAAAATCCTCATCGCATCAATCATTATGCAGTCGATATTAAACATCAAAAAGAAATTGATGCATTAATATCGCTTATAAAGATTATTAATCCCTATTTATGCCTTGTATTTGCTTCTACAAAAGCTAAAGTGGATGAAATATATCAAGAGTTAATTGCCCGTAATTATAAAGTCGGTGTCCTTCATGGAGATTTATCAACACGTGAACGTAAAAATAATATGAAAAGGATTTTACAAAATGAATTTTCTATTGTTATTTGTAGTGATATGGCTTCACGAGGGCTAGATTTAGAAGGCGTGAGTGATATCATCAATATTGATTTACCAAAAGATATGTCCTTTTATTTCCATCGTGCTGGCCGTACGGGTAGATATAATAAAGATGGCAATTGTTATACATTCTATACCCAAGATCAATTAGAAAGAGTTGACCGTTTGCTGTCTTCTGGTGTGGAATTACAATATTTTTCTTTAAAAAACGATGTTTTAAAGAAAGAAAAAAAGGCGCGCAGTAAGAAAAAGAAAACGCCTAATGTTGAATTAGAAAAAGAAATACGTCTTGCGGTCGCTAAAACGCGGAGCAAGAAGGTAAAACCGGGTTATAAAAAGAAAGTGAAAACGGCGATTGAAAAAGCCAAACGAAGACATAAACGGAAAGTCATCCAAGAAGACATTCGTAAACAAAGAGTGACAAGATATAAAGAAGAAGCCCGTCAAAGGAGAGAGAAGTAATGCGATTAATTGGAAGTCATGTCAGTATGAAAGCTCCTGATTTCTATTTAGGATCAGTCCAAGAAATGCTCAATAATTCCGCTACCACATTGATGTTATATACGGGGGCGCCCCAGAATAGTAAACGTCTTCCGGTTACCCAATTAAAAATTGAAGAAGCTTTAGAATTGTGTACAAGAAATAATATTGATAATACCAATTTTATAGTACATGCACCTTATTTAATTAATTTAGCTAATAGTCTTGACCTAGAAAAATGGGAACGAAGTGTGCAATTTTTATTATCGGAAATGAAAAGAGCGGAAGCGATGCACATTAAGACCATTGTTTTACATCCAGGCTCGCATTTAGGGGCAGGAATTAAGGAAGGCTTATTAATGGTCGCTAAAGGATTAGATTATGTTTTATCCATTGATGAAACGCATGTCCGCATTGCCATAGAATCGATGGCGGGGAAAGGCTTTGAAGTAGGGCGTAATTTTGAAGAATTGGCTTTTATTATTGAGCATGTCAGTCATCAAGAGCGCGTTGGTGTTTGTCTTGACACCTGTCATCTCCATGATAGCGGATTTAACGTCCATGATGTCGATAAATTGCTACAAGATTTTGATAATATTATCGGTCTTAATAAACTATGGGTTATTCATTTGAATGATAGTAAGAATGAATGTGGATCACATTCGGATCGTCATGAGAATATTGGTTATGGAAAAATTGGTTTTACCACACTTGATAAATGGTATACGCATCCTTTACTTCACCATATTCCATTTATTCTTGAAACACCTTATATTAACAAAGAAAAATCTCCTTATAAAAAGGAGATCATGATGCTTAATAAGCATGAATTTGATAATCTTGATCGCTTGTTATGGTAATAATTGATTTAATAAACAATCGATTTTCTGATAAGTAGTAGGTTCTACTACTTTTTTTATTTCATCTAAGAGATAATTTTTCTTGTGGCGATGAATGTCATTTTTATGTAATTTAACAAAAGGCACAAGAATATTTAATTCCTCATTAGTAAATCTAATGCCGTATTTAGAAGCGAAAGCATAAGCATCTTCGTTTGATAAGTGGTCAATATAAAATGTAATTAAACGATGTGGTATCATTAAAAAGTCTCCATACATTTTATATATACGCTTCATCAGTCAAAAAATGTCTGAATTTCTAAAAAAAGAGTCGGAAGAATATCGGCACTTTTGACTTTTTTTATAGGACGTCCTTTTTTAAATAAAAGCCATTCATTTTTGCCTCCAGCGATACCGATATCTGCATGTTTGGCTTCGCCTGGTCCATTGACCACACAACCCATAATAGCGACGACAATAGGTTTATTAATTGTCTCAAGAAAGATTGATACTTGTTGAGCAATTTCAATCACATTAACTTGCGTACGCCCACAGGTAGGACATGATATCAAAGTAGGGTAGTTAGGATATAAATGCAAATCATGTAGCAAGCGTTTCATGGTAATAACTTCATCTTGTGGATCGCTTGAAAGGGAAATGCGAATCGTGTCACCGATTCCTTTTGTCAAAAGAGGCGCTAAACCGGCAACAGAACGAATGATACCAATTTCTTTAGTGCCGGCCTCGGTAATTCCTAAGTGAAGAGGATATGAGCATAGTTCGCTAGCTTTTTCATAAGCCTTAATGGTGGTTAAGACATCGCTTCCTTTTAAAGAAATAACAATATCATGAAAACCCCAATTTTCAAACATGGTGACATATTTTAAAGCGGATTTAACGAGCATTTCTGCTTCAATTACCGTATTTTGCTCATTATCACCTTCTAAAGAGCCGCTATTGACGCCAATACGGATAGGAATGTTTTTTTCTAAACAAGCAAGGACAACTTTATGAACATATTCTTCTTTTCCAATATTGCCAGGATTGATGCGTATTTTATCAATACCATTTTCGATAGCGAGTAATGCTAGACGATAATCAAAATGAATATCCGCAACTAAAGGAACATGAATGCTTTCTTTAATTTTTTTTATGGCTAAAGCATCATCTTTATCCATAATAGAAACGCGCATCATTTCGACACCAATTTTTTCTAAAGCGAGAATTTGCTCAATAACTTGCTCATAATTTGATGTTTTGATATTACACATTGATTGGATAACAACTTTATTTTGTCCACCTATCACAATATTTCCTACTTTAATTTGGCGTGTGTTACTTCTTGTATACATCCCATCATCCTCTCTAAAATATTCTTTAAACTTTGTAAATATTGTAGCATAAATTATCTTTATTATTTCATAATAATAAATATTAATGGCACTTTAAGATTTATTTTGTGGCCTATGGAGAACGTACTTACCATATTATTTAACGAAATAATTTAGAAAAAATATAGCAATCTATCTTTTATTGTGGTAAAATGACTAGCGAAATACATCGGAGGTGTAAAAGAATGCGTGAAAATATCATCTTCCGCTGCACAGAATGCGGAAACGAAAATTACATCGGAACAAAAAACAAGAGAAATCATCCAGAAAGAGTTGAACTCAAGAAGTATTGTCCAAAATGTAATAAAAAAACCGTACATAAGGAAAAGAAATAAGACTGGCAAGTCTTATTTTTATTTTAAGCCATGAACAATATTCCTTTTATGTTCAAAGATCGTAATAGCGAAGCCTCCAATATGTATTTATTAAAAATCAATGAAAAAAGTGGCGTGATTATTGATGCTTCCTTTATATCGTTAGAAATGGAAGAAATAATTGAAAATTCAGCCATTAATATTAGGGGGATTTTTTTAACTCATGGTCATTATGATCATTTTTTAGCTGCTGAATATTATCAAAAGAAGTATTCTTGCCCGATATATATCCATAAAAATGATCACGAATCGCTTTATCGTCCCCTACTTAATTGTTCTTATTTTATGAAAAAAGAAGTGGTTTTATGTGGTTTAATTGAAACGTTGAAAAATGGTCAAGAAATCAATATCGATGGCACTAAAATAATGGTGATACATACGTCATTTCATACTGCGGGTAGTTGCTGTTTTTTTATTAAAGAATCCGCTACAATGTTTTCAGGAGATACGTTATTTTATCGTTCGATAGGAAGAGTAGATTTACCAACAAGTGAACCATGGAACGTGGCTAAATCTATAAAAAAATTAATTGCATTAAATAACAAATATAGCGATATTAAAGTATATCCCGGGCATGGAAAAGCGACAACATTAAATGATGAAGTAAAGCATAATCCCTTTTT
>CAZJKC010000037.1:0-17190 GCA_964546565.1 uncultured Staphylococcaceae bacterium | reverse complement strand
AACGAAAAAGCATCAAGTGTTGATTGAAAAGATTAGAAAGTAATGAAAAAGGGGATGTTGCTTTGGTCCCCTTTTCGTATAAAAAAAAGAGCCGAGCGGCTCTTTTATGATTATTAATTACCTAAATAAACTAAAGATGCATTATCGTAAATTACTGTTCCATCTTCGCTTGTAATATCAATTTGTAATTTTTTAGAGTTATCAATCATGATAATTTCTTTTTCATATGTTTTAAAATCAGTTGAATCAATATTAATAAGTTCTTTTTTAATAGTGTTTCCCGCTATACCTTTATAATAAATTTCAATAGCCCCTGATGAAGCATTATCAAGTAATTTAGCATCTATTTTTAATTTGTATTTGAAACCAGGATAAGCGTTACTAATAGTTTGATATAAGTATTCACCATAATAGTCATCAGTAGTTTTTATTCCGGCTGTAAGAGCATAAGCTTGCCCATTTTGACCTTCTACTAATTGCACGCTACCCTTAGAGGCTTCATCAATTGACCATCCAAAATAGGATTTGTCAATAGCGATATCTAATGATTCAAAATCACCATTAGAAAGTTTGTTAAGATTTTTAACAATATCATAATCAATAGTTTGAATATTGGCATCACTTGGTTTAGTTTTTACATAACTTGGATTAGCGCGGCAAGAGTCGAAATACTGACTGCTATCGAAAGCTGTGTAACTGATATTTTCGATTATTAAGTAATCTTCATTAAAATAAGGATTACCAGCCCAATATGGAGGGAACCATATGCCTATCCACAGCGGTGTTTCATGCTCTGGAACAACTTCTCCTTCAATGGATTTAATTAAGATACCATCAATAAACCAATCAACACGTTTTGTACCTGTCCCCATATAGTTTGTATACCAATCAAATGTATATTTATGTATTTTTCCATCGTTCATATATAGTTGATCAGTTACTAATACAGTATCCGTATCTTTATTGTTTTTTTGGGTCCATGTTGTACACCACATATTTTCAAATTGGGTACCATTTGTTGATCCACCAATTTCAATATCAATTTCATTTTGTGATGTTGATTCATTACCAGTTGTGGTGCAATAAGTCCAAAATGCAGTAACAGCACCTTCACGCGGCATTGCTGCCATAGCGATTTCATAACGGCCAGGGCCTAAATGATTTTGTGTAATAATACATGCCCCTTCTGGTTTACCAATCGCGTCAGGGTCTTCTTTGTTATATGATCCACGAGCTTTCATTAATAAATAAGAATGATCACCATCAGAAGAATAATAGAGATTTCTTTTTTTAACTCCTCCATGTACGAATCCTTGATCAGTATGCCATGCCCCGTCGATAGCGTAAAAGACATCATCATCTAATCCATTTTCCATCGTTTGATTGAAGTTTAAAGCATTTTCATTATCGAAATTTACGCGATTTTGGATTTCACCATAATAGGTGTTTTTGTCAATTGTAATTGAAGTCGGTTGGCTTGTACCTTGATTATTATTAATACCACATCCGGATATGCCTAAAGCTATGATTGAAAGGCATAAAACACTTGATTTTTTCATATTGTCCTCCTTACGAAAGCGATTTCCTTACTACTAATTTAATACATTTAAACAATTATTTCAATGTTTTTATACTCTAATTCCATAAATTATAAACTCATAAAAAAAACAAAAAGTAATCGCTTACATTTTATGTTGCATTAATTGACTTTTTTATTTATAATAAAAACAGTTAAGAAACCGCTTTCGTAATAGGTTTCAAGAGGAGGATTATCATGAAAATGAATTTTAAAACATTTTTACTTGCTAGTTGTGCTTTGCTAGGTGCGACTACTTGTTTATCTTCTTGTGGTGAAAAAGAAGATAGTCGAACAGAAAATGAAATCCGTATCTGCGTCTATGATGGTGGATATGGTACATCTTGGATTGAAGAAATTGCTAAGCAATATGAAAACAAAACAGGTGTGAAAGTTGTAGCGGAAGTTGACCAATCAATTCTTGATCGTTTAGAAAGCCAACTTACCTTAGGTAGCGATTATGATATCTATATGTCCCATGATATTAATTGGCAAAACTTTGCTGCTAGGGGATTATTGGCTAATCTCGATGATCTTTATGAAAAAGAAATAGAGGGAACCGGTAAAACCTTCCAAGAACGTTTAGTAAAAGGTGCGGCTGATATGTCAATTACAGCTGGTAAAGATGGCACTGACCATTATTATAAGGTTTGTTATACACAAGGTGCTGGCGGTCTTGTTTATAATGTTAAAATGTTTGAAGAAAATAACTGGTCTATTCCAACAACTTATGATGAATTAAAGACTTTATGTCAAACCATAGTGGACGCTAAAATTCCAGCTGGTGATCGTGGCACGGTGAAACCATTTGCATGGTCAGGAAAAGATCGTCAATATTATTGGGATTATATCGTTTTTGAATGGTGGGCTCAATTAGCGGGTGAAGAAAAACTTGAACAATGGAAATCATTCCGTGGTGCCGATGGCAAAATTTCAACAGGATATGAAGTGTATGATCCTAATGGAGCATATAAAGAATTTATTCAAGCTTATGAAATGTGGTATAACTTGATTTCGGATAATACATATTCCACTACTAATGCATATGGTGAAACACTTATTTCTGCACAAGCCAAATTTGCCGCCGGAGAAGCAGCAATGATTCCTTATGCACAATGGGCCAAAAAGGAAATTGAAAAATCAATCGATGGTGATTTATCATTTGATATCGCTATGATGAAAACACCAAAAGCTACTGCGGGTGCGAAAGACTACAATTATATGGTTGGTTTTGGTGATTCGATGATCATTCCTGAAAATACACCATATAAAGATTTAGCAAAAGATTTCTTAGCATATATGGCTAGCGATGAAGCATGCTTAACATTCGTTAAAGAATCAGAAGGTGCGTTCTTAGCTTTTGATTACACTAATATTGATTTATCGGCTATTGAACAAAATAATACTTTCATTAAATCCGTTCATGAAAAATTATCAACTAATAATTTCCATTTAGCTAGTAAAGAAAAGATTACAATTTGGAATACCAATGTCTTTATGCCATGGATTAATAATAAATATTATTACGCAATGGCTTGTACTGAGCCAAACAAAAATACTCCAGAAATAGTCGGTAATGAAATATTTAAAGCCGCTAAAGATGGTTGGAAACTTTGGATGAGCTCTGCGGGAGTTAAAGATTAAAAATGGCTGAATTATATGTTGAACAAAGGGTGGACGATAATCCAAAGCCGAAAAAGAAAAAGAAAATAAAAGGTTCAACAATCTTTGTTATTGCCATGTTATTTTATCCGGTGGCGCATTTCTTGTTAATGTGGTTTGGTGTTAATATCAATTCTATTATATTAACATTTAAAGAACCAGTTCAAAACAAGCTTGTATTCGTGGGATTTAATAATCTTTTTAAAAACTATAAGGATCTTTTTATGAGTTTTAAACTCGAAATAACGCAAGATATGTTTAAAGCTAGTGGAGTTTACTTTATTATTTCGTGTTTAATTACTTTACCGATAGCGATGTTTTTCTCTTATTTTGTTTTTAAAAAGATTGCTGGAAGTAATTTCTTTAAAATTATTTTCTTTATTCCTAACATTTTGCCACTTGTTATTTTAACTTTAGTATATTCTTTGTCTTTTGATACGAGCGGATATTTATCTAAATTATTAGGAGTCTTTGGTATCAATAGCGCATCATTTTTCATCGGATCAAAAGCAAAATGGATGGTATGGATATTTTGTATTTGGGCAGGTATAGGATATGATGTTATTTTACTTACTTCGGGTATGAGCCGTATTCCACGTGATATTTTAGAATCATGCAAAATGGATGGCGTTAAACCGATGAAAGAATTTTTTAAAATAATTATTCCTTTAACTTGGCCAACTATTACCACTTTATTTATTTTAGGAATGATGTCGGTCTTTAATGTTTATTTGCAACCTTTCTTTTTAACACAAGGACAATATGAAACCATGACTATTGGTTTATCCATTTATCAACAAAGTGGTGGATCAGCGTTAAATACACCGGCTACATTAGGATTGTTCTGTTCAATTGTTGGAGCCCCTATTATTGTATTTGTCCGTCATTTACTTAATAAAAAATATGAGGATGTGGATTTTTAATATGAATATGATTAGTCAAAAAATTAAAGAAAAGAAAATTCAAATGGCGCAAGAGAGCTATGAAAAGAAACATGATATTTTATATAAACGTCATCGTGGCGAAAAAGTATTATTTATTATCATGTTTATCATATTTGTAATATTTGCCATTTCCTTTATCTTTCCATTTATTTGGGTCTTAATTAATGCTTTTAAGCCTCAAAGTGAATTCGGATTTAATCAAATGGGTTTACCAAAGACATGGACATTTGAAAATTTTAAAAATGCATTTACGTTTAGTAATGCAGCGACGCATGATTATACCATTTTTCAAATGTTGGGAATGTCAGTGATTATTGCAGGTATTGGTACAATTGTCACGGTTTTCACTTCATCATCAGCGGCCTATGTTGTGGCCAAATACAAGTTTCCCGGTCGTAATTTAATATTTAGTGTGGTAATTTTCTCATTAATTGTTCCCATTGTTGGTTCTCTTCCTTCACAAATTCAATTAATGGAATCGTTACATTTATCAAATACAGTCATTGGATGTATTTTCTTATATTCAGGTGGATTTGGAATGAACTTTATGCTTCTTTATAGCTTTTTTAAGAATTTATCATGGACTTATGTTGAAGCTGCTAAAATAGATGGAGCAAGTGATTTCCGTATTTTCTTTAGAATAATTATTCCGATGGCTAAAGGGCCTATTATTGCCATTAGCATTATTCAATTAATTGGCTTATGGAACGATTATTTAACACCTTCTATTTATTTACCAGAAAAGCCAACAATTGCTGTGGGATTATATTATTTAACTAATACCATGCAATCAAGTGGAAAATATACTATGCTATTTGCCACTATTATTTTAACTTTATTACCAATTTTAATTATATTTTGCTTATTCTCAAAAACAATTATGGAAAATACCTCAGTAGGAGGATTGAAAGGATAAAATATGAAAAAATCAACTAAATTATTTACAGTTTTTGCCTTTGCTATGACTTTATGCAGCTGCGGCAGTGGTAGCAAAAATAGTTATCAACCAGGGGATGTTATTTATGAAAATCAATTAGTGTACGATACCTCGGTTGAAGAAGTTTATGATGTTTTTTATAAGTTAAGTTCGACAGCTTCGGTTAAAGAAGTAAGCTTTGGACGTAGCAAATCTGAAAAAGGAGAAATCACTGTTAAAAATCAAATTTTAACACTTTCGAAAGAATTCTTGACAAGAATTGAAATCAAAAAATACCCGGGTGATAATCGCAAGTTTATAGTTACTTATACAGATGGAAAAACGGAAACAATTCCCGCTTTTATCGCCACAAGAATTATTAAAACTGCTCAGGAATTCCAAGATATTAATAATGATTTACAAGGTTTCTATATGCTTGGTAATGATATTGATTTATCATCTATTAGCAATTTTGAGCCTTTAGGTCGTTTTGGAACTTCCGAACAAGATCCCACAAACGAATATTTCCATGGTGTTTTAGATGGTAATGGTTATACAGTTAAAAACGCTAAAGTACATTATTCAACTGATTCCACTTCCAATACACCAACGGCTCAAGACGTTTATTTTACAGGTGGATTATTTAAAGATTCAGCACATCAAAGTGGAAACAATATCGGATTATTTCAAATTATTGGCTCATCGGGTATTGTACGTAATACAAGATTTGATAACATTGACGTTTATGGACGAACAATTGTTGGTGTCTTAGCCGGAAACGTTTCCGGATTGATAGAAAATTGTATTATTACCGAAACATGCAAAGCTCGTATGAGTACACATTATTATGATAATGACTGTAATATTGGTGGAGTAGCGGGTATTGTAGCAGGCTCAGGTCAAATTATTAATACCATTTGTTTGACAAAAAATATTACCGTTCCTAATACTTTTACAGATTATAACGATGATTACATTGGAAAAACTGGTAATGGATGGGACCATGCCGCATCCGGTGACGCTATCAACAATCCAACATGGCAATTTGCCAATGTATATCGTCCCGCTATGAACTATTCTGACCCGGATAATCCAGTATCAATTCAAGGTCAAAATGAAATTGATAGCAATGGTGTTGCCTCTAATGGCGTATATGCTTTTGCAGGAAAAACATGGGGAACAATTCAATCATGTTATTCTTTAGCCTTTAATCGTCAAATATATGGAGATGCAACAAATTCATATTTTGCAGATACATGCTTTACGCAAACACATTTAGGTTCGGTTAAGCCTAGTAGCGGTGATACTGATTTAGGCCAAGTAATTGATTCTGATGTGAAAACATTAGATGAATTAAAACAAGCTTCATTATATGCAAGCTTTGATAGCAATATTTGGAATATTCAAGAAGGACAACTTCCAACTTTAAAATATCCATTAACAACTTCATTTATAGCAGAGTAGGGGTGTATTTATGAGTCGATATCGTTATGTTGGTGATCATTTTGTTATAAATGATTATCAAAATGCGAAAACATTTGCGTCATTTTTGCCCGCTATTGCTGGTGAGGATGGCAAACCATTATGGGCATTTTATGCGAATGTCGGGCAAGTTATGGGAGGATTTGGTGTATCTAACAAGGATACACCAATTACCCCTTTTGATAGTGCGACATCAGCCTATCAAAATATTCCACTTCGTTCTTTTCGAACATTTGTTAAAGTGGATGGTCATATTTTTTATCCCTTTTTCCATCGTCAAGAATCGCAAACAATGGAGATGAGTCCATCATCAGTTAGTATTAAAGAAGACAATGAATTATTTACATATCAAGTGTCTTATACCACTGTTGCGCATCGCCCATATGCAGGTTTAATCAGAAAAGTAACAATAAAGAATTGCAGCAATAAAACGCTTTCTTATCAAATTTTAGATGGTTTACCAATTATTTTCCCACATGGATTATCTAATTTTTGTTACAAGGAATTAGTTTCATTAATGGCTGCATATTGTGAAATATCGGGATTAGATAAGAAAAGACCTTTTATTAAGTTTAAAACATCAACTGCAGACCATTCAGAAGTGGCTGAAATGCATTCAGGAAATGGTTTTTATAGTGTTGATCAATATCATCAATTATTATCATGTATTGTTGATAAAGATGTTGTATTTGGACAAGATAAAATGGGTATTAGTCCGGAGAATTGGGAAAAATTATCATTTGAAGAGATTTCTAAGATGAAACAACAAACGGAAAATAAACTTCCATGTGCTTTTCATAATATCGCTATAACTTTAAAAGCTAATGAAGAGTATAGTTTCATTTCTTTATATGGAATGTTCGATAGCGAAGAAGAATTTGTTGATAATATGCAAAAAGAAAGCTTTGAAACGCTTTCAAATTTATTTTTAGAAAATGAAAAGTTAATTAAAGATTTAGTTTCACCAATGGAAGTTAAGACCGGTGATCATCTCTTTGATATGTATTTAAAACAATCATTTTTTGATAATAACTTACGTGGCGGCTTTCCAACTCTTTTAGGTAATAAGCAAGTATATTATTTATTTGGAAGAAAACATGGTGATATGGAAAGAGATTATAATAGTTTTCAAATCCCTTCAACTTATTATTCTTCCGGATCAGGTAATTTCCGCGATGTTAATCAAAATAGACGAAGTGATTTATATTTTTATCCTTTTGTTAAAGATTATAATATCAAATTATTCTTCTCATTAATTCAGGCAGATGGCCAAAATCCTTTAAATATAAAGCCTTTATATTTTGTTAAAAACGATGATTTTGATGATAATATATTAGGCCATTTATCACCCTCATTAAGAAATGAATTAAAGACCATTTTGAATCATTATTATCCAAGTCAACTTTATAGTTTCTTGATGCATAACAAAGATCAAATTGATATGGATATCGAATCATATTTTTCATTACTTTTAGCCAATTCCAAGCAAGAAATTGACGCTAATTTTGCTGAAGGATATTGGGTGGATCATTGGACATACAATGTTGATTTATTAGAAAATTTTGTTTCCGTATATCCTGATAAAGTGGAAGAATTATTGTTGCGTAATGATTATCCGTATTTTTATTCTCCCGTCTTTGTGGAGCCACGTTCTATTAAGTATAAGTATATAAATGAAAACAAAATACGACAATACGGTGCTATCGACTTAGATAAAACGAAAAAAGAATGTGAAAGACGTCATTATGATTTGAATAAGACTTACTGGTTAGAAGATTGTCATAAGAATCGTATTTATACCACATTGCTTAATAAAATATTCTCATTAATTATTATTAAGTATTCATGTTTAGATTCTTATCAATATGGTATTGAAATGGAATGTGAAAAACCAGGTTGGAATGATGCGATGAATGGTTTACCGGGCTTATTTGCTTCGGGTATGTCAGAAACTATCGAATTATTGCGATTGGTACAATTTGCAAGCAATTATTTTACACAATTATCCATTAAGAGTTTTTCGATGCTTAAGGAACAAAAGCAATTTTATTTAAAAATAAATGAATTAATCGATCAATACTTAAATAAAAAGATAAATTCATTTAATTATTGGGATAACGCGACAACGGCACGCGAAGAATATCGGGAAGCGATTAAAGAATGTGTTTCCGGAGAATTAGAAGAAGTGGATATGGAATCAGTAATTCATACTCTTCATAATATTGCGTTAATATTAGAGACAGGTATTCGCAAAGCTAAAGATTTAGGAAATGGTATTATTCCTTCCTATTTAATTTATAAAGTTAGCGATTATGAATTATTAAAAGATAAAGATGGACAAGATATTGTTCATGTGAAAGGTTTTGATTTAGTTACCATACCACCATTTTTAGAAGCTTCAGCACGTTTAGAAAAGTTAGGTAAGTCATTCTTTGATAAAAAAGATTATTTATGTATCAAGAATAGCGATATTTATGATAAGAAATTAGGAATATATAAGACATGTGCTACCATTGACGATGCCCCTTTTGAAATAGGAAGAGTTCATGCTTTTACTAAAGGATGGCTTGAAAGAGAATGTGATTTCTTACACATGACATATAAATATTTATTAGGCTTATTAAAAGTTGGCTTATATGATGAATTTTATGAAGAAATTAAAAAGAATTATCCTATATATATGAAACCAGAAGTATATGGTCGTAATCCGATTGAGAATAGTTCATTTATTGTCCCGACATGTAATCCTGATGAATCAAAACATGGTCAAGGATTCTTTGCACGTTTAACTGGGGCTAATGCGGAAATGATGAATATGTTTGCGTTATTATTTATCGGTGATTCCCTTTTTGAAATGGTTGATGGTCAATTAACATTCCATTTGGATCCGCATCTTCATATTGATTTATTCGATGCAAATAATGAAGTAAGCTTTATGCTTTTGGGAGCAACAAAAGTCATTTATCATAACTTGAAAAAGCAATCAACTTATGAACCTTCGCGACTTATTTATACCATCAACAATGTTCGCTATTCCATAGTTCCTTCCGATATTGCGTATGCCATTCGTGATGGCAAGATTAAGCAAATTGATGTCGATATAATTTAGGAGATAGATTATGAAAAAAATAGTAAATCTTTTCTTTCTATTGGTAATTTTAAATCCTTTATTAGCGTCATGTAATAAAAAAGAAAACATGACTATTGTGTTTTATGATGACTTTGATGGTCATGAGCTTAATGAAGAGTATTGGAATTATATGCTTGGTGATGGTACAGCTTATGGTAATCCTGGATGGGGAAATGAAGAGGAACAGTTTTATCAAAAAGAAAATGTTCGCGTTGAAGATTCGATGTTAATTATTACTGCTAAAAAAGAAAGTGCTGGTGGTAAAGAATATACTTCAGCACGCTTATCAACGTCAGGAAAAGTTAAAACAAAGTATGGTCGTATTGAAGCACGTATTTCTCTTCCAGAAGTTGAGGGTATGTGGCCGGCCTTTTGGATGTTACCAGAAAGTGATAATCCTTACGGAACATGGCCAAGTTCCGGTGAGATTGATATCATGGAAGCTCGCGGACGTCTCAATAACTTCACGAGCGCGGCTTTACATTATGGAGCCGTAGGTACTCATAAATATGAAACCCGTACATATGAGATGAAAGATGGTTCAACTATTAATGATTTCCATGTTTATGCATTAGAATGGGAAGAATTAGAAATGCGTTGGTATGTCGATGATAACTTATTTTTTAGTTTATCAAACGAAGGAACCAGGCCTCAATGGATAACCGGTAGTGATCCGGATTCACGGACGGCACCATTTGATTGGGATTTCCATATTTTGTTAAATATGGCAGTTGGTGGGAATTTTGATAATAATACCTTACCGCCAGATGATTTTATTTCATGTGAAATGAAAGTTGATTATGTTCGTATCTATTCTTTTATATAATTTTAGAAGGGAGAAAGAAAGATGTGTGAAAAAAGTTTTATTTCTTTAAAACATTTAGAGAAAGTTTATTCTAATAATGTGCAAGCCGTTTTCGATTTTAATTTAGACATTAAAGAACATGAGTTTATTGTCTTCGTTGGTCCTTCGGGATGCGGAAAATCAACAACCTTAAGAATGGTAGCGGGTCTAGAAGATATTACTCGTGGTGAACTCTACATTGATGGTGAATACGCTAATGAGCTTGAGCCCAAAGATCGTGATGTCGCTATGGTATTCCAAAGCTATGCTTTATATCCCCATATGACGGTTTATCAAAATTTAGCTTTTGGATTAGAGGTTCGTGGTATTCCAAAAGAAGAAATTCGTGAACGTATTGAAAGAGCGGCGAGAATACTCCAAATTGAAGAGTATTTGGACCGTAAACCCAAAGCCTTATCCGGTGGTCAATGTCAACGTGTGGCTCTAGGAAGAGCTATCGTTCGTAATGCCAAATTGTTTTTAATGGATGAACCATTAAGCAACTTAGATGCGAAACTTCGTGTGCAAATGCGTAGTGAAATCGTTTCTCTTCATAATGAATTAGGTTCAACAACAATTTATGTTACACATGACCAAACGGAAGCCATGACTATGGCAACTCGTATTGTAGTCATGAATAAAGGCTATATTCAACAAATTGGGACACCAAAAGAGATATATGACTGTCCTGCAAATACATTTGTAGCAACCTTCATTGGTTCACCCGCTATGAACATTATAGATGTCACTTATAATGATGGTGTTTTGACTTTTAAAAATGGTTTGAAAATTGAATTAACACCCGAACAGAAAGTCCAGTATATTAAGTTTTATGAAGAAAGATTAGCAAAATTAAACGTTGAAAAAGACCATAAATTGATGGATAAAGAAACAAAAGATTACTTATTGAGTAGTAATGAAAAGAAAACTAAAGAAGAAAAAGCTCAATTAGTAGCTTTAGCGAATGTGGAAGAAGAATTAGATAATATTGAGCGTGAGATATTACATTGTCAAGATGTTTTAGCTAATAATGCACATCATGTTTTATTTGGTATTCGTCCTGAAGATGTCGTGCAAGTGGGTACTTTCTCTCCGGCAACCTTGATTAGTGATTCTTTCGATGCCGAAATTAAAGTAGCAGAACTTTTAGGAAATGAATATTATCTCCATTTCGACATGGAACAATGTGATATGAGTCATAAAGATATTATTGCCAAAGTCTTTGCGCTTCAACCTGTACAAAATAAAGAAATAGTAAAAATTGCTTTTGATTTAAAGAAATATCATGTTTTTGATAAAGAAAGTGGATTGTTTATTTTATAAATTAATATGAAACGCTTTGTTCTATTTATTTTTACTATTTTTACATCAGTTAGTTGTTCATTTCCGGATTTTAATTCAACTACGAGTGAAACAAATAATTCTAATGACGGATTAAGCACTCCTTCTAATCAAGATTCATCCATAATAAATGAACCAACAACAAGTGACATTACAATAGAGCCATCTAATAATAGTTCTAATGATGACATTAGCAGTATATCTTCTTCTATTAGTGTCGCTCAAGAATTGTTATCGGATACCGATTTTGTATCGTTAGATAAATGGACCATTTATCCTTCGGATGATACTATGAAAGTTCTATCACATGGCAATGGTGAATTAGAATTATTAGTTGATAATAGTTCCGCTAGCGAATATTGGTCCAATCAAGTTTTGCAAAACAATCTTAATCTTGACCAAAATAATACTTATGATATATCTTTTAAAATTAAAAGTTCGGTTGAACGTGATATTCGCTTTTTAATTCAATCTATGGATTATTCAACAATGGCTTATCAACAAGACATTCATTTATCAGCGGGGCAAGAATATAATTTTAGTGTTAATACCGCCATTACAGTGACAACATCATATTTATATGGCTTTATGTTAGGAAATGTTAATGGGGTGTTATCTTCCTCTCATACTATCACGATTAGTAATCCATCATTACAAGGTAAAAAAACATCGCCAATTAATTCTATTGGCTTAGATGGAACTTATGATGCCCCATCTAATACACATGGTGATAAAACATTAGTGTGGAATGAAGAATTTAATGGTACTTGCTTAGATAGTTCGAAATGGTCTTATGAAATAGGCCGTGGTGATTGGGGTTGGGGTAATAATGAACAACAATATTACACAAATCGCAGCGATAATCTTGAAGTATCTAATGGATCATTGAAAATAATTGCTAAAAAAGAGAATTATCAAAATGCTGAATATACTTCAGCAAGAATTATTACTAGAGGTAAGTATTCATTTAAATATGGATATATTGAAACTCGCCTTGCGGCTCCTTCATTAAATGGTATTTGGCCAGCATTTTGGATGCTTGGCGATAGTTATATCACGAAAGGTTGGCCTTATTGTGGAGAAATCGACCTTATGGAAGCCATTAATTATAATAATGAAGTTTATTCGACTTTACATTGGAACCAAGGATCAATCACGGGAAGCTATAATCCTGTTGAAAAAGGAGATCATTGCACGATAGATGATCGCACCCAATATCATATTTATGGATATGAATGGGACAGCGATAGCTTTAAAGCTTATGTTGATAATCAACTATTTTTCCACATTGTATTTAATGATGATGCTGGGAAAGATTGCTTTAAAGAAAATTTCTATTTTTTATTAAATGTCGCTGTTGGCGGTCAATGGCCGGGCTATAATATAGGTGATACATTTCCGCAATATATGTCAGTAGATTATATTCGCGTATATCAATAAAGAGTGCAGAAATGCACTTTTTTTGTTAATAAAAAACGACATTTAATAATGTCGCTTATCTTCAATATATAATCTTTTGGCTCTTACAACGGGCTCGGTAGTAACATCGATTTTTAACTTTTTAAAAGTGGCATCATCTTCAAAATGCATAATGGCGGTTGAGTGAGCTTGTGTGTGCGCTAAAAGATGAAGATTATTCATTGCTAAATCCGCCAAAGGATTACTACGAGCTGATATTGCAAGGGCAATAAGAATTTCATTAACATGAATTCGCGGATTACGATTTCCGAGCTTTTCCGTTTTCATTTGCGAAATCGGCTCAATAATCGAAGGAGATATTAATAGCATTTCATCGTTAATATTAGCTAAATGCTTTAAAGCATTTAAGATTAAGGCAGCTGGTGCAGATAATAAGTTTGAAGTTTTTCCAACAGCAATATAGCCATCGGCTAATTCTAATGCCATAGCGACAGAACCCGTTTCATTAGCCTTATCTAAAGCTTTTTTTACACATTTTCGATCGTCAACAATGATTGATAGATGACGCATTATAGACGCAATACGATCGACTGTTTCATTGTTTATTTTACCATTTCTTAAATCGACTAATGAGTGGAGATAACGACGAATGATCTCATCTTTTGATGCCTGAATAGCGACCTCTTCATTACAAATGGCAAAACCGACCATATTGACACCCATTTCAGTAGGTGATTTATATGGTGAATAGCCATAAATAGCTTCAAAAATAGCTTTTAGAACCGGGAATATTTCGATATCACGGTTATAATTTACAGTAATTTCTTGATAACTTTCAAGATGGTAAGGATCTATCATATTTACATCATTTAAATCAGCAGTTGCTGCTTCATAAGCAAGGTTTATCGGATGCTTTAATGGTAAATTCCAAATCGGGAATGTTTCATATTTAGCATAGCCGGCTTTAATATGACGCTTATTCTCGTGATATAATTGCGATAAACATGTAGCCATTTTTCCTGATCCAGGACCGGGAGCGGTAACGACTACGATTGGACGCGAAGTTTCAATATAATCATTCTTTCCGAAGCCATCTTCTGATATGATTTTAGAAATATCGTGAGGATAACCATCAATTCGATAATGAAGATATGTTTTAATACCGAGATTATTTAATTTTTTCTTAAAAGAAAGAACCGAAGGTATGGCTTTAAATTGTGATATACAAACAGAACCGACATATAATTCGGAAGCGCTAAATGCATCAATTAAGCGCAGAACTTCCGATTCATAATTAATATTAAGATCATTACGTATTTTATTAGTTTCAATGTCGGTAGCGTTTATCACAATAATTACTTCAACTTTTTCTTTTAAAGTAAGAAGCATTTTTAATTTAGAATCTGGCAAAAAGCCTGGCAAAACGCGTGAAGCGTGATAATCATCAAAAAGTTTGCCGCCGAATTCAAGATAAAGTTTATTACCAAATTGGGCAACTCTTTTTAATATTTCTTCTGATTGTAACTTTAAATACTTATCATTATCGAATGCTAAAATCATATTCTTCACCTCAAGATTTACTCCATTATGTTACTGAAATAAGAACTATTTTTCAATACAAAAAAGAAAGAATAGTTAATGGATTAATCTTTATAAAAGAAGTTATAAGTTTTTCTTAAAAACAGTAAATGTTGTAATGTTTTTAATGCTTTCTTGATAAGGATTTATGTAATTATTATTCTCATCTAAAACGGGCTTTAACCGATAATAATGAAGAGCTTTTTCATTACAAAGAACAACCGAATTATGTCCATAATACCCTTTTGACATATTTAAAGCTGCTTCTGAGGAAGATGAAGTATTTATATAAGGATGATTTTTAATAAAAGATTGGCATTGTATATATGATTGTGAATGACCATAAAAAATTGTTTCATCATTGATGTGATAATTGCTTTCAAGTGTTCCTAAAACATATTTAATTTCCACATCTTTTTGATATATATCCTTTATGTTTTCGTCAAAAAAGGTTGTATGTTGTTCAATGGCTTGACCTCTATTTGCAGTCGGCACGATAGCGTAATCAATTTTCCTTGATAAAAGAGCATGTTTCATGTCTTTTATGGCATCAAAGTAGCAGAATTCGATTATTTCATCATATGTTAGCTTTTGAAGTATCGTTTGATAAACTGTATTATGTTTTATAGCGTCATCTATTATTTTTTTCATAACATCATCGCTATGTGCGGCTAAATCAGTATTAGATTCTTTGCATCCATAAACACCTATTATAATATGATTATCGCGGGTATTATTTAAATCATAAAAAGTTAATGATTTCTGTAAATTATTATAATCTTCTTCACTAATTCGATAATAAAGGACTTTACCGGTTAGAGATGTCCCCCGGCTAAAGAACCAACCATTCATCATCATTATTTGGTTGTTGCCATTAACTTCTCCTTCAAAGCGACATGTTCCTTCGGCACGTCTTTTTTTGTTATTTTGAATGTTTGAGGTGTAATAATAAAAGCCACGGCCCATTTGTAAAGATTGATCATAGTCAAAAGTTAGAGTGTCTGTAGCAAAGAAGACTTGATCGTCACCGGCAAATTTACATTTAAAAGTTAAACGATCATCGACATCGCTAATATGGACTAAACGGGTGCGAAAGCCTTTTGGCACAAAATTTTGATTGGCGTCACTTTCTTCAATTGAATAATAAATCCAATAGCCAGTTATCAATTGTCGTTTAATATTCTCTTCGGTATTGGCAAAACGGAGAATTAATTGTAAAACGATGATAATAGCGGTGGCTATTAATTCGACCATAATTGAGATTTCTTCGAGCTTTTCATCAATAGAAGGAATCATACGGAAAATTAAAAAAACGAACATAGCAACGGCAATTAATCCTGAACTGAAACCTAAAATCATTTTAAAGTGATTATTCTTTAATAACCAAACACCAAATCTAGTGATAAGAGGTGTTTTATATTTATTTAGCTTAAAAATACGGTATTCTATTTTCTTTTCTAAATCATTTTCGTCTTCATTAGGGGAAACGCTATAAGTGGATGTACTAGCCCCAGACTTAAAAGAGTCGATAGGGTTTGCTGTGGCATTGCCCTCAGATGACAAAGAGTGATAGTGATAATGCATTTCTCCAATAATCATGCCGATTTCGTTAATTCCTTCAATTTCTAATCGTGAAATTAAAGAAAGAAAAATATCATTAATCTCATTATCTTCATTTTTGGCAGGAATTATTATGTAGTCATATTTTTCTATTTTCAAGCCATTAATTAATGAGAAAAGGTCATGTTCATCATTAATGTTAATCTCCTGATGACAAAATAAATCATGTTTTAATAATTTGCTTTTTATAATTTCTTTTGAATCATAGCCAATATAGCCAAAGTCTATTGTATTTTTATCCATAAGCATCACCTTTTTTTGTTACGAATAAAATGTATCTTAAAAAGAAAGATATGTCAAATTAACCAAAAATATTTCATCATAATAAAATGAGTATAACCATCTATTTAGATAGTTACACTCATGCAAGTTTGTATAAATAATTTATTTCAGAGCGCCTATTTCCTTAATTATTTTGCAATTATTAGCTTCATTTAATGTGTTAATCTATACTTTTCTACCGCTCTCGCACAAGAAACTTTCACTCTCTAGATATCAACCATGCCCGTCACACTAAAAAAGGTAAGTCTCCCCATTGAGTAAACTTACCTAGTTTTGCTTGTGAAAGTAATAGTGCTCTAAAGTTTTGTAGGGTTTGATACCCCCTTTAAAGTTTTGTAGGGAAGCAAAAAAACAAAGAGGATTTGAAGGGGGAATGTGTCTCCCTTCTCCTCCAAT
>CAZJKC010000036.1:0-17929 GCA_964546565.1 uncultured Staphylococcaceae bacterium | reverse complement strand
ATTTCAGTTTTTTTAAAAAACCTTTAATACGGAATTTAATTATTTAATTGAGCCCAAAAAGCTTGAACCAATGAGCCATAACATCAATGAGAAAGGAAATAACTTCCAAAAGATATATCATTCTATTTATAAAAAGATAATTTTATAATGCTAAATAAAGTATTTCAAATAATTTTTGGACCAGCACTTGTGCCAATTCGCGAAGCACCAGCTTCGACCATTTTTAGCAAATCTTCGTGGGTTCGAATGCCGCCACTAGCTTTAACACCACATTTATCGCCAACAGTTTTTCTCATTAAACGAACCGCTTCTACAGTAGCCCCACCGGTCGAAAATCCTGTTGATGTTTTTACAAAATCGGCTCCCGCTTTTAGCGATAATAACGAAGCCCGAACAATTTCTTCATCGGTCAATAAGCATGTTTCTAAAATTACTTTTAAAATTTTATCTTTGCAAGCCCGACGAATATCTTTGATTTCTTGATAAACATATTCATCATTCCCTGCCTTTAGTTGCGAAACATTAATAACCATGTCAATTTCGTCTGCGCCTTCCGCAACGGCTTCTTTTGTTTCTGCCACTTTAGCGTTTTTTAAAGTTGCCCCTAATGGGAAACCAATCACTGTACAAACTTTAACGTCGCTTCCTTTTAATAATTTAACACATAAAGGTATAAACGATGGGTTAACGCACACACTCATAAAATCATATTGTTTAGCCTCAAGACATAATTTTTCTATATCTTCAAAAGATGCATTAGGTTTAAGACAAGTATGATCAATTAATTTATTATAATTCATAAGAATAATCCTCCTATTCCTATAATATCACTTAATAAAAATAAATCCAAGAGAACAAAAAAAGAAGCCAATGCTGACTCCATTTTTTATGAGAAATTAAACAACAATTATTTACTCTTCTTTGAAGAATCTTTGCTATCAGATGCGATAACTTCTTTACCATCATAATAGCCACAATGTGGGCAAACACGATGAGAAACAATCATTTCTCCACAATTTGCACATGTAACAAGACCAGTGACGGATAATTTGAAGTGTGTTCTACGCATTCTTTTGGTTGTTTTTGATGTTCTACGAAATGGAACTGCCATAGTTAACTTCCTCCTTCATTCATTCCTTTGTTAGTATAGGTAAAGACGCTATAAAAGTCAAACAAAAAAATTAGACATTGTCTAAAAAAAATCTATTTTTTAAAGGGAACAACAACTATTTTATTATGTAAATTCACTTCACTTTCATAAGATACAAGTAAATAATTAGATGTATGACCACGTGCAATATGATGGACTTCATCATAATCCTCAAATAATACTTCCACAAAAGTATTTAAAAATTGTTCTTCATATTTTTCTTTTAATTGTTTAGCAAGGGCTAATAACGTATTAACACGTTGTTTTTTTATGGCTACATCAACCTGATTAGCCATCCTTGAAGCGACCGTTCCCGAACGTGATGAAAAAGGAAAAACATGAATATCACTAAAGGCACATTTCAAAGAAAAATCGTATGTTTCTTGAAATTCTTGCTCAGTTTCTTGGGGAAAGCCCACAATAATATCCGTCGTAATAGCAATATCCGGACGTACTGCCCGTATTTTTTGAATCTTATCAAAATAAGCTTTTTTATCATACTTACGATTCATTCTTTTTAACACGGCTTCGCTACCGGATTGTAAAGGGATGTGCAAATGATTCGCAATACGGGGCTCATTTTTTAATAATTCTATTAAATGGTCATCTATTTCCGATTCCTCAATAGATGAAATGCGGAGACGCTTTAAATCCTTATTATGATGTAAGATATCTTCTACTAATTGACTAAAAGTATAATTATTTAAATCTTTTCCGTATCCACCAGTATGAATACCTGTTAAGACAATCTCTTGAAATCCATTCGCAGTCAAACGGTCAACTTCATCTAAAATCAATTGTGGATCACGAGAACGTACTCCACCACGCGAATAAGGAATAATACAATAAGAACAGAAGTTATCACAGCCATCTTCAATTTTTAAAAAAGCGCGAGTGTTATCATGATAAAAAGATATAGCAAGATTTTCATAAGAAATATGGCGATTATTTTCATCAATAAGACAAATTTGTTCATGGTTTTGTTGATAATTCTCTAGCAATTCCCATATGCGATTACGATGAGCCGTACCAATGATGATTTTTACACCATCAATTTGCTTTATATATGAACTTGCCATTTGTGAATAGCAACCCATTACGACAATAATCGCGTGCGGATGCTTTCGGGCTAAGGAGCGAATCTTTTGACGTGATTTTTGATCAGAAACTGAGGTCACGCTACAAGTATTAATGACAATTACATCAGCGTTAAGCTCATCTTCAATTAATCCATGTTTTAATAAGTCTTCACGAACTGCTTCTATTTCATAAGAATTAACTTTACAACCTAATGATACTACACAAAATCTTTTCATTGTTATTTACGCTCCATAATAAAAGATAAAAGACCAACCGCCATTATAGCCGCTGTTTCACTTCGCAAAATCCTTTTTCCTAAGCTAATAGGGGCAAATCCCCATGATATAGCCGATTCTACTTCACTTTGGTCAAAGCCCCCTTCAGGGCCGACTAAAATACAGACGCGTTCATTGTCAGATATTTGCATAATATTATCAATAAATGACAAAGTTTGCCCTTTATTACCTTCATAAGCAATAAACTTGCGGTCAAAATTTAATTTTTCAATTTCAGAATAGGGGATAATTTTATCGAAAGTCATTAAATCATCACGAAAACATTGTTCACTAGCTTCTTTAATAATCCTTTGGTAACGTAACAGCTTCTTATCAATATCTTTCTTATCCAAACGAACAATAGTCCTTTTAGAAATAATACCTATTAATGATTCGGCACCTAATTCAGTAGCTTTTTGCACAACTAAATCTAGTTTATCGCCTTTAGGTAAGCAATAAAGCAAAGTAATATGATGAAAGGGTTTATTCTTTTTAATGCGTTTTGCTTCATGATATGAAAAGGGATTAAGGTTATCGATGACCATCGTTAAAATGAATGAATCATCAACTAATTCAAATTGATCATTTACACGACTACGCATAACATGAGTAATATGAAAAATATCATCTTCGGAAAGATGAACTTTTCCCCCATCATTGATGCCAAAATATCTTTGCATTAACGAAGATACTCCCCAAAACTATCTTTTATGGATGAATTACTTAAAAAGAAGATGCCATAAAAAGAATTACATAAAATTATCGATGCCAATGCACATAAAACAACCACCCATGCACTGGCAGAAATTAATAAAGAACAAATTACCGTTAAGGCAATAATAAATAATAAACTAACACTTAAAGAAATCAATGCTTTTTTCTTATAACCCAAATATATATAAGGAAGGCCTGTAAATCCTAAAAGCCAAGCATAAATTAATAATTTTTTGCGACTCTTTACGCGATATAAATCATGACTATCAACCATGGGGTCAAAAGCCATTGTTAAATCATAGGCCGTTTTCTTTTTTTCAATATCAAAAGGGTTTTCTAAATTACAAGTAGTACAAACCGTTGCGTCATCAGGTAATAATGAGCCACATCTAAGACACTTTTTCAAAGAAATCACCTCGTAAAAATATTATAACATGAGATTTTAAAGATAGAAATAAATTAATACAGAAATTGCATTTTTTTATTAAAGCAAGCATCAACAAATGTAAAAAAACACAAGATATTGCAATCTTGTGTCATAATATTATTTTTTAAATTTATTTTTAAAACGATCGATAAATTTATCTTTTTTTGATTCGAATCCAGAGAATTTTGTTAATAAATCACGTTGTTCTTTTGTTAAATTCGTTGGTGTTTTAATATCGACATGGATATATTCATCACCTTGAATACCCGAACGTAAATCTTTAACTCCTTTTCCTCGTATACGGAATACTTTCCCCGGTTGCGTACCTTCAGGAATTTTTAATTCTACATCACCATAAACAGTTGGCACGTTAATGGTAACACCTAAAGCAGCATCGACCATCGAAAGCGGTACTTCAAGATGGATATCATTGCCGTCACGGACAAAGTATTGATGCTTATCAACAGAAATTTCTAAATATAAATCACCATTGGGGCCACCATTAATACCTCTTTCACCTTTACCAGGAATTCGTATTTGTTGACCGGTAGCAATGCCAGCAGGAATATTAACTTCAATTTCCGTTTTAACTTTTTTATAGCCTTTGCCTCCACAATCAGCACATTTTTCTTTCACAATTTTACCTGTACCATTACAATCAGGACATACTGATTGCGATTCAACAATCATGCCAAAAGGAGAACGGCGTTGTGTTTTTATACTACCTGTCCCATGGCATGTCGAACATGTTGTATAATCATTAGGTGTTTTAGCACCTGTGCCATTACAAGTTGGACATGGTTGATCATAAGTAACATTGACTTTAATTTTCCTTCCGTTTATAGCGTCCATAAAACTAATACGAACACGCATTACGGAGTCATTTCCGCGTTGTGGGCCTCGTTGTGAAGATCGTCTTCTGGAACCACCGCCAAAGAAACTACTAAATATATCATTTAAATCAAAGCCATCGAAGTCTTGACCATTGAAGCCACCAAAACCACCGCCTCCGGCATTTCCATTTTCAAATGCCGCATGTCCGAATTGGTCATAAGTTGCTCTTTTTTGGTCATCATATAAAATATCATATGCTTCTTGAATTTCTTTGAATTTTTCTTCATTTCCCGTTTCTTTATTATCAGGGTGATATGTTTTAGCCAACTTTCTCCAAGCGGATTTAATCTCATCTTTAGAGGCATTTTTCGAAACGCCTAATACCTCATAATAATCACGTTTTTCTGCCATAAATCTGCTCCTTTCAAAAAACGACTTAGGGGATTAATAAGTCCCCTAAGTGTTACATATTAGTTTTTCTTTTCTGTGAAATCAGCATCAACGACATTGTCATCGTCATTGCCACTTGTTTCAGAAGTCGATTGAGCAGCTTGCCCACCTTGTTGTTGAGCCATAAATTCCGCAGCTTTCTCTAACTCGCCTAATTTTGAACGCAATGTGTCCATATCATTATTATCTAAAGCTGTTTGAAGTTCATTTTTAAGTGATTCAATTTGCGATTTTTGATTAGCATCCATGCTATCACCTTTTTCTAAAAGTGATTGATTGATGGAATTAATATATGCTTCCGCTTTATTACGTAATTCGATTTCTTCTTTACGTTTTTCATCAGCTTCACGATTTTCTTCAGCTTCCCGCATCATACGGTCGATTTCTTCTTTGCTTAAACCATTTGATCCACTGATGGTAATTTGTTGTTCTTTTTGCGTATCTAAATCCTTAGCTGATACTTTCACAATACCATTAACATCAATTGAGAAAGTTACTTCAATTCGTGGTTCACCACGACGGGCTGGTTTAATACCCTCAAGTTTGAATTGACCTAACAATTTATTATCATGGGCCATTGGTCTTTCACCTTGATAAACCATAATATCAACAGCTGGTTGATTATCAGCAGCAGTGGAGAAAATTTGTGATTTAGTGGTTGGAATAGTTGTATTACGAGTGATTAATGGAGTTAAAACGCCACCCATTGTTTCAATACCTAATGTTAATGGGGTAACATCTAATAAGACAACATCTTGAACATCACCACGAATAACCCCACCTTGAATAGCGGCACCAATTGAGACCGCTTCATCAGGGTTAACTTTTAATGATGGGACTTTACCGGTTAATTGACGGACTAAATCTTGAACAGCTGGCATTCTAATAGACCCACCGATAAGTAATACTTCATGCAAGTCATTAGCGGTCATCTTCGCATCACTTAAAGCACGACGAACAGGTTCTTCGGTTCTCTTTAATAAATGTTTTGTTAAATCTTGGAATTTAGCTCTTGTTAATTTAGTTTCAAAGCTGATTGGTCCGTTAGCCCCCATTCCAATAAATGGTAAGGCAATGGATGTTTCTAACATACTTGAAAGAGCAATCTTCGCATTTTCAGCAGCTTCTTTAAATCTTTGAAGTGCCATTTTATCATTTAAATCAACCCCATATTGAATTTTAATTTGGGCACGAATCCAATCGGCAATGACATTATCCCAGTCATCACCACCAAGATGATTATCACCAGCGGTCGCTACAACTTCAAAAGTTCCATCGCCAATATCAAGAATGGATACATCGAATGTACCACCACCAAGGTCATAAACTAAAATCTTTTGATTAGCGTCATTTTCAGTACCATAAGCTAAAGCAGCAGCGGTTGGTTCATTAATAATACGAACGACATCCAATCCGGCTATTTGACCGGCATCTTTAGTTGCTTGACGTTGCGCATCATTGAAATATGCTGGAACGGTAATAACTGCCTTTTCAACTTTTTGACCTAAATAATCTTCCGCATACTTTTTCATGTACGCTAAAACTTTGGCGCTGATTTCTTGAGGTGTGAAGTCTTTATTGATACATGAAATATGAATCTTTTGACCTGTACCCATTAAACGTTTAACCGAGGCCACTGTATCAGGATTTGTGACCGCTTGACGTTTAGCGGCATCACCAACAATTTCTTCACCACTTGCCTTAAAAGCAACGATTGATGGAGTGGTGTTGTTTCCTTCGGGATTAGGAATAACTTTTTTTGTTCCATCTGCTTGTAAATAGGATACAACGGAATTGGTTGTACCAAGATCAATACCTAAAATAATTTCTTTTGCCATAACTTTTTTCTCCTTTATATATTAAGCATCTTTGGTTTCATCTAAGGTGCTTTCTTTATCATTTTCATTTTCTTCTTTTAATTCTTCATTAGAAGAAGGTTTTTTGCTCACGACTACGCGTGCATGACGGACCATACGGTCTTTTAATTGATAGCCTTTTTGATAAATACGAAGTACTATATTTTCTTCTTGATCACTTTCTTCAGTGTCAACAGCGTCCATAATTGTTTCATCAAATTTATCGCCAATTTTTGGGGAAATTTCTTTCACACCTTCGCTTTCAAGAGCGTCAATCATCATTTTATATATATATTCAAATCCGATGAGATAATTCTTAAGCGTTGGGTCCGTAACTTCATTTGCTAAAGCCATATGGAAGCCATCAAGAATTGGTAACAACTTTTCAATGAATCCCATAGCCCGATACTTTATCAATTGTTGATGATCCTTATCATATTGCTTACGCATATTTTGCGTATCGGCATAGGCTAAATAGTATTTATTTTTCCATGCTTCTATTTCTTCATTAGCCTGGATTAGCTTTTGTTCTAATTCTTCAATTTTTGCTTCTTCTTTTTTGGCTTTCCGTGTTTTCTTTTCATTATTCTCTTCAGCCATCATTCTCACCATCTTTCTCATTAAAGTATTTATTAAGCATCTCCGCAACATATTCTAGAGCCGAAACCACACGATCATAATCCATACGGGTCGGTCCCACTAAGGCAATGGAACCATTTTTTTGTCCGGGAATATCCAAATCCGTTTTGATAACCGAAATGTCATCTAAATCATCACTTAAGTCACCAATATGAATCGATAAGCCACGGTCATCTAAAGCTAAACCACGAAGATTATCAGGATTATCAAGGAAAGATAACATTTTTTTAATCTTTTCTGTATCCTCAGCAAATTCCGGTTGGTCAAATAAATTATTTTGTCCATATAAGACAACACGATCGCGGGCAAACCGTAAAAGAGCTTGCGCAATAGCTTGATAAATAATATCGTGTTCTTTAACATAATCGGTTAATAAAGGTTTAATACCCTCCATTTTTTCTAATAAACTGGATATCGCTGTCCCTTTCAAACGATCATTTAATAAAGAAACACATTTTTCAATATCACTCGGCGTTATACTGTGTTGAAAAACAAAGGTCTTATTTTCAACATATCCTTGATCAGTCACAAAGACCGCGGTTGCGGTTTTATCAGAAATAGGAATAAGTTGAATAGATACCAAATGTTCCTCTTCAGCATCGGGTCCTAAAACCACGGACGCTAAATTGGTCATATGTGTCAAAACTTCACAAGATTCTTTAATAACATCTTCAATCGATTTTGCTTTTTGTTCTAAAACCAATTGCAATTGATATTTTAAGCCATCATCAACAACTTGATTACGTAAGTTATCAATATAATATCGATAACCTTTACTAGAAGGAACACGTCCACTTGAAGTATGTGTCTTTTCTAATAAACCATCCTGCTCTAATGATTTCATCTCATTACGTATTGTCGCACTAGAATAAGGTAATCCATATTCTTCTATCAGCGTATGACTTCCGACTGGTTGAGCCGTTTTGATAAAATGGTCAACAATTAATTTGAGTATTTTATCTCGTCTCGACATCTCCATCATTTCCGCCTCCTTTAGCACTATTATATTCCGAGTGCTAAATATATTATAACCGATAAATTAGCACTGTCAACAAAAAAGTGCTAAAATTTGTAAAATATTATTTTTGGCAGTTGTTAAAGAAACTCCCCTCCACAAAATCATAATAATCATAATCATTAGTAATTACTTTTAACTTATATATCCTCTTATTTATAATAGTAAATGTCTTTATAAACTAAAAACAATCACTATAACAATCCCTAATGTTAGCAATAAAAGACCGATAATCGAGCGGCGATTAAACTTTTCTTTTAATAATAAATAAGAAAAAAGCATCGTTAAAAGAATAGAAAACTTCGATATTGAATTAACCGCAAGTGGATTAGACATGGCATTGTTAAGTGCATAATATTCCGAAAGCCACGCTACACCAGTAAATACTCCTGATAAAGTTAAAAAAAGCCAACTTTTAGTCGTTATATCTTTATAAGAATGATGTTCTTTTTTACTAAAAGCAATTGTAGAAGCAAAAATAAAAACGATAATAGTCCGTATGAGCGTTCCTAAATCGGTTGGAATATTGCTTAAACCTATTTTAACAAAAAGCGACACTAAACTAGCAAATATCGCTGATGCAATTGCGGGTATTAACCATTTTTGGCGATTATGCTTTTCTTCTTCTTTTTTATCGATCATCAAAAGAGTTCCTATTAACGTCAAAATAATTGAGATAATTAACATTATAATCGTTAAAGCATCGCCATTATTGGTTGTTGAATCAAAGAAAAATATAATAAAAAGAATACTTGTTAAAACAAAGCTTGATTTATCGATAGGCGCTACTTCATTAACATTTCCATTTTTAATTGCTCGATAATAACAAAGCCAAGACGCACCTGTCGCTAGTCCAGAAAGAAAAAGGAAGAGCCAATTATCCCATGTCAAAAGAGAAAATGAAGAAAAACTCCCCGAAATTAGACACATGATGACACAACAAAATATCACAATTAATGTTCGATAAGCGGTGGCAAAATTAGATTTAACATCCTTAATGCCAATTTTGGCTAAAATCGTTGTTAAGGAAGTCGCTAAAGCGCCAATTAAAGCAAGAATAATCCACGACATATTTAATTATCCTCACGATAAAATTTTGGGTTTAAATCTTTAAGAACAATGTGTGACATCAACTCTTGAAAGGTTACCACATCAAAATGATCATCATTCGATAACACTTCATAATCAACATTTAAATAATTTAAATATAAGCCCGTTTCTTGATACCCATTTTTTAAATAAAACGCTTTTCTTTTTTGACGTTCTTCTTTATTTAAAGCTGTATCATCCTGTTTTTCAATGTCGACCACTTGCGAATATTGCTTATAAGTAGTCATTATCCATTGAATAATACGACTTCCATAACCATGGAATCGATATTCTTCTACGATGGCTAAAAAGAATAAATAGCACATACTATGATAAAACTGTAAGGCAACAAAACCTATAAAATCATCATTTTCTTCAATAGCAAGAAAAGTAAATTGCTCTTCTTTAGCCATTTTTATTAAGATACTTGGCGCCAAATACTCATTATATGGAAAAGCATTTAATGCCAAAGCATTAACTTTATCAATGTAACGATACTTTTCATCAATTATTTGTAATTTCATAATCAATTATCTCCTAAAAAACATCAATAAAGGACCTTAAAATATAGTCCAATATCATCATACCATCATATGAACAAAAAAGATGATTATCTTTAATAATAAGGAGATTATCATTTATGAACTTTGTTGAATTGTTCATTAATTTTTGATAATTATCTTTTCCATAATGTTCTTCAAACTGAAGTAAATCAAGACCCTCTTCTAGACGTAATCCAAGCATTATTTCATAAAATATTTCATCACTAATTGTTACTTCTTCTTTTTCAAGTATCGTTTTTCCGTTTAAATAGTTATTCATGCTCTTGGTATTAGTGTAACGTATTTTACGATAATAACCACTCGCTCCTAGACCAATTCCAATATATTCTTTATTGTGCCAATAAACTTGATTATGACGCGATTCATATCCTGCAAGTGCGAAATTGGACACTTCATAACGATGAAAGCCATGTGTGGTTAATGTTTGATATATTAAATCATACATAGCACGTGATTCATCTTCTGATAACGCTTCATATGATTGATTATAAAATAAAGTATGTTGAGGGACTGTTAATGAATAAAGAGAAATATGGTTAATATTAAGTGATAAAAACGATTTTAAGTCTTCCTTAAGCAACGCTTGTGTCTGCTCTTTAAAGCCATATATTAAATCAATATTAATATTTTGAAAGCCAATATCTTTTGCTAATTTTATTATTTTTATAGTATCTTGGGGAGTATGAAAGCGATTAGCCTTTTGCAATATATCTATAGAAAAAGACTGAACGCCAAAGCTCAGTCGATTAATACCATATTCTTTAAATAAAAGTAATTTTTCTTTATTCGTATTTTCAATATTTCCTTCAATAGTGAATTCGCCGCCATAAGATAAATACGGACTTACAAAACTTAATAAGTCCCGCAATTCTTCAACACTTAATGAAGTCGGGGTGCCCCCTCCAATATAAATGGTTTGATACTTTTTTATACCATATGATTGCAATTCTTTTTTTAAACAAGATAAATATTTTTTTACAATTTCAGGATAATATATTATCTTGCAAAAATCACAATAAGCACAAATATGTTCACAAAAAGGAATATGAATATAAAGACTAATATCGTTATTTTGTGTCGTCGTTATCACTTTTTTCATCTTTTAAAACGTTCGATTCATCCATCGGAACTAAAATACGATTAAGTTCTTCTTCGGCAATACGCGTTTCATCAACATGGTCATCCTTTTTACTGACTTTTAATCCTGGAATGTATTTGTAACATAATAGAGCGATAAGGGCAATAAGGCCAAATCCTAAAAGTAAATACAAAACATAAAAAGCTGGTGAATTCCAATTAATTAATACATTTAACATGCTAGCGTCCTCCTATCTCCTCGCTATCGGAGTATAAATAAATTTATTATTAAGTTTTTCTTTACGATAAAAACCTAATTCAACAAGGTTATCCATTGATGTACGAGCGGTTTCATAAGCACAATGCAACAGTTTTTTATATTGCGCAATAGTGTAATACTTTCCTATCGTACAATGACGGGCATAAAAATATGCTTGACCTCTTTTTAAAGTCGGATAAATTTCGACAAGATGCTCTTCTATTTTCATCGCATCACTTTCTTCTAAACCAATCGGTAAAGTCGGTAAGGCCACATTCATTTCAAACGAAACTTGACGACTAGCATTATCACTCAACGGTTCATTAATATCCGAAAGGGTGGAAATATGCACAGTCGAAGTATCTTTGTGAGAACTTATTTCTTCATTTTCTAAAGAAACATTTTGATCATAATACTCTTCACGAATTGAACTAACCGTTAAAGAGGTTAAAGCGTCTAATAAATCTCCCGTGATACTCTCACCAAGTTCAATAAAATATACTAAAAGATACGTTAAGTCATTAGTCTTTTTGACCTCATTTATAATTTTACTGACTTTTTCATTATTGTCACTAAGAATTTGCTCCCATTCTAAAAGAGCCCCTAATTCATCATAATCACTATGAGATAAAACAAGTTTAAACACTAAAAGAGCCATCTCTTCACTATATAAGTCAAAAGGGCGAATATGATAAATCAAATAGTATGCAGCCACTGCTTTAACAAAAGGACTTAAATCACTATTTTTTAAAAAATCAAATAAGTTATCCATCATCGGCTCAATTCTTTCCACCGGAGCAGCATTATAACTACGACCAATAACAAACCGCGAATCAAAATCGACAACTTCTGTTTTACGATATAAATTATCAAGCGTGATATCCGGTAATAAAAAAGAGTAAAGCTTAAGTAAGTAATTAGTATCAATAGGATCAACATAATGCTCACTTATGTATCTTAATGCCTCATAATAAGAAACAAGAATCATTTCTTGCGGGGCTAAAGATGATGAACTATGATTAATGATTGATAATAAGAAGTTTTCATCAATGCTTAATTGATACTTTTTTGCGACCCAATAAAGAATTCTCGTGTAATGCTCTTTAGTTATTTTTACTTTCGCGTCATAATCATGAATCTTAGCAAATTGTAAAAGCGCTTTAATCATTTTTCTTTCTAAATTAACAACATTCGTCCCAATTGTGGGTGTCAAAGTTAAATTATAAGGTACTTTTTCAATGTTTCGAACAATTAAAGAACGATGAAAATTAGACCGATATAAGAGAATTTTATTCCAAATATCATCAATATTAGAAAGACTTAATGCTCGTGATACTTCTTGTTTAGTTGCGTAAGACTTTTCCGAAAAACGAATGCACAATTCTTCATTGGCCATAGGATTCACCTCGTACGTATTTTATCACATCGTATCATTTTTTGACAATATTTATACCAAAAAAATACTAATTATTTACTAACATATTTCGACATGTTTTGACACATAAAAAGAAAAAGGGCACTTAAGACCCTTTTTTTTCATCATCAATTGATAAAACTGCCATAAAGGCTTCTTGGGGAACTTCTACCGAGCCGATAGCCTTCATTCTTTTTTTACCTTCTTTTTGCTTTTCAAGCAATTTCTTTTTCCGCGTAATATCGCCGCCATAACACTTCGCAAGAACATCTTTACGCATCGCTTTAATATCACTTCTCGCAATAACTTTTCCATTAATACACGCTTGAACAGGCACTTCAAATTGTTGGCGCGGAATAATATCTTTTAATTTTCGAACAATGACGCTACCACGAGCATAAGCATTAGGCCGATAAATTATGAGTGATAAGGCATCGATAGGATTACCATTAAGAAGAATATCCATCTTTGCCAAATTGGAAGTACGATATGTGCTGAATTCATAATCAAAAGACGCATATCCTTTCGAATAGCTTTTAAGTTTATCAAAGAAATTATAAACAATTTCAGCTAATGGTAATTCATAAGTCAGTATCATTCGTGAATCATCAAAATATTCTAAATCTAAGTAAATACCACGTCTTTCTTGGCATAATTCCATCAATGGTCCCACATATTCTTTAGGAGTCATAATGCTTGCTTTCACATATGGTTCTTGAATTTCTTTTACCAAAGTCATATCCGGCAAATTAGAAGGATTATCGAGATTTATCCTCTCACCATTTGTCAAATAAACATGATAAATGACCGATGGCGCCGTTAAAATCAAATCAAGATTATACTCGCGCTCCAATCTTTCTTGAACGACATCCATATGAAGTAATCCTAAAAAGCCGCAACGGAAGCCAAATCCTAAAGCTTGTGATGTTTCGGGCTCATAACTCAAACTCGCATCATTTAAGCACAATTTAGCTAAGGCATCCTTTAAATCCTCGTACTTTTTAGAATCCACAGGATATAATCCACAATATACCATCGGGTTCATCTTTCGATATCCCGGTAAAGGAGTCGCTGTTTTTTGATAAAAATTAGTAATAGTTTCGCCTGGATGAACATCATGAATATCTTTTATTTGAGCCGCTAAATAGCCGACTTCTCCAGCACTTAAACAATCTTTTTTTTCTTCTAATGGCGTTCTAATGCCCAATTCAGTCACTAAATATTGTTTACCACTCGCCATCAGATAAATACTATCGCCAATCTTAACTTTTCCTTCAATAATTCGTATCATAACCACAACACCACGATAAGAATCATAAAAACTATCAAATATCAAAGCTTTTAAAGGAGCCTTGATATCGCCATGAGGGGCAGGAATATCATGGACAATCATTTCAAGCACTTTATCTACGCCTAAGCCCGTTTTCGCCGATATCTCAACCGCATCATCACAAGAAAGACCAATACGTTTTTCTATATCTTCTTTAACACGTTTAGGGTCAGCGCTTGGTAAATCAATCTTATTAATAATCGGAACAATTTCTAAATTATTATCGACCGCTAAATAAACATTCGCGAGCGTTTGAGCTTCTACACCTTGAGTGGCATCAACTACTAATAAAGCTCCTTCGCATGCCGCTAAAGAGCGTGATACTTCATAAGTAAAATCAACATGCCCGGGAGTGTCGATTAAATTAAAAATATAATCATGACCATCTTGTGCATGATAATTAAGTGTTACCGCATTTAATTTAATGGTAATACCTCGTTCTCTTTCAAGGTCCATAGAATCCAATAATTGTTCTTTCATTAGACGTTTTTCAACAGTCCCTGTCTGTTCTAATATCCGGTCGGCTAAAGTTGATTTTCCATGATCAATATGAGCAATAATGGAAAAGTTTCTTATATATTTTTGTTTATCTTCCATGCTCCTCGCCTCCGTTTCTTTTGATATTATAAACTATGTTTTTTAGTGTGAAAAGTAGAAAATAGTTAAAAAAGTTAATGTTTTTCTTACAATATAAAGAGCTAATCATAATAATAATTATTAATATTCATCACAATGATATATATTTTTCATAATAATGCTTTTTACTTTTTTAAATTGTTCTTCATTTAAGACTTGTTTTGAGGTCATTAAAAAAAGATTTATCGGTTTTCGCGATGAAGAAAAAGGTGGTTGTACGTAGTGATATTCATTTAAATAAAAACCATTTCGTTTATAAAAAGCTATCCTTCTTTTAGCGAGCTCATCATGAGGTAATTCTACTTCTAAACATAAAGGAGCATCAATTAACGAATGTATTTCCTTTAATATTAATTGACCTAAACTCTGATTACGATATGGAGCTGCGACAGCAAAATGCTCGATAAATACCAAATCATGCAAGAAATATAAGGCGATAAAGGCCTTGATTTTCTTTTTTTCATCAACCAGACCATAAACATGGTAATTATCTTTTTTAAATAAGGCTTTCTGCTCATCATAATCGCGATATTCATCACGAGGAAAACTATTCTTCATAATCGCAAATACTTCATCAAAACGGTTTTCTTTTATTTCTACAATCATAAATCACCTTAACATATTGATTATATGTTTCTTTCTTTAATTATTCCAAAATTTATCAATGGTTCTATCCATATTATTTTCGTCCACAATTTGATAATGGCTCCATTCATTTTTAAATAAATTAAGATATGTTTTTGTCGTATAACGGTCATCAATTAGCAATACCATACCACGATCATTTTCACTTCTAATAACGCGTCCCACCGCTTGCATAACCCGATTCATTCCGGGATTAACATAACTATATAAATAGCCTGAGTTGTTATTCTTTTCGTAATACTCTTTTATTAAATCGCGTTCAAAAGATATGGTTGGTAGACCTACACCAACTACAACAGCTCCGATAAGTCGATCGCCAAGCAAATCAATACCCTCACTAAACACGCCACCAAGGACAGCTAAAGCGACATAAGTATGATCCGGATTTTCATTGAAGCTATTAATGAACTCCATTTTTTCTTTATCGTTCATTTGGCGATTTTGTTTAACTAATTCAAAAGATATATCCTCTTCCATCAATAAGTTATATATCACATCCAAATAAATATAAGATGGTAAAAAAATTAAATAATTTCCCATTTTATGCGATACAAATGATTTAATCGCCAACATAACATTCATAAATGTGCGGTCACGATCACGATATCTTGTCGAAATCGTTGGCATAACCATTAATAAAAAATTCTCTTTAGGAAATGGCGATGGAAGACATAAAAAAGGATCTTCTTTTTCACCACCTAAAACATCGATGTAATATTCATTCGGCGATAACGTTGCTGAAAAAAGCGTTATAGCGTGAAATTGTAATAAGCGATTATGAAGTTGACGACTGGGGTCAAGACATAATAATTTTAAAGCTAACTCTCCACTATCGCGGTCTAAATATAATGCAAAAGAATCATCAAATAATTCATAAATCTTCAAAAATCGATTTATTTCAAAATAAAAATCTAAAAAGGATTCATCTATCTCTTTAGAATAGTTTCTTAAAATATCTTGCCCGACCTTTAAAAAACCATTAAAAGTATTTAAGGTTAAAGAAGAACATTCATCTAATATGACCGGGTCATTTTCAATAAGCTCAATATAACTCTTCCATACTTTTCTTAATTTTCTAAGCGATGATTCCAATTTTTTATGTTGTAAATGATGAACACCTTTTTTCATTTTTAAAAATGATTTAACGCTAACGACAGATGAATACATATCACGTCCACGTTCTAATAAGTTATGAGCTTCATCGACTAGGCCTATAAATGATGATGTATCTTCATCAAAATATCTTTTCATATAAACCATTGGATCAAAAGCATAGTTATAATCACAAATAATAATATCGCAATAAAGAGATAAATCTAATTCTAATTCAAATGGACATACTTCATATTGGCTAGCAATATCAATAATTGTAGATTCATCAAAGTGATGATATTTTAAAAGAGATTCTTTGATGATATCTTGTATTTTTCCATAATAATTACGGGCAAAAGGGCAGTCATCCGGATTACAAGAACTTTTTCCTAAAAAACATATCTTTTCTTTAGAAGTTATAATGATTGACGAGCATTTTAAACCATTTCTTTTCAATATTTCCACAGCGGAATCTGCCGCTTCTTTGCCACTTGTTTTAGCCGTTAAATAAAATATCTTTTCATTTACACCTTGCGAAAAGGAATGTACATAGGGATAAAGAGTCGACATCGTTTTTCCAATTCCCGTTGGAGCTTCAGCAAATAATCGTCCACCTTTAGTCGCAATCGCATAACAATACTTTGATAATCTCTTTTGACCACCTCTAAATGTAGGAAAAGGAAATGATAAATCACGACAAGATTCATTACGAGTTAACTTTTTATGATATAAAATAATATAAAAATCTAAATATCGCCTCAATAAATCATCAATTTTCTTTTCTAATTCATTGATAGTGTAATGAAATGAATAAACTTTTTGGGAATCATCAATTTGCGAAATATATGTTAACCGGACATCAATCGATTGAAGATTTTGTTCATGCGCATACATCAAGGCATAACACTCTGCTTGTCCTTTATGCCATTCACCTTGTTCATTGTAAAACTCTTCTAAATCTAAAATAGTCGATTTTATTTCATCAATCACAACTTTATGAGGATATACAATAATACCATCCGCTCGTCCTTCTAAGGTAATCATAAAATTATCAATTTGAAAAGTTTCTTTTAAAGAATATTCACTGAGATATTCATTACCTTGTTTTTTTTGATAAAAAGAATGAATACGACTACCTTCAGCCATGGTCGAGCGTGAATAAACACGATTATCAATATCACCAACACGCAAAAGGAAGTCCACCAATTGATGAACCGATAATTTTAATTGTGGTTCCATTGGTTACTCCTCCTTTTCCATATCTTAAAAGTTTAATTTGTCTATAAATATATTATACCGCAATAAGGCTCTTATTTTAAAGAATAATTAAATTTGAGTTTCCCCATTTTACGATAAAAAAACATTAAAAAATTAAGAAAAATAA
>CAZJKC010000035.1:0-17959 GCA_964546565.1 uncultured Staphylococcaceae bacterium | reverse complement strand
ATTATTACTTTAATAGGTTAAAAAAGAAATTAACCAAAAGGAATTTTATAAAACATAAGATTCACCCCCCCCCATGCTATGTCGAGAGATTTTTAAACAAATTTTAAGAAAAATAAAAAAACACTTGATTTTTTGTCTAAGTGCGAAAAAAAGAGCCGATTTAGATTTGACGGCTCTCTTACTTATAAATATTATCTTTAAATGAAACGAATATGTCCATTGAAATATAGAACAAAAATACTTAAATAGTTCTCTTCTACTATATTTCGAACTAAATGCAGATAATAATTCTTATACAAGAATCGTTTTTTTCTTTTTTATGGATAAGTAATCAGCAATCATTGCTATAAATTCGGAATTGGTTGGCTTAGCTTTGCTTGCTGATATAGTATAGCCAAATATATCATCAATTGTGTCAATATTGCCGCGTGTCCAAGCTACTTCGATGGCGTGACGAATGGCTCTTTCAACTCGAGATCCTGTCGTTTTATATTTTTTCGCAATTTCTGGATATAAGACTTTTGTTATTCTTCCAATATAATCTGGATTACCATAAGTTTGCATAATACCCGTTCTTAAATATGTATATCCTTTAATATGAGCAGGAATACCTACTTCATGAAGAATATTAGTAATACGATCTTCTAAATCATCATTACTATTATTATCATTAAGATTGCGGTTCATCATAACTGTTTTGATAGTTTCTAATAAAGTTGATGAAGTAAAAGGTTTAATCAAAAACATTTCACTTCCAAAGCTTGATACCATCTTGAGAATTCTTTCGTTTACCATTGCACTCATAGCGATAATGCGCATATTTTGATATTGGCTCTTCTCTTTTATTTTCTTAAGCAAATTAAAGCCATCAATTTTAGGCATTATTAAATCGGTTATTAATAGATCAATTGATCCATGTAAGGCGATTTTTTGCCATGCTTCTTCACCGTTTGTAGCGGTATCAACAACATACATATTGGACTGCATACTGATAATTGAAGTTAACAAATTAACAACATCAGGGTTGTCATCGACAACAAATATCTTCCATTTTTCCATTTAATTTCTCCTTTTTCTTTTTTTCTTTCAAATTATAACAATGGTCATTGTTGGAAAAAGTCGAATGGTGGAAAAAAAGTTAAGTTTTGTCTATTTATTGATTTTTTGGCTTTGAAATGTCTTTTTTGACATTAATTTTGTCTTTTTTTGCTATTTTAAACTAGTTTTAATGCCTCTTGCCACATCCATTCCATATAAATACCATATCCATATTGGACCTTATCAATTAAAACATGGGTGACAGCGCCGACAAGTTTATTATCTTGAATAATAGGACTTCCGGACATTCCGGCAATTACGCCTCCGGTTTCTTTTAAAAGATCTTCGTCAGTTATTTTAAAAGTTATTCCTTTTTGCTCACTTGCTGATTGACGTATAAGATTAGTTATTTCAATGTTGTACTTTTTAATTTCGTTTCCTTTTATAACAGTATAGATCTCGGCTTGGCCAATCTTTACTTCATCGTGATAAGCCATCTCGATAGCGGCACGTTCAAAGGTTAATTCTTCATATTTACCATAAATTCCTATGGTGGTATTTTCAAGAATAGTGCCTAATGGACTGTTTTCATCAAAAGTCGCAATTTTAGCACCAGGATGGCCATTTGTTGACTTATTAATGCCTGTTACTTTCGATTGATAGATAGTGCCTGATTTAACTTCTAAAAGGGCTCCAGAATCGCTATCGACAATCGCGTGACCTAATGATCCAAATGTTTTATTGATCGGATCATAAAAAGATACTGTTCCAATTCCTAATAATCGTTCTTTAATATATAGTCCCGTGCGATAACGATTTTCTTCTTTTATAATACGAAGCTTTCTTTTTAAATTCCGATCATTTCTCTTTACGGAGATACTTATTTCATCATTTTTAAGCGCTAAATCGTTAAAAACTTTCGCAAAATCTTCTAAAGAAGAAATATGATTGTTATTTATTTCATATAATAAATCTCCTCGTTTTATGTCGCTATCGCGGGAAGGATTATAATAACTCTTTCCATCTTTAATATCGTAAGTTCCCGATATTAATAATCCATCTGGTTTAATTTCAATACCGATATTATCGCCGCCTGGTATTAAAGCTAAAGCATCGACAACAGCCGGATTTTTAACAAAACAAAAGATGGATAAAAGTGATATAAAAAACATCTTTCTATTCATAATACTCTCCTTTCATTGATAGTATTAAACAAAAATAAAAAGATGTAATTAGTAAAAATTGTTAATTTTCCTTTAATGCCTCTTCTCTTAAAGAAGAAGCGGCCTTTAACGAGACGTCACTTACGATATCTCCTGATAATAATTTGGCAATTTCCGGAATTATTTCTTTTTCATTTAAAAGGCGGATGGAAGATTTCGTAACCTCATGGTCGACAATTTTTTCAACGTAATAATGGTAGTCGGCAATCGCAGCGACTTGAGGAAGATGAGAAATGGCAATTACTTGCACATATTTTGATATTTCTTTCATTTTCCGTGCGACATGCATAGCGACGCGACCAGATACGCCCGTATCAACTTCATCAAAAATAATCGTTTCTAAAGCGCTAAAGCGACTAAATACCGTCTTTAAAGCGAGCATAATACGCGAAGTTTCACCACCACTTGCTACTTGTCTTAAAGGTAATAGACGGCTACCTTTATTAGTAGAAATAAGAAAGGTGATTTGATCTAGCCCCTGACCATTAAGACTTTCTTGCGTCACAATTTCGACTTTAAAACGGGCATTTTCTAAAGCCAAATCATGCATTTCTTTTTCGATAAGTTGTTCTAATTCTTGGCCTTTAATGGCCCGTAATTCATGTAATTCTTGCGCTTTTGTTTGTAATTCTTTTTCTTTTTTGAAAACGATGCTTTCTTGCTCTTGATAACGTCTTTGGAATTGTTGATTCGTATCAACTTGTTCTTGCGCTAATTTTAAATAATTTAATAAGCCTTCTTCATCTTCACCATATTTTTTCATTAATCGTTTAAGATAAAATAAACGTTCATCAATATCTTGGAGACGGACGAGAGAATCTTCAACATTATTCAAATCACGAGCAATATCATTACTGATATCTTGCAAGGAATAATACATATCATTGATTTGTTCATAATATTCTTGAATTATATTGGATTCACTTCGTTCTAATTCTTTTTTAGCTAAATAGAGTTTAGTTAGAAATCCTTGGTCACCATCACTTAATGATTGAAAAGTTGCTAAATGTTGAGTTTCCTTTTGTAAAATCATTAAATTATGCTTTTCTTCTTCTAATTCATTTATTTCTCCAACTACAATATTAGCTGACTTTAATTCCGTAATATTGTTTTGCAATATTTCCATATCATCATTATTGAGGCGTTTCTTTTCTAATTCATTTAGGTGTTCTTTTTCTTTTAAATACTCGTTATAAAGACATTGAAAGTCTTTATAAATATCATTAGGACCGATAAAATCGTCGAGTAATGATAAATGCATTTTATCATCTAAAAGAGCGAGATTTTCATTTTGGGAATGAATATCAATTACTCTATTCATAATATCTTTAATTTTCGTTAACGATATGGAAAGACCATTTAAACGCAAAAAACTACGTCCTGAGGAATCTAAAATACGAGTAATGAGCAAATGATTATCATCAAAATAATCATCACCATATTTCTCTTTTAATTCCTTTATAATATCGGTATTGGCAATGATAAATTCACCTTCAATAATAGCTTTATTAGCCCCTTCTCGAATTTTATCAAAGTCACTTCTTTCTCCGATTAGAAGCGATAAGGCATCAATTAAAATAGATTTTCCTGCTCCTGTTTCACCGGTTAAAATGCTCATATTATTAAAAAAGGAGACATCTAAATCTTCAATAATGGCGAAATTATGAATGGATAATGAAACTAACATCTTAAATCACCTCTTGTTCGTAAAGTAATAAAGAAATAATCTCTGTTAAAGACAAATGATACTCTTCTAATTGTTGCTCAATTGTCGCTTGTTTAATAAATAATGACGGAATAGCTCGTAATATAATTTTTCCTTGATAATTGTTCTTTAATAAATAAGCGAGCACATTATTAACCCAGCCATTTTCAATTGTATAAGGAGAATAAATTACAATCTTCTTATAAGCGAGAGCTTTATTCAAGCATTCTTCATCAAGAGGCTTTAAAAATAGAGCGTTTAAAAAGTCAAATTTGATACCTAAATGTTGACATTCTTCAAATAATTTATAAAATAAGGGCCCATTTCCTATACATAAATTAAGATGTTTTGTTTCTTTGTACCATATCCATTTTGTGATCATCACTTGATAATCATAGGAGGTATAAACAACTTTATCACGTGGATAACGAATCGCAAAAGGATGGGGAAAAGATGGTGCTAAATTTAATAATTGGCGAGCTTCTTTATCGGTAGCGGGACATGTTATAACAAGATTAGGATTAACTCCTAACATCGCTTCTTCAAATATACCTTGATGCGTTTCGCCATCAGGACCCACTAATCCACAACGATCAATTAAAAGTAATGAAGGGAGGTCCATACGGCATAAATCTTGATTGATTTGGTCGACAGAACGTTGGATAAAGGTCGAATAAATCGCGACGATAGGATACTTTTTATCTAAAGCAAATCCACTTGCGAGCGAAATAGCGTGCTCTTCAGCAATGCCAACATCATAAGAATTAAAAGGATGATTTTGCATAATAATTTCCGCTTCATTTCCTCGTATCATGGCGGGATTGATATAAACGATATTGGCATTTTTTTTCATTTCTTCATCAATTAATTCGCTATAAAAGGCACTCCAAGAGAGGCCTTCTTTTTTATGAGTAGGAAGTCCAGTTGTTGCATCAAAAGGGGCAACACCATGCCAATACCCTTCTTTATCATTTTCCGAGAAGGAATATCCTTTTCCTTTTGTTGTTAAACAATGAACAATGACTGTTTTAGGGGCTTTTTTAGCATTTTTTAAAGCTTTTTCAAGTTCATTAAAATCGTGACCATCAATAGGCCCAATATAATCAAGACCTAAATCTTCAAAATATGTATTAGGTAAAACAACACGTTTAAAGGCATTCTTAATTTTGGCTGTATGACGATAAATAGCCGAACCAATACGGGTGCGCATTAAAGCCCGACGATATCTTCCTTTGGCTTTATTATAACCATAGGATATGCGTATTTTCGAAAATAGTTTTGTTGTCGCTCCTACGGGACGCGATATCGACATTTCATTATCATTTAAAATGATTATTATTTTATGATTATTATGACTAGGGTCATTTAAAGCTTCAAAGGCCATGCCTGAGGAAATACTAGCGTCACCAATGACGGCAACAACATCATAATCATCATTATTCAAGTCACGGGCACACGCCATCCCAATAGCGGTACTAAGTGACGTTGATGAATGTCCAGCTTCAAATACATCATACGGAGATTCTTCGCGCTTTTGAAATCCGGATATACCATCTTTTTTTCGTAATTCTTTTAAACTTCTTCCGGAAATTATTTTATGAGCATAACATTGATGACCAACATCAAAGAGCAAGCGATCTTTTGGTAAATTGAAATTTCGATGAATCGCCATCGTAATTTCTACTATGCCTAAATTACTTGCTAAATGACCGCCATTAAGGGCTGTGCAATCAATAATTTCTTGACGAATTTCTTGCGCAATTTTCGGTAATTCATTAAGACGTGAGTTTTTAATTATTTGGTCATTTATGATGCTCATACTTGTCTCCTTTCTTTAAACTTATAATTTATACAAAACTAAATTCATACTATTTATCTACTAATTTTCAACTTTTATATTTATTCATCTATTTTAATGACGTCTTTAACCATATTTTCAGCTTGTTGAAGAGTTTCCTCTAATTCTTTACACAAGCGACGTCCTTCTTGAAATAATTCTAAGTTTTCTTCTAAAGAAAGTTTGCCACTTTCCATCTTTTTAACGATTTCTTCTAATCGTTGTAATTTATCTTCAAATTTATATTCTTTGCTCATTTTCCTTCTCCTTTACTTTTTACTGTACTTATGATTTGTCCATCGCTAAGAGTGGTAATAATATCTTGATTGATATGAACATCTTTTATCGAGCTTATAATATGGCCGTTTTCATCCTGAAGATAAGTATAACCACGTTTTAAAACATCATCAGGCGATAAGGCTTTGATTTTAGCCTTTAAGTTTATAACGCTTTGCTGATATTGATTGAAAGCAGACATAAAGTAACGGTCCAATTCTTGTTTTTTTAAACTTAATTCATAATGATAAGAATTTAATTTTTGTTTTAATAATTCAATCATTTTAGTGCTTAATAATGTAATTTGCGTCTGATTTTTCTCGAGATGATAAATAGGACTAACAAGAGATGGACTCTTTTTCAATATTTGCAAATGATGATAAGAGTCATTTATTTTTTTGGTCATCTCTTTTTTCATAATGGCTAATAAATGATCAAGTTGTAAATATATATTATCTATATTTGGAGTTGCTTTTTCGGCAGCCGCAGTTGGCGTTGAGACTCGTAAATCACTAGCAAGATCAACTAATGTATAATCTATTTCATGACCGACTGCAGAAATAATTGGAATCGGACAATCGGCAACAGCCCGAACAAGCATTTCGTCATTAAAAGCGGATAAATCTTCATTACTCCCTCCCCCACGACCGATAATAATGGTGTCAAGAGGATATGATTCTGCTCTTTTAAGAGCTTCAATGAGTGATGAAGGAGCTTTTTCACCTTGAACTTGGGCTTTAAAATGATAAAGTTTTACTAAGGGATAACGACGAAAAATGTTCTTTTTCAAATCTTCATAAGCGGCTGAACCATCCGCGGTTATGATTCCAATAGCGTATGGAAAAGAAGGTATTTTATGTTTTTTTTGTTCATCAAATAGACCTTCTTGACTTAATTTTTTCTTTAATTTTTCAAGTTTAATTAAAGCTTGTCCATAACCACTTGGTTCCATTTCTTCAACAATGATTTGATATTCCCCACTTGCTAAATATAAATCGACTTTTCCATAAACTAAGACTTCATCACCTTCGTGGGGTTTAAAGGTCAAATGACTGACGGCACGTGCAAACATGACGGCCTTTATTTTCGCATTTTCATCGCTTATCGAAAAATAATAATGGCCGCTTGAGGCGATACGAAGTGTGGAAATCTCACCTTTTAAACATAATGGACTTTTCAAGCATGTATCATTGTTAAATAAAGATTTTATATAATAATTCAGTGCACTAACGGAATAAATTGTCGGCTTTTCTAACATAGAACATTATCTAATATAGCGTTCACAAATTTGTAATCACCATCATCAAGAAAGCGTTTTGCTAATGTAATAGCGACATTGATAATGACCGCTTTATCTGCTCCATCTTCGACTTCGAAATAATGTGCACAACTTAATAAAAGAATGGCTTGATTAAGACGATTGAGACGTTTAAACGTCCAAGTGTCCATCTTCTCTTCTAATTTATTAATATATTTTTCTTTATTTAAGAGAGCTTTGATGACGACTTCTTTGATATATACATCAACATCTTCATAAGGTGTATCACAAACATCTCCAATGAGTTCTTTAGGATTATAATCATATCCCATATTTTCATATGTGAGGGCATCATAAATAATTATCATTGCCTTTTCTTGACATCCATTTCGTGTGAGAGCCATCATTACTCCTCCTTATGCTTAATATATAATAGCATTTTAACAGCAAAAAACCTATGTTTTCTCTTCTTTTTTCTCAAAAAAATAAGCCTTTTCAGGCTTATTCAATATTTGCAACTTTAATATTGACACTAAAGGGAACTAATTCGGTAAATGAAGTTAACGCATTAGCGACTTCTTCTTGTATTTTAACACATACTTCATGAACATTACTCCCTTGGGTAATAATAACATCAATATTGACATTAACTACCCCTTGTTGAATGCGACAATAAATGGGCTTACGAAGTTTAAAAGCTTTTTGAATGCGGGCATTTTTGCGAACAGTCACACCTTTAACTTTTTGGGCACTGATGGAAGCAATTTGATCAAAGACAATATGCGATATACCCATTTTACCATTTTTAGAATAGTTCTCGATATAGACATAATCAGCCATTAATCATCGCTCCTCTCTTTGATGATTATAGTATACATAAAGTCAAGCTTTTTCGCAATTATAAAACACAAATTTTAGGATAGTTTATAAGTTAAAAAAACGAGATTTCTTACTAAATGTGCATAATCAACTTTCATATTTGAAGATTTTTCATCTTTTCTTTTGGTATAAAAATCCAATTTTCATCAAATTCAAATAAAAAGGGGCGAAAAGGTGATGTTTCTTCTTCTTGATGAAGCAATAAACAATTATAACCCGGTAATAATTCATCACATGTTGGATTAAAAAGAGATTCCCAACGTAAAGCATAATCACTGATGTGAATATCATTTCTTCCCTGAAAATAATCTTTCGCTAATTTAATTATTGTAAGCCATGGTATTTCAAGTATTATCTCCTTAATTTGCTTATTGTAAAAAGCATTTCTTTCCTTTTCTAACATCGTCATGATGAGATTATCATCTATTAATCCTTTATATTTTTTATTAATTCGAAATATATAATAATCCATAATAATATTCCTCCTAAAGATATTTTAAAAAGAAATATCATCAATAAATGTCGAAAAAAGGCATTACTTTTGAAAAGTAATGCCCTTTTTTATTTTTTTTCTAATTTTCCTAAAATGCTTTCTACCAATGTATCACTGGTAAATCCATAGGCGTTAATAGCGTCTTTTGCTGGAGCGCTTGTTCCATATTCATCAATTCCCATAACGGAAGCCGCAAAGCGATGCCAACCAAAAGTTGAAGCCATTTCCACAACGATGCGTTTATGATAAGGAGCACCAAAAACTTTTTTTCGATATGAGGCATTTTGTAACAAGAATAATTCTTGACATGGCATCGAAACGACTCTTGTATCATGACCTAACTCCCACAATTTTGCTTGTGCTTCAACGGCTAAAGAGACTTCGCTACCGGAAGCTATAATGGTGAATTCTGGTTTATGACCATGTTCTTTTGAAACAACATATCCGCCATGCTTTACACCTTCATAATTGCTCTCTTTCATTAAAGGAAGAGCTTGTCTTGATAAAATAATCGCGCTTGGCGTTTCTTTACTTAATAATGATAATTTCCACGCCGCTAAAGTTTCATGAGCATCACAAGGCCGGAAAACGTTTAAATTTGGCATACTACGTAACATTGCTAATTGTTCAATTGGTTGATGGGTTGGTCCATCTTCGCCCACGGCAATTGAGTCATGTGATAATAAATAGATGCTTGGTAACTTCGATAAAGCCGACATTCTAATAGCGGACTTCATATAATCAGCAAAAATTAAGAAACAACCAACATATGATTTTAATCCCCCATGTAATAAGAAACCATTTTGAGCCGAGGCCATCGCAAATTCACGAATTCCAAAGTTAATATTGCGACCTTCGGGATGTAAATAAGACATATTGATACCATCATTAATCTTCGTCATTACGGAAGCGGCCACATCTGCAGATCCACCGACAATAAATGGTATATTTTGATGTAAAACATTTAAAATTTTACCAGAAATATTCCGTGTTGAATCATTATAATTTTCAGGAATATCAAGGTTTACATTATCTAAATATGGTTTAACATTTCCTGTTATAGCGTTCATAAATACTTTATATTCATGAGGATAATCGCTTTCATATTTAGCCATTTCGCGTTTGTAACGACGGAAATGTTGACGTCCGCGTTTTATAAATGTTTCTTTAAACAAATCGTAGACATCTTCAGGAATGGTAAAATCATCATATTCATATCCATAGGATAATTTGGCATTATGACCATCTTCATCGCCTAATGGCGAGCCGTGTGTCTTGGATAAGCCTTGGTTTTTCGAACCATAACCAATAATGGTATGGACAATGATAAGAGTGGGTTTATCTTCACTCTTTTTTGCTTTTTTAAGAGCTTTATCAATAGCGGCATAATCATTGCCATCTTGAACTTCTAGAACATTCCATTGACTTGCTTCAAAGCGCATTTTAACGTTTTCGGAAAAAGATAAGTCAATCGCTCCATCAAGAGTGACTGCGTTACTATCATAAAGTAAAATAAGTTTATTAAGATGATGATGACCAGCAAGAGAAATCGCTTCTTGAGAAAGCCCCTCTTGTAAGCATCCGTCACCACATAAAACGTAAGTATAATGATTAATTAATCTTTCGCCTTCAGGATAGCTATTGCGTAAAGTACGTTCAGCAAGAGCCATACCAACGGCTTGAGCAATACCTTGGCCTAATGGGCCTGATGTAGCATCAACGCCTGGAGTATGTAAGTATTCGGGATGACCTGGTGTCAAAGATCCGAATTGTCGGAAAGCTTTTAAATCATCCATTGATATGCCATATCCTGAGACATGTAACATCGTATATAGTAATGCACTAGCGTGGCCCGCACTTAAGACAAAACGATCACGATTAATCCATTCCGGATTATGAGGATCACTGATTAAATGTTTGGTAAACAAAGTATATAAAATAGGGGCACTTCCTAAAGCCATTCCTGGATGACCGGACTTTGCTTTATTAATCGTATCAATACATGTTGCACGAATAGCTGCAATCGCTAATTGTTCTCTATTCATTTAATTTCTCCTTTTCTATTTACTATTTTATTAGTGAGTTTAAACTAGTTTTCTTCCATTTTAGTTATTTTTAATGATAATTCATCTAACTGCTTTTCTTCGACAATACCCGGAGCCTTACTCATTGGGCAGACAGCTGATAAGTTCTTGGGGAAAGCAATCACATCACGAATATTCTCAGTTTCATTTAAAATCATCGCTAGACGATCTAAACCAAAAGCGAGTCCACCATGTGGTGGGGTACCATATTGGAAAGCATCAATAAAGAAACCAAATTTTCTTTTTATATCTTCTTTACTCAAACCAATAATTTCAAAGACTTTTTGTTGTACTTTTTGATCGTAAATACGTAATGAACCGCCGCCAGCTTCATAACCATTGATGACAATATCATAAGCATAGGCATAAACTTTACTAGGATCAGATTCAAGATAAGGTAAGTCTTCATCACATGGTCTTGTAAATGGATGATGGTTAGCCATATAACGATTTTCGTTTTCATCCCATTCAAACATTGGCCAATGGACAACCCACAATAAATCAAATGAATGTGGTGGGATAAGATTCAATTTCTTTCCATAATATGATCTAATAGCCCCTAAGCCAAAACAAGCATGGTGTTGTGATTCACTTGCAGCAATTATAATTAAATCATTTTCCTTTAATTGTAGTTTATGAATTAAATTAATTTGCTCATCTTCATTCATATATTTGATAAATGAACCCGTTAGTTGTTGGTCATTGTATTTTAAAACAGTGACTCCTTTTAAAGAAAATTTACGGGCGATTGATTGCAATTCATCAATGTTTTTACGACTTGTGTCGCTAGCGATATTAGGAACGACAATCGCTTTAATATAAGAAACATGGAAACTATTAAATTCACTATTTTGGAAGACATCATGAACATCATTCAACAATAATCCAAATCGTGTATCAGGTTTATCACATCCATAGACATTGATGGCTGTATCGTATTCCATTCTTCTTAAAGGTAGTTTTAAATCAATATTCTTTACTTTTTTAAAGATATTAGCAAGACAGCCTTCCATTAATGTTAGGAATTGTTCTTGATCTAAAAAAGATGTTTCAATATCGATTTGTGTGAAATCTGGTTGACGATCGGCTCTTAAATCTTCATCACGGAAGCAACGAGCAATTTGATAATAACGTTCCATACCACCGACCATCAACAATTGTTTAAAGATTTGTGGTGATTGCGGCAAGGCATAGAAATGGCCAGGATGGACGCGTGATGGTACGAGATAATCACGGGCTCCTTCAGGCGTTGATAAAGTTAAAATCGGTGTTTCCACTTCAATAAAATCATGAGCATCTAAGTATTCATGAGTCGCCGCAACTATTTGAGCGCGAACCATTAAATTCTTTTGTAAAATAGGACGTCTTAAATCAAGATATCGATATTTTAAGCGCGTATCTTCTAAAGCATCAGTTTCATCAGCAATAATCATTGGCGTAGTCTCAGCCGTATTAATGACCACTACTTTATCGGCAATAACTTCAATAGCCCCGGTCTTTAATGATTGATTAACAACTTCTTTTTTGCTAACTACACCATATACCTGTATGACATATTCATTGCGAATATCATGGACATCGATTTTTAATGGGTCCACCATTACTTGAATAATGCCGCTTCGATCACGTAAATCGATAAAGACAATTGAGCCTAAATTTCTTTTTTTCGCGACCCATCCTACTAAGACTACTTTTTGATTAACATTATCTAGTGTTAATGTTCCGTTATAATGTGTTCTTTCCATATGTTTACTCCTCTTCATGATGATGCTTTGAGCAGCAATGATGGTCGCTATGACCATGACATTCATCCTCATGTTCATGACAACAACATTCATGTTCATTTTCGTGTTCATTAAAGATATTATCAATAAACGTCAATATTTCTTTAATATTGACATTAACTTGTGTTTTATTATTTAAATCGCGAACTATGACTTGATTATGCTCTAACTCATCTTCACCAACAATAATAGCAAGCGGTGATAATTTCCTTTCCGCTCTTTTAAATTGTTGTTTCATTGATTTAACGTTATAGGCCATATCAACTCGATAACCGGCTCCTCTTAAAAAGACGGCTAAATCAAAGGATGTTGGTAAGCAATTATCCGATAAAGGCATAATAGTCAAATCAAAATTCTCTTGTTTGTCATCTAGTAATCCATCTTCTTTTAATAAGTTATAAATTCTTTCAATGCCAAACGCTAAACCAACACCGGATAATTTTGGGCCACCGACTTCCGCTAAAAGATTATCATAATGTCCACCGGCTCCGACCGCGCCTAAATACTTTCCATTATTCGATGTATAGTGAAATTCAAAAACAACTTGAGAATAATAATCTAAACCACGTACTAAATTATCATCAACAACATAGGGGATTTCATAATTATCAAGAATATTTAAAATAAAGTGGAAATATTCTTTTGCACTATCGGATAAATAATCGCGTAAGACCGGCGCATTTTTCGCGATTTCTTGGTCTTCTGGTACTTTACAATCAAGAATTCTTAAAGGATTAATTTCATAACGTTTTTGACAATCTTCACACATGTCATGAATATGGTCTTTAAAATATTCTTTGAGGGCGACACGATATTGATCACGACTCTCTTTATCACCTAATGAATTTATTCGTAATTCGATATTGCCGAATCCAAGCATTTTTAAAGCTGAATAGCCGAGGAAAATAACTTCGGCATCATAATATGGCGAATCTACACCGACTACTTCAATACCAAATTGTGAGAATTGACGATAACGACCGGCTTGCGGTCTTTCATAACGGAAAATAGGTCCTAAATACCAGGATTTAATAGGTAAATCAGGATTCGTATATAATTTATTAGAGACAATTGATCGCATGATACCTGCGGTTAATTCGGGTCGTAAAGTCATGGAACGGCCCCCTTTATCTTCAAAGGTATACATTTCTTTACGTACTACATCACTTGATTCGCCAACGGAACGAGTAAATAACTCTGTTTGTTCAAAAATCGGTGTACGCATTTCCATATAACCATAATTATGGGCTAATGTTTGTAATAACTCTTCGATTTCTCGATAATAAAATGCTTCATCACCGTTTATATCGTGAGTTCCTTTAGGTATTGTATATGGCATTAAAATCCCTCCTTAAAAAATAAAAAAATCGCCACTAAGGACGATTTAATCGCGGTGCCACCTTAGTTCATGAATACTATAATTCATGCCCTTGATAAATAACTTTAACGCAGTTAACGGAAGCTTACTTTTTTTCAGCATTCGTTCTCCACAGTGTCCCTTATTGTTCATTTTAAGCTTTTTCACCATCTAAGCTCTCTCTACAAAAATTACTAATAATTATCTGCTTCTTTGAACACATTTATTATGTGTTTTTTTTTAAAAATAGTCAATATAACATGTCGAAATATTATGTTTTTTTTAAAAAAATGCACTTTCCGCCTTTAATGTATAACTCTTTTAATATCAAAGACTCCATTAACATTCAATATAACATTGAATATATCATTTAGTCTTTTAGCGTCACTTACTAAAATAGTTGTTAGAATAGTTGTTTGCATTGTGGTCGGATGGACTTTTGCCGAAAATGAAGACAAATTAACTTTTAATTGACCAAAAGCAGACATTAAATCAATGATTAAGTTTTGTCTATCCATGGCTTCAATAGATATATCAACAGGATAAGAACCGAGTGATAATTGTTCATTCCAATAAACATCGATTAATCGTTTCTTTTCATGTTGAATATTTGGACAATTAATGCGATGAACGGTGATACCTTTTCCTTTAGTAATATAACCAACAATATCATCACCAGGAATAGGCGTACAACATGAGCCTAAAGATATTAAGACTTTTCCTGCATTTTTAACATAAACAGGAACATCACTGACTTTGCCATGCGTATATGTGATTGATGTTACGGGGTCATATTTCCGTTTAATATTTAAAAATTCAATAATTGCGCTAGCGGTAAAGGAACGATTACAAACACCAATATATAAATCTTCTAATGAAGATACATTAAAGTTATTTAAAACTTTATTTTGATTACATAATTCAACCATTTCTTGTTCACTATAGCCACGGTCTTTAAAGGCATCTGCTAAGGAATCATGACCCTGATTAATCTTATCATCACGTACATATTCGGCATTCTTTTTCGCTAAAAATTTTCGAATGTGATTCTTAGCCGCATTAGTGCGCACTATTTGAAGCCATCCTTCATTCGGCCCTGGTGATGATCTTGATGTTTTAATTTCGACGACATCACCGGTTTTAAGTATGGTATTTAAAGGGACAAGAACATTATTAACAATCGCCCCGACTGCTGAATCACCAACACCGGTATGAATGCGATAAGCAAAATCAAGAGGTGTAGCTCCATTTGGTAAATCGATTACTCTTCCTTTAGGAGTAAAAACATATACATTAGCGTCAAAAATATCGCGATTTAATGTTTCCATATAATCACGAGCTGATTCGGTCAAATCCTCGCTAGACATATTGACAAAATCACGGAACCAATGTAATTTTTCTTCAATTTCATGTTGTTCGATTTCGGCCGAATATTTACCGCCTTCTTTATAACGCCAATGAGCAGCAATACCTGATTCGGCCACTTCATCCATTTCATGAGTACGAATTTGCACTTCAAAGAATTGACCATCCCCAGCGATAATGGTTGTATGAAGTGATTGGTACATATTTGGTTTAGGCATGGCAATATAATCTTTAAAACGCCCCGGAATGGGCTTGTAATTAGCGTGAATCAAGCCTAATGATTCATAACAGTTTAATTCCGTTTTCGTAATAATACGAAGGGCCATGATATCATATATTTCATCAAAATTGCGGCCTTTTACATAAATTTTTTTATATATTGAATATATTGATTTTATGCGTGATTCAATTTCAAAAGGGATTTTAGCGTCATATAAGGTATCCGCTATTTTTTTCTTTAATTTATCTAATGATTGTTGGCGATTCTTAATTCTTTTATTTAATAATAAAAGTATTTCTTTATATTTATCTGGTTCGAGATACATTAAAGATAAGTCTTCTAATTCACTTTTAATACGGTTAATACCTAAACGATGGGCTATAGGAGCATATACTTCTAAAGTTTCTCGTGCAATAGCGATTTGACGATTTGGTTTTAGCCAGTTTAAAGTACGCATATTATGTAGGCGATCAGCCAATTTGATGATTATAACGCGAATGTCTTTCGCCATTGCGATAAAAATTTTTCGATGACCTTCGGCTTCAAATTCAGCATCATCGATACGATTGAGCTTCATTTGTTGAATCTTGGTAACTGCGTCAACTAGTGTTGCAATTTCATCACCAAAAAGAGTTCTTATTTCATCTAATTTAACTTCACAATCTTCGACAACATCATGTAAAAATCCAGCGGCAATAGTCTTAGGACCAGATTGTAAAGTAGCTAATGTAAAAGCCGTCTCAATAAGGTGTTGAATATACGGTTCGCCTGATTTACGAACTTGACCATTATGTTTTTCAAATGCAAAAAGATAAGCACGATGAATTAAATCACGGTCATCGTTATTGGTAATATAATGCACAAATTGTTCTTTTACATCATCGTATGTATGGTGAAGATTAATTTCTTTTTTTTCCATTTTAATAATCCTCTCCTTTCGCATTTACAATATTATTTTACCTCAATATATTCATGATATATACGTTGACATTCTTTTAAAAACATTGTATTTATTTCATCATCGCTATAACCATCACGAAGTAATTGATTAACATATAAAGGTTTACCAACAACCATTTTCGCTATTTTTTTACCATAGTACATTGGATAGATAGGTAAATCCACTTCAGCGTGTTGATAATATTTTTTGGCCATCATTAAATAGCCTTTATTAAAGGCTTGTGGCGGTTCTAAATATCCTTTCGATGAATCCTCAGGAAATATTAATAATGCACTTCCGGCATCTAATACTTTGGTACTATTACGAAATGTTGTTAATAATCGCGCATCTTGATATGTTGATATTAGTCCAATAGCGCGATAAATATGAATTGAAAAAATAGCAAATATTGTCGCAACATTAAAAGCTTTAAACTTTCCCCAATGTAGTTTTTGTTGATAAAAAACATAATAAAGATATTTCCATCTCACTTTATAATTGCCATTCATGTTATATATTCCCCATGGTGTTAATGTTTTTGGGAAATATGTTTCAAATTTCATTGGTCCAGATGCCCCTTGATGATTACTAATATAAATAGCTTGGTCTTTCAATGGTTCTTCGCCAAGGTTAATAACTTCTGGTGTTTTCGAGAATAACCTTATAATTTTTTTAAAAATACGGAAAAAGGGTCCTCTCTTTATTTTTAATTTATACTCTTTACTTTTTTTGGCCATAATAATCTCCTTGTTAATGTCAATATTTTAACACAACACGTCACTATGCTCAATATTTCTTAAATATCTTGAACCAAGATTAAAGAGAAAAGGTGGTGTTCCTTTTGAAGTACACCACCATCAATTTAACTTTTTTTATTTCTAAATGTTTTTAGGAGTTGGTTCACCATTTACATATTCCCATTCATTTCCCCAATATACATATTCAACATATTCATATTCTACATGTTCTACTCCTTCTTCTTCCCATGTTGAAATATTATTTACATTCCAATTCTCATCCCATCCTTCAGGTTTGCTATCGGCTTCACAATAAACATTAATTGGACAAAGGCCTATGCCATCATAAAATACACATTCACCCATTGAGGTAACACTGCTTGGAATTACGATTTGCCGATGAGACATGTATCCACATCCAGTAAACGCATAATTACCTATGGTTGTTAAACTACTTGGGAAAGTAACACTACTTAGACTACCACATCCTGAAAACGCATAATTACCAATAGTTGTTAAAGTATTTGGAAATTTTACATTATTCAAGATATAACAATTTGAAAACGCATAATCTCCTATAGTTATTAAATTATTAGGAAATTCAACCCATTTCAACATAGTACGACTTTCAAAGGCATGTTCGCCAATATGCAATACTGGTAAGCCATTATGTTCACTAGGTATACTTATTGCTTCTACATCTTCAATACTGCAACTTACTAAAGTATATCCTTGACCATCTTCTGTTAATTCAAATATCATA
>CAZJKC010000034.1:0-18665 GCA_964546565.1 uncultured Staphylococcaceae bacterium | reverse complement strand
TGAAAATCTTTTGTAAACCTAAATTTTTGGGGTGTTAAAAGCTAAAGAAGGGATTGCTTTAATACTTTAATAATATGGATATTAACAATTTTCTGATGTTAAATAATGCAAATTAATGATTGCATTATTATGAGATTTTGTATAGAATACATATGTACTTGTCCTTGGATATAAGAATCTCCAACTTATTTCTAGGAACAAGCATAAATATGCAAGAAGGAGGATAAATAAATGGCACTTGCAAAAGATAGAGTGGCTGAGATTGTTAAGAAGTATGGTAAATCCGCTACAGACACGGGCTCAACTGAAGTCCAAGTTGCTTTATTAACAGCACAAATTAGTGATTTAACAGCTCATCTTAAAGTACATTCTCATGACCATCATAGCCGTCGTGGTTTATTAAAACTCGTCGGTAAAAGACGTGGTTTATTAGATTATTTAAAAGCTAAAGACCATGATGCTTATGTTGCACTTATCAATTCATTAGGAATTCGTAAGTAATTAATGAAGGCTCTCTTATTAAAGAGACCTTTTTTTTATTAGAAAATGAGACCATAGAATAATAGAAAAATAGCGAGATATTTATCAATAAGTATAGTGACTCTTAAGTTTTTAGAAGTAAACATACTCGTAAAGGAAGAGACTTAATTTGCTTTAAAAAATAAATGTATATGATAAGCAATGTGAAATAAAAAATCATCGTTTAAGATTAAAATTCATTTGATTAAGATATCTAATGACATCATGATAATGAAACCAACAAAAAAACCGATAGTCCCATAATCGATCTTGGTATCTAAATGTGATTGTGGTATTAATTCTTTGATAACTACATACATCATTGAACCGGCAGCGAATGATAAAATAAGGGGCATTATTGATAAAAGAGGCTTTACGATAAATACCGCTAAGACTCCAAATACTGGCTCTACTATTCCCGAGAGCATTCCATAAGTGAAGGCTCTTTTTTTGGAACAACCATGTTGATAAAAAGGAATCGAAATAGCGGAACCTTCAGGGAAGTTTTGAATACCAACACCGATAGCTAACATCATGGCTCCCCTTAAAGTAATGCTTGAATGTGATAAAAGAGCGACCGCAATTGAAAGTCCGACCGCAATACCTTCGGGAATGTTATGTAATGTCATTGAAATAAAGAGCAAACGATTTTGTTTATCATTATTACCGATACTTTTTTCAGGCAAAAAGAAATCCATTAATCCGATTAATAAGGCTCCAAGAATTAAGCCGGTGATTGTTAAAAGAAAATTGGTTGTTAAAGAACCTGTTTCACTTTCGGTAGCGGGTATTATTAATGACCATATTAAAGCTGCAAACATCACGCCACTAGCGATACCGAGAAATAAAGATTTGGTAATGTGATTACGTTTATTATTAGTAATAAAAACGAGGCTACTGCCTAAAGAGGTCATAATAAAGCAAAAAAAAGTACCAATAAACGTTAAGATAATTAATCTAATCATAACTTCCTCCTTTAAAGTTTCTAAATTATTATATGTGTGAAGTAAAAGTGTGCTATAATGTTAACGTTTAAATAAAAGAAAGGAAAAAGATATGTCTAAAAGAATTTTTGAGTTAGACTTTGAAGGGAAAAAACTGATCGTTGAATCAGGCGAGATTGCTAAACAAGCAGATGGTGCTGTCTTAGTGCGCTTGAATGATACCGTAGTTTTATCCACAGCCTGTGGTTCAGATCAGGCAAAAGATACGGATTTCTTTCCGCTTACTGTTTTATACAATGAAAAACAATATGCGGTCGGTAAAATTCCGGGTAGTTTTTTAAGAAGGGAAGGACGCCCTGGCGAACACGCCACTTTAACGGCACGATTAATTGATCGTCCTATTCGTCCAATGTTTTCAGATGGCTTCCGTAATGAAGTCCAAATTGTGAATACGGTGATGTCTGTTGATTTAGATAGCACACCAGAAATGACGGCTATGTTTGGTAGTTCTTTAGCACTTGGAATAAGCGATATTCCTTTTGATGGACCTATTGCCGGAGTTTATGTAGGTCGTGTTGATGGTCAATTTATTATCAATCCTACCGTAGAAGAAAAAGAAAAAAGTGACATCAATTTAGCAGTTGCGGGTACGAAAACCGCTATTAACATGGTTGAAGCTGGAGCTTCACAAGTTAGTGAAGAAGTCATGCTTGATGCTATTATGTTTGGTCATGAAGCTATCAAGAAATTATGTGAATTCCAAGAAGAAATCATTAAAGAAATTGGTAAAGAAAAACGTTCAGTCGATTTATATTCAGTTTCTGAAGAAATTGAAAAAGATGTTCGAGATATGGCCCAAGATCGTCTTGTTAAGGCGGTATCTATTGTTGATAAATTAGAACGTTATGCAGCGATTGATAGTATCAATGCTGAAGTTAATGAAAAATATGAAAGTCAATCATATAAAGATGAAAAAGAAAAAGCCAAAACAATGATGCAAGTTCATGATGTACTTGAAACCATTGTGGCGGAAGAAGTACGTCGTTTGATTACTATTGATAAGGTTCGCCCTGATGGTCGTAAAGTTGATGAAATTCGTCCATTAGATGCTCAAGTTGATTTGCTCCCTCGTACTCATGGTTCAGCGATGTTTACCAGAGGACAAACACAAGTTATTTCTATTTGTACATTAGGTGCAACAACTGATGAACAAATTATTGATAATTTAACTGATGAAGAATCAAAACGTTGGATGCATCATTATAACTTCCCGCCATTCTCTGTCGGTGAAGTTGGTAAAATGGGGTCTCCAGGTCGTCGTGAAATCGGACATGGGGCTTTAGGTGAAAGAGCTTTATCTTATATTATTCCCTCAGAAGAAGAATTCCCGTATACCATTAGATGTGTGGCGGAAGTTGTCGAATCTAATGGCTCCTCTTCACAAGCTTCTATTTGTGCCTCATGTATGGCTTTAATGGCAGCCGGTGTCCCAATCAAAGCTCCTGTCGCAGGTATTGCTATGGGATTAATTTCTAGTGGCCCATTAGATGGTAATCATCCATATACCATTTTAACGGATATTCAAGGTATGGAAGACCATTATGGTGATATGGACTTTAAAGTTGCGGGAACTAGTGATGGTATTACTGCTTTACAAATGGATATTAAGATTAAAGGTGTCACTAAAGAAGTCTTACGTGAAGCCCTTGCTCAAGCTCATAAAGCACGTTTAGAAATCTTAAAAGTTATGGCTTCCGCTATTGAAGCACCCCGTCCAGATGTTGGTAAATATGCACCAAAACTTCATCAAATGCAAATTGATGTGGATAAGATTCGTGATGTTATTGGAACTGGCGGTAAAGTAATCAATGAAATCATTGCGCAATGTGATAATGTAAAAATTGACATTGAACAAGATGGCCGAGTTGTTATTTATCATATGAATCGTGATATGATTAATAAGGCTGTTAAGATGATTGAAGATATCGTCAAAGAAGCAAAAGTTGGCGAAGTATATGAAGGTACAGTAGTTCGTATTGAATCATATGGATGCTTTGTTAATTTATTCAGCAATGTTGATGGCATGGTCCATGTTTCAAAATTAGCGTGGAAACGTGTCGAACATCCAAAAGATGTTGTTAAAGTTGGTCAGAAATTAAAAGTTATTGTCACGGAAATTGACGAAAAAGGTCGTATAAGTTTATCTCATCGTGAATTTGAACCACGACCAGAAACCACTAAACCAACTGATAAATAATTAAATATTTCAAAAAATGAACCATCGATAATTAGTATTTCGGTGGTTTTTTTATAACTTTATAATTAGCTAAAACTTGTAAGAGTGTAATTATTTTAATATGCAGTTGCCCTTTTTTTCGAATAAAGATGGCAAAGTAACTACAGATGATAATATTATTTTAATATTGTATTAATAAGTATTTACACATCATGAATATATTTATTTTGCACAAAATCTAGGCTTTTATCATATTTTAATATGGGGATGTGATGTAATGTTTGGATTCTTAATTTCGGCGATGGTAACGCCGTTTAATGATGATGGGAAAATTGATTATGAATGTGTGAAATTATTAATTAAACAAATTGAAATGACAGGGCATTCTTCTCTTGTAGTCGCGGGATCTACAGGGGAAGGCCATTCCTTATCAAAAGATGAAAAAAAAGAGCTTTATCAATTTGTCAAAGGTTATACGAAATTAAAGGTGATTTATGCTATATTAGATAATTCATTAGCGAGTATTCTAAATGAAATCAAAGAAATTGATCAATTAAAACCGGACGGATACTTACTTTCTTTACCATCATATGTTTTACCTCCTGAGCGCGGGATATATTTATTTTTTAAAGAAATTGCTAACAATACTAAAACACCAATTATTATTTATAATGTACCGAAAAGAACCGGGTCTAGTATATCTTTTATGACTATTAGAAAATTAATTAAACGATGTCCCAATATTGTCGGGATAAAAGAGGCTAGTAATGATATAGGATTAATAAAACTTCTGAAAAAGAATTTTCCTCACTTTATTTGTTATTGTGGAAATGATATTGATTATTTTAAAGCATTGCAAAGTGGAGCAGACGGGATAATATCGGTTATGAGTATTATTTATGGAAAAGAAATGTTAACCTTAAAAGAAAATTACTTAGAAGGCTATCACCACATATTATTAGATGATTATTTGCAATTAGTAAGCGCTATATTATCACTAGAGACTAACCCTATTCCTATAAAGTATTTGTTATCAAAAAAAGGCTTTCCATCAATGAATTTGCGTCTCCCTTTAGTAGCTTTATCTTCAGAGTATGATAATCAAATAAATCTTCTTTTATAGTTTCTTTTTTTAGTAATTAATTCATGGTAAAATACTACTAGATAAGGAGTTAATTATGAAAGATGTTGTTATTATCGGAGCTGGGGTCATTGGCAGTTTTATTGCCCATGAACTTTGTCGATATAAATTAGATGTTTTAGTTATTGAAAAAGGTGGCGATGTCGCTAGTGGGGCGACAATGGCCAATAGTGCAATTATTCATTCAGGATATGACCCTATACCGCATAGTTTGAAAGCAAAATACAATGTTGAAGGTAATAAACTATATGATGAAATATGTGAGAAATTAGATGTTCCTTTTGCACGCATCGGTTCCTGGACTTTAGCGTTTACGCAAGATGAATATGAAGAATTGAAAAAATTACAAAAAAGAGGGCAAGATAATGGCGTATATACGCGTTTACTTTCTAAAGAAGAAGTGTTAAAAGAAGAACCCTTTATCTCTTCAGAAGTGTATGGAGCATTAGAAGCAAATACAGCAGGAATAATTAATCCTTTTTTATTGACGGCTCATTTAATGGAACACGCCTTAGATCATGATGTGCATTTACATTTAAATGAAGAAGTCATAGATATAAAAAAAGAAGATAATTTTTATCAAGTTATCACTAACAAAGGAGTATATGAAACCAAAGTTATTATCAATGCTTCGGGATGCTATGCTCATAAAATAACATCAATGCTTGAAACGCCTTCATATGAAATGACTCCCCGTAAAGGAGAATACTTTGTTTTAAATCATTTTAACAATGATTTTTTACATCATGTTTTATTCACTTTGCCAAGTGAAAAAGGTAAAGGAGTATTAATATCTCCGACCACTTCGTATAATTATTTAGTCGGTCCTTCAAGTGAACCATGCTCTATCGATGATAATGCTTGTGATTTATATACATTAGAGCAAGTTAAAAACCAAGCGTTAAGAATGATGCCTAATTTACCATTGAATGAAACAATACGTGTTTTTGCGGGTATTCGACCTACGGCATCTAAACATGATTTTATTATCCGTGATAGTGAAATCAATCCCGGATTTATCGAATTAGCGGGTATTGAATCGCCGGGATTGGCTAGTGCCCCAGCAATTGCTAAATATGTAATTGAATTATTGCAGAAATACTTTATTTTTGAGAATAAAGAAAACTATAATGACCGAATTAAGCCCTATATATCTATGAAAAACATGCCAATAGAAGAAAGAATAGAAGTAATAAAAAATAATCCTCGATATGGCAATATTATTTGTCGCTGCGAACAGGTAAGTGAACAAGAAATAATTGATTTATTTCATCGTTCTTTGAAGCCTATGAGCGTTAAAGCTGTTAAAAAAAGAGTGCGAACCGGCTTTGGAAAATGTCAAGGAGGAATGTGTCAGTCTTTACTTTTAAAAATTATGGCACGGGAATTACAATGTTCGATTCAAAATGTGACTTACGATGGTGATAATACTACTATTTTAAAATATGATTTAAAGGAGAATAATCATGATTAAGAAAGATTTAGTAATAATCGGAGGCGGTTCTGCTGCTTTAGCGGCCGCTATATCAGCATATGATAATGGTGTTCATGATATTCTTATATTAGAAAGAGACAATTATTTAGGTGGTATTTTAAATCAATGCATTCATAATGGCTTTGGCTTACAAGTTTTCCATGAACAATTAAGCGGTCCTGAATATGCTCATCGTTTTATTAAGGAAGTTGACAAACGTCATATCGCCTATAAATTACAAACAACGGTTTTAGCAATCGATAAAAATCGCGTTGTGACATATTGTAATACCGATGATGGATTAGTACAAATTGCGGCGAAGGCTATTATCTTTGCCATCGGTTGTTATGAAAGAAATGCCGGCGCTATAAAGTTGCCAGGAAAGCGATTAAATGGTATTTATACTGCGGGAACAGTACAGAAGTATTTAAATATTGATGGTTATTTAGTTGGTAAAAAAGTCTTTATTTTAGGGTCCGGCGATATTGGCTTAATTATGGCTCGTCGGATGTATTTAGAAGGCGCTCAAGTATTAGGAGTTGCTGAAATAATGCCTTATTCCAATGGCCTCAATCGTAATATTGTTCAATGCTTACATGATTTTAATATTCCTTTATATTTATCACATACGATTAAAGACATTGAAGGTCATAAAGAAGTTGAAAAAGTCACTATTATTCAAGTGGATGAAAATCAACAATATATTGAAAATACCGAAAAGACATTTGCGTGTGATACTGTTTTACTTTCTGTTGGCCTTATTCCATCAAGTGATTTATTAAAAAATGCCGGTGCGGAAATATCATCTGTTACCAAAAGTGTCTTAGTTAAAGATAATATGGAAACGACTATTCCGGGTATTTTTGCTTGCGGCAATGTTTTACATGTTCATGATTTAGTTGATTATGTAACGGAAGAATCTTATTTAGCAGGTAAAGGGGCCGCTAATTATATCTTAAGTCGCGATAAAAAAACGGAATCATTGATACAGGTTGAGAGTAAAATGAATGTGCAATATATTGTCCCTCATTTTATTAGATATCCTATTAATAGCGATATAATCGATTTCAAATTACGCGTTAAAAAGCCTTTAGAAAACGTTTATATCATTATCAAAGCGGATAATGTAGTGATTAAAAAGATAAAGAAATCATTTTTACTTCCTTCAGAAATGGTACAACTATCTTTAAACTCCTCTTTAATACCAGATAAAACTAGTCTTTTAACGATTGAAGTAGGTGATGATTTATGAAAGAAATGATTTGTATTGTCTGCCCACGCGGATGTCGACTTAGCGTTACTGATAAACAAGAGATTACCGGTAATTTTTGTAAACGGGGAGAAACATATGCTCTTCAAGAGTTGACTTGTCCGAAGCGTATGATCACTTCCACGGTTGCGCTTGAATCACAAAGTGGCTTAAGAAGATTACCAGTTATTACAAGTCAAGAAGTCCCGAAAGATCGTATTATGGAAGTTATGGCGATACTACAAAAAGTAATAGTTAAAGCCCCCATTAAAATGCACGATGTGATTATTCATAATGTTTTAGGCTTATCAATCGATGTTATTGCGACAAGAGAGGTTTTAAAATAAATATAGCTTTTTTAGCGATGCATAATAAAAAGAGAACGTAATGACATATGTCATATTTTGTCTATAAAAAAATACAAATATATCTTGTAAAAATTAAAGAATAATATATAATTTCATTGGCATTAAGAAATACAAAATAACTTATTTATTTAGGAGGTATTAATTATGGAAAAAATTAGAGTCTTGGCTCTTGGTGGCCTTGACGAATGTGGAAAAAATATGTTTGTGATTGAAGTGGGTGAAGATATTTATATTATTGAAGCCGGTCATAAATATCCCGATCGTACATCTCCTGGTGTCGATTTCATCATTCCTGATTTCACTTATTTAAATGATAAAATCGATAAAATTCGTGGTGTAATTGTGAGTCATGGCCATTTAGATCAAATGGGCGCCATACCATATTTATATAAAAATCTAGGTTTAAAAGCTCCGATTTATGCTTCTCCAATTACGGCTGCTTTCATTAAATTACATTCACAAAATGTGGGTATTGAAAACAATTATCAATTTGTGGAAATAAATAAAAATACGCAAAATATTGTAATTGGGAGTCATTCATTCCACTTTTTTCAAACCGCTCATTTAATTGCCGGTTCATATGGTTTTGCTTTAAATACCGAACAAGGGAGCATCGTTTATACTGGCGAGTTTATTGTCGAATACAATTATCACCAAAAATATAAATTAGACATGAATGAAATTGCCCGTATATCCGAAAAAGAAGTTTTGCTTTTGATGTCCGAATCGCGTTATGCTGATCGCCCCGGATATACTTCTCCCTCTCATCGTTTAACACCCCTTATTAGCAAAGATTTCAAGGATGCCGAAAGCCGTTTATTCTTTGCTTTATACAGTTCGAATATCTATGGCCTTAGCGAAATTGTCAAAATGTCAATTGATAATAACAAAAAGATTATTTTCTATGGCAAAGATGGTAATCAAATAATTGAGACAATGAATTCTGTTGGCGAAATGATTATTCCTAAAAATAATATGGCCACAATGGAAGATTTGCTAAGAATACGTGAAAAAGACATTGTTATTATTATATTGGGTGATCGCAATACTTTATATAATCAAATCGAATTACTCGCTACCGGAGAAGGAGAAGATCGAAAGCTTATAATTGGTTCTAAAGATACCTTTATTGTCGCAGCACCTCCCCAAATTGGAACGGAAGTTTATGCCGTATCGGCAATTGACGAATTATATCGCACGGGTGCTAAAGTTGTGAATATAACCAAAAAACAGATTTCATCGATGCATGCACAAGAAGAAGATTTAAAAACAATGCTTTCTCTTTTAAAACCAAAATATTATATGCCGGTAACCGGGGAGTTCCGTCATATTTTAGCAAATGCGAAAGTCGCTGTGGCCGCTAACTTAGGATATTCACATTTAAATACTTTTGTCTTAGATAATGGAATGGTTTTATCGTTTGAAAATAAGAAAGTATTACCTATTAGTGAAACGGTAAATGTTGGAGACTTATTAGTTGATGGAAGCGGTGTTGGTGACGTTGGTGATGTCGTTTTAACGGATCGTCAAAAATTAGCGGATGATGGCGTTATTTGTATGGCCTTGACTATTTCTTATGAATTTAAAAAAGTTATTGCTGGTCCCGATGTGCAAATGCGTGGATTTGTGTTGGTGAAAGATTCAGAAGCACTTTTACATGATTTAGCAAATATGTTTGTCGAAGGTATCACTAATGCTTTAAACAATGGAACAGATTTAAATGAAGCGAAAGAATTAGTCCATGATAAAGCCTTAAAAATGGTACGAAAAGCAACGGCAAAATCACCGATGATTCTTCCTTTAGTAGTGGAAGTTGATAAACCATAAAATAATAAGTTCTTAAAAAGCACTGAAAATTAATGAAGTGCTTTTTTTATTCGTTAGAGGAAATGAGAGGAATATAGAAATCGCCAAAATGGATGTATGATATTTTATTTATTAAATATTTTCTTTACTTGTTTATGATATAATAAATATTACTATAATACTAATGGAGGCGATGGTAATGGCAAAAGAAAAGAAAGCACCAAAAAATTCTTCCGATAGCGTATTATCGAAAGATGCTGAAACAATACTAATTGGATTAATGGTTTCACTTATTGCCATTATTGGTCTTTTAAATAGAGGTCCAATTGGAGAGTTTTTAACATTCTCATTTGCTTATCTTTTTGGGGTATTTTATTTTTTAGCGTATTTAATTATGCTTTTTTTCGGATTATATTTAGCCGTTAAAAGAAAAGCTTTACGCATTCATATTGATGTAACATTATTAGGCGCTATATTACTTTTTGTCGGCATTATTATTGCGGCTTCTCCAGGTAATGGTGAGGATTTACGTTTAAGCAATGTCTTTTCAACCTTTACCACTCAAATGAATAGCATTTCGCATGGTGTATTAATTGATAATGTTGCCCAAATAGAACAGGTAGGAGGCGGCTTAGTAGGTTACTTTTTATCTGCCCTTTTAAATACCACTATTACGCCAATTGGGACAGCGATTATCGCCTTTATTTTAATGGTAGTCGGGGTAATTCTTTGTTTATATCAACCTTTTTCAAAATTCAAAAGCTTTCTTAACAAACGTAAAGAAAAACGCAAAGAAAAAGAAGAAGCTTTATTAAAAGAGAAGGAATTAGAAGAAAAAGAGAATCAAGAAGTTGAAGAAGAAAAAGTCGAAGAAGAACCTGTTTATAATGAAGAACCGACAGAAAGTCGGGCCACCAAGGTTCGATATATAGTCGATAAGAAACCATCGGCCTTTAGTAATGTTATGGCCGATGATATTGAAGATAACGAAGATGAAATAACTGATAATGAAACACATAATAATCAAGTTTTTGAAGATAATATAGAAAACGAAACACCGGAAAGTCCGTTAACTGTTCATCAAGAGGCTGTTGTCCCCGTGGCATCGAAAGTCACTTATCGTAGCGACTCTATGAAAGATATAACAACGACACGCGTTGTTAGAGGTGAACTTCCACGCAAAGAGAAGAGTAATATAGATTATGTCTATCCAGATTTAGATTTATTAAATGTTTATGATAACATTGTTGTGGATGCGGATAATAATGTCATTGATGTCGAAGATGAAAACAATCGTAATGCTTTAGAAAGACAAGCGGTTATTAATGACTTATTTACTTCTTTTGGTATCGGCGCAACGATATCGGGATTTAAAATAGGACCTTCGGTTACCCGTTATGATGTCTTAATGAATCGGGGGGTATCCGTTAATATTATTGATAAATACTTGAACGATATTTCTTCGCAATTAGGAGGCGTTGATGCTCGATTTGAAAAAATTGTCCGTGGAAAAGTGACATCGGGTCTTGAAATTCCTAATTCTTTATCAACCACAGTTTCTTTAAAAGAATGCTTGGAGCCTTATGTTAACAATCCCAAATATCGTTTCTTTGTTCCTTTTGGAAAAGACATTACCGGTGATATTATCGGTGTAGATGTTACGAAATATCCTCATCTTTTAGTGGCGGGTGCGACAGGTAATGGTAAATCAGTTTTTATTCATACCTTGATTATGTCTTTGATTATAAAAGCCAAACCTGATGAAGTTAAATTAATGCTATTTGATCCTAAGCGCGTGGAGTTTGCCATGTACCGCGATATTCCTCATTTGCTTTGCCCGATTATTAAAGAACCAAGCGAATCAAAAGTGGCGATGAATAAACTAGTGCAAGAAATGGAAAATCGTTATGCGGCTTTTGAACAAGTAGGCGTTGCCAAAATATCACAATATAATGACTATGCGGAAGAGAATAATTTAAAACCGATGCCGTTAATTATTGCGATTGTTGATGAATATGCTGATCTAGTCGATAGTTGTAAAGATATCAGCGCCCCTATTGTTCGTTTAGCGGCTAAATCACGGGCATGTGGTATTCATTTAGTTATTTCTACACAACGTCCATCTGTAAACGTTATTACTGGCGTCATTAAAGCTAATTTACCAACACGTGTTGCCTTAAAAGTCTCGAAACCAGTTGATTCGCAAACAATCTTAGGAGAAGGTGGAGCCGAAAAACTTTTAGGAAAAGGTGATATGCTTGTTGATTCTCAAGATCTTCCCGGAGATGGCTTTACCCGTGTGCAATCACCTTATGTTGATATTAAAGAAATACATCGTGTCGTTAATTTCTTAAAAGAACGTTATCAACCGAATTATGATCCTAATTTCTTAGATTTAGTTGACCATACATATGCCGGACCATCTTTTACGGGCAATACTTCCTCAAGTACGTCGGAGGTTCACGACTCTCGTTATGAAGAAATTAAAGCATATGTTATGGATTTAGATGAAATATCGATTAATGCTTTACAACGACGCTTCCATTTATCATTTATAACAGCTGCTCGATTCATGGACCAATTAGAAGATGCCGGTATCGTTTCTAAGGCTGGAACCGGCGGTAATCGTCGTAAAGTATTAATTCATAATCAACAATTATCAGAGGATGGTGAACAAAATGAATAATGATTTTCTTAAAATGAGTAAAGAAGAAAAATATCAAATGGTCGAAGACTATGTTAAAACCCAAGAACAAGTGAGCATATCTTTAATTCAACATGTTTTCAATTTTTCTTTTGTAACCGTTCGTGACATCTTTGAAAAATTGCTCGCTAATGAAGTTATTTATTTAAATGCTCCTGATGATAGACATTATATAGTGAAGAAATAAGAGTAGTGATAAAAATGATTAATTATATTAATGATAAACGCTTCCATGCGCATACTTTTAAAATATATTGTATGTTGCCATTTTTAAAAAAAGATTTACCAGCACTGACCCTTTTATCTTTTGTTTTAAAAAATAAAGCTCGTGGTTATGATAATTTATCGGCCGTTGTTACTGAAAGTGAACGGCTTTATGCTTTTGATTTTTCTATTTCCCATTTTTTTGATATTCATAATTTATTTTGGAGAATTGGGTTTACCATTGTTGATAAACGCTTAGTCCAAAATCAACAACTTTATCAAGACGCTATGGATTTTATTTATAAAATTGCTTTTGATGATTATGAACCTCGTTATGATGAAAAAGTACTTAATGAACAAAAAATAATTGTGATTAACCTTTTAAAAGAATTGCAAAATCGACCACGTTATATTGCTTCGCAACGATTTAACGAATTGCTTGATGATGAATGGTCGCTCTCCATCAGCCCTTATGGCTTAGAAGAAGAAATTAAAAAGGTAACATGCCAAGATTTAATGGATTTACATCAACGAATTATCAAGGCTCCTAAAGATCTTTATGGAATCGGTCCTGGGAATGAAAATGAAATTATTGATCATTTAAAAGAACATCTTACTTTTGATGGTCATATTACTTCTTATTTCTTTGAAGGAAGAAAAAAACATGACATCGTGGAGCAAGAAGGAGAAAAAGCCATTGAACAAACGCATATAATGATGGGATATGCATTAGATAAACCATGTTCATTTTTTGAAGCACGCTTATTAAATGCGCTTATCGGGGAATTAGGAACGAGCCGATTATTTGTCGAGGTACGTGAAAAAAATAGTTTATGTTATTCTACTTCCTCTTCTTTAAATTATTACAATCATATGATTTTTATTCATTCGGCGGTTAATCAAAGACAAAGCGCTAAAGCGCAAACAGTAATAAAAGAAGTTATTGAGAACTTACATTTTAGTAAAAAAGAATTAGAAGAAGCGAAGGAAATGATAAAGTCATCTTTACTTTGTTCATGTGACTCGGCTCCGGGACTTTTAAGTATTATGATTGAAAATATTCGTCATGATTATCCATCTCAAGAGGTACAGACATTTATCGATGGCTATAGTCATGTTTCTTTGCGGCGCATTAATTATTTAGCTAAGCACATAACTTATCAAGGAGCTTATATCTTAAAAGGAGTGAAGAAACATGAATCATAATTTTGTTGATTGTCAGGAATTAACCTTACATTCCGGGCTTAAAGTCACGCTTGTTTCACGTCCAGGATTTCATAGCTTTTCATGTTATGTAGCTATTCCTGTGGGGTCATTGTTAACGGATTATGAAATTAATAATAAGAAAACACCACAAGGAATTGCTCATTTTTTAGAACATCGCTTGTTTGATACGAAAAAAGGCGATGCTTTTGCGCTTTTTCAAAAAATAGGATGTGACGCTAATGCATTTACCACCTATGGATATACCACTTACTATTTTGATTCTTCTTCTAATCTACTAAAAGGCTTAAAAATTCTTTTAAATATGACATCAACTTTATCTTTTGGAGAAGAAAAAGTTGAAAAAGAAAAGCCCATTATTATTGAAGAATTAAAAATGGGATTAGACCGTCCAAATAGTCGCTTATATAAATGCTTATTAAATGATTTAATAATTAATTCCCCACGCAAAGATGAAATTGTGGGGAGCATAGAGGATATAAATAAGACAACTTTAGATGATTTAAAAAGGGTCTTTAATGCTTTTTATTCTTTAGATAAAATGCAATTATTCATTTTTGGTGATTTATCTCATAATTTAATTGAAGAGCTAGAAAAGATAAAACTTCCTAAAGCGAAAAAAGGTTATCAAATAAAGAAAACAGGTCTTGAAGAACCAAAAGAAATAAAATGTTCTTATGGAGAAACGATCATGGATGTCCCTTTAACTATTATTGGCGGTGGCTTGAAACTTCTTCATGTCGAAGAAAAACTTAATATTAATAAGACGCAACACGAAGTCTTAAATGAAGTGGTAAGTAATATGTTATTTTCGGATTCTAGCAAGTTAGTTCAAGAAATGTATCATGAAAATATCATTGAAACCTCCCTTCAAGGAATGATATCTAATTGCGAAGATATTGATATCATGTACTTATCAACGAGCGGAAATAATCAAGAAAAAATAATTACAAAGATTAAATGGTTTTTAACACATTTAGAAGATTATATAAATCAAGATAAACTTCAAACTTCAATTGCCTATTGTTATGGTAATGCCATACTTAATCTTGATAGCGATGATATGCCTTATTATTATGTGTCTCGTAAAATGTGTGGCGTTGATTATTTACAAATGCTAAATGAATATGAAAAAATAACCATGGACTTAGTTTATGAATATATTAAACTATGGAAGGACTGTGCTTTAGCCATCCATGTGATAACAAAGGGAGAGTAACATATGGAAATAGGAGTCGATATAGTATACATTCCGCGTTTAGAAGGAAAAGATGCCTTAGCGAAAAGATTGTTGAGTAATGAAGAATACAATATGTATCGTAATCATTATCAGAAAGCGCAATTTTTTGCGGGTCGTTTGGCATGCCGTGAAGCTTATGTGAAAGCGAAAAAAGGTCGCGTTGATTTTCACGAATTTCATAACATGAAAGTTTTGTATGATGAAAATCATGCCCCTTATTTAGAATACCAAGGTAGACGATACCAAGTTTCAATAGCCCATGATGGTGATTACGCGATTGCGGTATTGGTGATGGAGTAATGATATGAAAGAAAAAGTTTTTGCTGAATTTATTGATAAAAAGAATATTAAAATCATTTATAATTTAGATGATGGTGAATCATACCCCCATAAGATTTTTACTTTTATTGAAGATGGTTTTGCTCAAGAAGTTCCCACTATAAAAAAAGAGAATTCGAATGGTAAACAAATTGAATATCATTTGACTTTACAAAAAGAAATTGCCTTAGGGCATGATTTTGCTCTATCTGATGAAAAGTATAATACTTTTCCTATTCATATTTTACATTTACAAAACCAAGATTGGTTTGACCAAGAGTACACTTATCGCGGCCACGATTTAGGTATGCATTATACTTCACAATATGTTGAATTTCGTTTATGGTCACCATTTGCAAGCCATGTATTAGTGATTATTATTCATGAAGATCAAAAACAATATTATGAGATGACTAGAACTGCACAAGGTGTATTTTATTTAAAATTAGCAGGTGATTATGATTGCGATATGTATTTATATGAAGCCATGATTGAGGGTGAAAAAAGAATTGCCCCCGATCCATACGCTGTAGCGTCCGCGCCTAATGGTGTTTATTCCGCAATTGTCTCTCTTGAAAAGACCAAAATAGATTATTGTTACGATTGTTTACCACCATTCAAAAGATATACAGACGCTATTATATATGAAACAAGTATCCGTGATTTTACGATTTATCCTGGTACTGATGTGGTTCATAAAGGTAAGTTTTTAGGAGCGGTTGAAAAAGGAAGAAGAAGTATCAATGGGGCGATGGTTGGTTTAGATCATTTAAAGAAATTAGGTATTACTCATATTCAATTATTACCGATATTTGATTTTGCCACTGTCGATGAAGAAGACCCAACACGTTTATATAATTGGGGTTATGACCCAATGCAATATAATGTTCCTGAAGGAAGTTATGCCACGGAAGTTAAAAATCCGTACACAAGAATAATCGAATTAAAGAAAATGGTTCAAGAATTTCATAAAAATGGTATTCGTGTGGTGATGGATGTCGTATACAATCATATGTATGACCAAAAAATGTCTCCGTTTGAAATTCTTTGTCCTGGTTATTATTTCCGTAAAACAGCGGATGGCAAATTGTCTAATGGCTCTTTTTGTGGCAATGACTTAGCAAGTGAAAAGCCAATGGTCCGTTCCTTCATTGTTGATTCATGCCTTTATTGGCTTAATGAATACGGAATAGATGGATTTCGCTTTGATTTGATGGGAATTCTTGATATTGAAACAATGAATATTATGGCCAAACGTTTAAAAGAAATACGTCCTGATATCATGCTTTATGGTGAAGGGTGGAATATGCCTACCGCTTTAAATGATCACGATAAAGCGATGATGGGCAATGCTCAAAGATTAAAAGATTTTGGATTCTTCAATGATTCATATCGAGAAATTGTTAAAGGAAAAACCAATTTAAATGAACTAGATATGCCCGGTTATTTATTAGGACAAAGCGATTATATTGAAGGCTTTAAGTTTGCTTTTATGGGTTCAACCATTAATTATTGCTTTCCCCCTTTGTTTTCATCTTTAAATCAATCGGTCAATTATGTTGAATGTCATGATAATAACACCTTGTATGATAAGATATCGGCTGCCTGTCTTCAAGATAGTCATGAGCAACGTTTACGGCGTGTGGTATTAGTGAATGAAGTGATTGTTTTATCTTATGGAATACCTTTTATTCATATGGGACAAGAAGTAGGATTGACAAAATTTCATGACCATAATTCTTATCGTTCAGGCGATCGTTACAATCAGTTTGATTATCAAAAACTTTCGGAAAGACGATGGATGGCTAAATGCGTTAATGACATTATTCAAGTGCGGAAAATGTATGATTTTTTACGATATGATGACCCTGAAGAGTTAAATGGTTTGTTCCGTTTTGAAAATCTCGATAATGGTGGCTTATTAATTGATTATATTAAGGCATCCGCTATTGCGCCACTGACAAGTTTTAAGATTTTTATCAATCCTAGTGTGCGTACTATTTATTATGATTTAAAAGAATATTACCGGGTTATCTTTAATGAAGCTGGTTTATTAAAAGATGAGATGTATTCTCAATCATTGATGATTAATGGCTTAACGGTAGTTATTGTCGCAAAATAAAATAACGATTATGGAAATTTTGTGCTAAAGTGTATATAGAGGTAGATTTATGAAGTATCCAAGATATATATGGCGTGTAGGAGGACTAATTATTAGAAATCTTTTTTGGATTAATAATTGGTCACACCATTTAGATAAACATCCTTTAGAAAAGCGATATAAAAGATTTCGTAATTTAACGATTAAATTAAATAAAGGACTCGGAATCGAATATCATGTTACGGGAGAAGAGAATATCCCGACAACTGGCGATAAGTTTTTGATTATTCCGAATCATCAATCAATGATTGATCCTTTACTTTTAATACCTTTTTTTGAACAACCAATTAGCTTTGTAGCTAAGATTGAAACTAAAAAAGTAGGGGTTGTCCGTAAGGTTATGAAATTATTAGATGGTGAGTATATCGATCGTAATAATTTAAGACAAGAAATAAAATTAATTCGTCATGTCACAACTTCTTTAAAAGATAATCATATAAACTGGACCGTTTTTGCAGAAGGCTCAAGAACAAGACATGAAGATTATCGGATGAATGAATTAAAAGCCGGAACTTTTAAAATCGCTATCGACAGTCATCAACGGATTGTGCCAGTGGCAATTTTTGGCGGCTTTAGAGTTTTATCAACGAAATTTAAGAATAAGATAAATCCGATACAAATTCATTTTTTTAAGCCTATTGAATATGATGAATATTGTGATAAAAAATCGATTGAAATTGCGCAAATGGTGGAGGAATTATTAAGACCTAAAGTTCTAGAAATGATGGAATTAGACCATCAATATATGGATGAAATAAAAAAACGCAAAAAGAAAAGAAAAGCATCTTCAAAATGATAGATAACGAAATAAAGCGTATATTGTTGTTTTAAAAGTTTTATTTACTTTATTGAAATTTGTTAAATTTGAAGAGGTAAAATAATTGGATAAGGAATTTAATTCTATATTGTGTATTGCGATTATACCACAAACAGTTGATCTTATTATGAAAACGAAGGACTTGATGATATTCACGCTATGAACGAATTTTATTACTCAAAGACGTATGAAATGCTTGCTAATGTATAGATTAGCACATTAAATGAAACTAATAATTGCAAAATAATTAAGGAAATAAA
>CAZJKC010000033.1:0-18938 GCA_964546565.1 uncultured Staphylococcaceae bacterium | reverse complement strand
TCATTTTTCAATTTTTATTATCAATATCATCATCACTTTGCAAAAGAGTGTTTTTGCTTTAAAAAAAGATTTTGACATCAGAACAAGCATATTTCAAGTGCACTCACCATCATTTTTTTGTTATTTGAGCTTTTTTTATTCAGTTCCATATAAGAATAATATCCTTATTAACTATTTTTAGTGCTAGATAGCGATTATTTCAACACACTAACTATAGTGCATATCACTTTAAGTAAATAAAAAGTTAAATAACATTTCATATGTTACATAAATGCTTTGATGATTATTAATTTAAAATTGGCTCAACAGTTAAAAGAAAATACTCTGCGAGTTGTTCAGGCGTTTCTTCCATATCTTTAGAAATCCACCAATCAATCGTTTCTACAAATGAAGAAGAAATATGGTTAATAAGATAGTCTTCGGGCAATTTTGAATGATTCAATTTGCCTGTATCAGCATATTGTATTTTAATTAAGCGTCTCAAATTATCTTTAAAATAACGTAAGAATATTTCATTGTTCTGTGAGGAAAGCAACCCTAAAATATTCATATCATTTTCTTGTAAATGACGTATCAAATGCAAAAATACAGAATCTGTTTCACTTCCACATGAGTAGTGATACTGTCCATGCGGAAGGCCCATTGCTGTGTCAATGATATGTCCGAACAATTCTTCACATAAATCTTTTAATAAATAGTCCTTTGTTTCAAAATGAGCATAAAAGGTTGTGCGCCCTATATCTGCTTTATCAATGATTTCTTGTACAGATATTTGGTTGTATGGTTTTTTTGATAATAGTTTTGCAAAAGCATCAAATATTGCTTTTTTAGTCTTTTTTTGTCTTCTATCCATGATTAATCTCCAAACAAATTTAATAAAGTGTTCCGTATCATACAAGTTATGGAATCTGATTACTTTATTTATCAAAGAATAATAGTACAATACATTTGATTTAGAACACATTGTTTTGTATCGTCTATACTATATAATAATTTGTTCTTAAATTCAATTAGGAGAGATTTATAATGATTCAAAAAAGATTAAAAAAGATTAATGACGTATTATCTGGTGTACCTGCCACTATTATAGCGGGCATATTTCTTTTAATAGATTTAGTTCCGCATATATTAAAACTATTTGAAGTTGATATTACTTTAGATTTTTTATTGTTCGATCCAGCTTGGATTACTGTAATTATCAGTGGCTTGCCGCTACTGTATTTAGCTATATGGCGAATAATACATAACCCTGGAATAAGTAAGATTTCATCTGCCTTATTAATTTCTATTGCAATGGTTGCGGCAATTGCTATCGATGATCTTTTTGCAGCAGGCGAAGTTGCGTGGATTATGGCTATCGGTGCTATTTTAGAAGATAAAACAACAGATAGGGCCAAAAAAGGATTAAAGAAATTAATTGCCCTTGCTCCAACGCAAGGAAGAATCATAGAAAGTGGCGAAGAAAAAATCGTTCCTGCCAACAAAATTTGTGAAAACGATATAGTAAGAATTTTACCAGGAGAAAATATACCCGTTGACGGTTTAATTGTCAGTGGTGAAACGTCAATAGACCAGTCTATTATAACGGGAGAATCTTTGCCTGTAGACAAAACAATAAATGATGAAGTTTACTGTGGGACAATCAATCGTTTTGGCTCAATAGATATCCGTGCAACGAAAGTTGGCAAAGACAGTTCATTACAAAAACTGATTCGTATGGTTCAAGAGGCTGAAAACAAAAAAGCACCGATGGCACGAATTGCCGATAAAGCGGCAAGCTTTTTTGTACCCATTGCTCTTATTATTGCAATTATTACAGGCTTAATCACTAAAGACATCGTTCGCGTTGTTACAATCTTAGTTGTTTTTTGTCCTTGTGCTCTTGTCTTAGCAACACCTACGGCAATTATGGCCGCTATCGGGCAAGCAACTAAACATGGCGTCATTATTAAATCCGGAGAGGCTTTAGAAAAAATGGGTAAGGTCAACACAATAGCCTTTGATAAAACAGGTACACTTACTTATGGAACATTACAAGTTTGCAATATTATTTCTTTTGATTCTTCTATAAACGAAAATAATCTTTTATCATTAGTCGCATCAGCCGAATTAAAAAGTGAACATCCTTTAGGAAAGGCAATAGTATCTTACGCAAAGAATAAAGGAATAAAACTAATTGAACCAAATGCTTTTACTATGACTACCGGCAAAGGAATTTCTGTAGAATTAGATAATCAATCTATTATATGCGGAAATGAAAGTTATATGGTGGAACAAAATATTTTAATTAATAAGACAATAAAAAATACACTTGAAGAACTTCGCTTTCAAGGTAAAGCAACAGTTTTAGTTGCAAAAAATTCAGCTTGTATTGGCGTTTTAGCCTTAGCAGATGTCCTGCGCCCTGAAGCCAAATCTATGGTCGAACTCTTACATAAGATGGGTACCGAAGTAGTGTTACTTACCGGAGATAATGAAAAGACTGCCCATTATTTTGCTAAGCAAGTTGGCATTAATCAAGTTAATGCAAATTTGCTACCCGAACAAAAAGTTGAAAATATCATCTCAATGCAAGAAAATGAAAAAGTCGTTTGTATGATAGGAGATGGCGTTAATGACGCTCCTGCATTAAAAATCGCCAGCGTTGGCGTCGCTATGGGAGGACTTGGAAGTGATATTGCAGTTGATGCTAGTGATATTGTACTTATGAGTGATGATATTTCTAAAATACCATATTTAAAAAGATTATCAAAAGCTACAATAAAAACAATTAAATTCAGTATTGGTCTTTCTATGTTAATCAACATTGTTGCCTTAACATTGTCGATTATGGGAATTTTAAATCCAACAACAGGTGCCCTTGTTCATAATGCCGGTTCTTGTTTCGTTGTTTTGATAGCAGCATTATTGTATGATCGAAAATTTGATGAAACTTCTAAATAATAAATACACATTAACGTCACTTTTAACATAAAGATAGTTTTCTTAGGTAAGTAACCATCATTTATATAAAAATACTTCTACAAACGCATAAGAAAAACATTAATTTGATACGAAAACAATCAAACTTTTTTCTATATCACTAAGGCCTAAAAGTTTTTTTTAAAAAAGAGCTAAAACAGTTATTTAAGCACACCCATATGATAAAAATAGTTATGTATTAAAAAATGCATCCAATGCAATAATTTCAATGTTTCTAGATTATATGGTTTTAACATATTTCTTGTTTAATGAATCAGAAATTATATGTTTTGATCTCCGTTTAAAATACTTTAATGTGAGGAAATATAAAAAATAAATACATTTGAAGATCACCTATTTTTCTTTTATATTGATAAAGACGAACAAATCGAAAGTTGAAATATTTCCCAAAACACTTAAAAATGCAGAACAAGTGATTTAAAAAAAAGAAGATAATACTTAAAAAGTTGTATCAATGTCGCTTTTTGTTTCATCTATAAAAAAGCTATGTAATAAACCTGTTATTGATTTAGTGGTAATCATATGAAAAAGTATCTTTTTCATAGATTTTTACCAAACTTATGATATAGATAGTATTAACCTTGATAATTACGACATTTAAATTATATTTAGCACTACAAACATGATACGATACAAAAAGGCTTAAGAAAAAAAGTCGGATTTTTATCTAACTCTTGTGCTTTTATGAATTATTATATCGTCATCAAATCTTTACTTTTATTTTTGGCTAAAAAACTATTTTGCTGAAAACAATACAAATCATATAATTTTTTAAAAAACTATCACCGTAGTGATATAGTGGTGTATAATAATTATGGGGGACGATGAATATGGAAAAAATGATTACCATCTATCACGGATCAGAAAAGTGCATTGAAATTCCTATTTTCGGCGAAGGACGAAAACATAACGATTTTGGCTTAGGATTTTATTGTACGCAAAGCATAGAACTTGCTAAAGAATGGGCAGTTTCTTCTTTGCGCGATGGTTTTGTCAATAAATACAGCTTAAATACAGAATATCTAAAAGTATTAAAACTAAATAGTTCTGAATATTCTGTACTCAATTGGATTGCAATTTTAATCGAGCATCGTTTGTTTTCTATAAAGACTCCTATCGCTAGTAGAGCAAGAAAATACTTAATTGATAATTTTAGTATAAATGTCAATGCATATGATGTAATTATAGGATATAGAGCAGACGATTCGTATTTCGATTATGCTGAAGCTTTTTTGAATAATGCCATATCAGTAGAGCAACTTGCCATGGCAATGCAACTTGGAAATCTCGGCGAACAAATAGTAATTAAATCACAATATGCCTTTTCATGTTTAACATATCAAGGTTTTGAAATGGCAAAAAAGGAAGAATATTATGAACGTCGTAAATCAAGAAATGATAATGCAAATAAAACGCATCTGACAATACTCGAAGAAGAAAATGATGGTTTATATATTCAAGATATTATCAAGGGAGGTATAAAAAATGATGATATACGCATACCAAGAAATATATCTTAATAAGGCTCAACAGGTCTTAGGTGATGCCTTTGACTACGCTATTAATATATGCAATATATCGGGTGAAGATTTTATCAAATTATTTGTAATAAGTTCTATTAGCAAAAGAATAGAAAAAGGCGAGCCCAACTATCTTGTAGGCAAAAGCGGAATCGATCTTGTATTAGAAATTTTAGATGAAACAACAAATAAAAAAATTGATGCAAGTTCTATTGAATCGATAAGTCGTTCAAAAGAATATTGGATTGGCTTCGCGGTAGCGTATTATCAATGGTATTCAGATAGAAAATTTAGCGAAATTTTCGAAGCTATTTCGTTTGAAGATTTACAAAATATGTATTACACCTTGCACGAAGCAGATATAAGCAAATTTGTCGATATAATAAACAGAAAAATCCAAGAAGTTTTTTGTAAGACAAATTTAAAACGTATCCGTTTAGCATGCGGATATACGCAAGCTGAACTAGCAAATCAGTCAGGTGTTAGCTTACGATCTATTCAAATGTACGAGCAACGCAATAAAGACATCAACAAAGCAAGTGTGTATACTCTGTATCAACTAGCTAAGACATTTGGTTGTTCTATAGAAGATTTAATTGAAAAATAACAATCGCATATTACATAAAGTTCCTTCCCGAAACACCACCTTTCTTTGTTTCACATTACATTATTCATTTTGCAATTATTTGCTTCATTTAATATGCTAATATATAACTTTGTAATTTTATTATAAGATCCCTTCTTTCTTTAATAAGATAGAGGGGTTTTTATTTGATAATTACACCATCTGATATATATTCGATTACCTAGATATAATAAATACATAAGTTAATTAATTCTTTATATATTATTATATTTCTTTTTGCTATTTATTTAACGATTAAATTAGACTAACTTTATCAATAACGACTTTATCAATAAATGAAAACATGGCACTTCATTAATAATGTTTCTTTGTCTTATATGAAGCTTATAGTGTTTTTAAGTAAAACAATATTAAATTGTTAAACATACACATAAGTTTAAAAGTTTTCTTAAAAAATGGCGATTTTATTATTACTTTATAAAAAAATGATTCTAATTTTATTTGATTTTATAAGCGTTTTTAACATTTTCTTTGAGTATTATTTATCAACATTCAAACTTTTCTTAATATATAAAGAGAAAGAAAAAGAGGTGATTCATGTGCGTATTCGAGATTTACGTTTATCTAAAAATTGGACATTATCATATGTTGCATCTCGTTTAAATGTATCAACACAAACCATCTGTAATTGGGAACGTGGCAAAACACAACCCGATATTCAAAGTTTAATATCAATTGCCGATTTATATGATGTTTCTATTGATTATATTGTTGGACGTGATAATCCTAATTCAACTCTTGTTGAAATAAAATCATATATCGACCATATGGATGCTGATGTATTAAGACAATTAGTTTACGAATATATAAATAAACTCGGTAAAAACTAAAACCTAATTTCATCTTTTTTTATTTCCCTTTAGCGTTATAAATGATGATTCCGGAACACTTTTTTTTATTAAGGTCTTAGCCCCAATAATAGAATGTGCTCCAATAACAGTGTCTCCACCTAGAATCATGGCATGAGCGTAAATGATGACATCTTCTTCAATAGTAGGATGTCTTTTTTTATTTTTATTGTCTTGCCAATTGTTTAAAGATAACGCTCCTAATGTAACTCCTTGATAAAGACGCACATTCTTTTTAATAATAGAAGTCGCTCCGATAACAATACCCGTCCCATGATCAATAAAAAAAGGGGATTCAATTTTGGCCATCGGATGAATATCTATTCCCGTTTTAAAATGTGCATACTCACTTAAAGCTCGCGCAGAAAGATAATCACCATAATTACTTAATCGATGCGCAATACGATATGCAATTATCGCTATAAAACCAGGATAGCAATAAACAACTTCTTTAAAATCTACTATTGCGGGATCATTTACTAAATAGTAATCTCCATCTTTTTTGATTTCTATTATCAATTGGGAAAGGTCTTTTTTAAATCTTTTAATTATCGTTTTGTTTTTATTAATTAGTATTTTTTCTAAAAGCTTTAACATTTTATAACGGGAACATCTTTTATATAATTGCGGAAAACACAATGACTTTATACCATTAATCAATTCTTCATAATAAAAAAGCTTTCGATAAGAAACCATTAATTAATATCTCCATTGTTCAAAATTGATAAATATCTTTCAGCAAAATCAGGAAATATAACAACAATATTACTATTCTTTTCTTTTTGCGCCACATGAAGTGCTGCACAAAAACTGGCCCCTGACGATATTCCTACTAATAATCCTTCTTTGGCTAGTTCATGAACTCCCAAAAATGCCTCTTTATCGCTTACTAAGATTATTTCATCAATTAAACTTTTATCTAATAACGAGGGATAATTATTCGACCCAATCCCCGTAATAGCGTGTTTCCCCACTTTACCTTGGCTAATAAGAGGTGAAGATAATGGCTCGACCCCAATAATTTTCACTTTCTTTATTTCTTTAAATCTCTTCGCAAGGCCCATGATGGTTCCTGCAGTCCCAATTCCCGCTACAACAACATCTATATTAGGTATATCATTTAATATTTCTTGAGCCGTCATTTCATAATGAGCATTGACACTTGCAATATTAGAAAATTGCGAAGGAATAAAATGATTTGGATATCTTTTTTTCAATTCATCTATTTTTTCTAAACATCCCTTCATTCCTTTTTCCGCACTCGTTAATATCACTTGAGCACCATAAAGTTCCATAAGTTGTTTTCTTTCTTGAGACATATTTTCTGGCATAATAGCGATAAACGCTATGTCATAAATAGAGCATATTAAAGATAAAGAAATTCCCATATTACCAGAAGTAGCCTCAATCACAACAGTCTCTTTATTTATCATATTTCTTTCAATTGCATCATTAATAATATAATAAGCTGCTCGACTTTTTATTGATCCACCAAGATTAAATCCTTCAAGTTTAGCAAATATATGTGAAGAAAAAGCATATTTCTGTCGCATTTTCTTTAACTCTATAATAGGCGTTTGCCCAATTAATCTATCCCACGATGAAACTAGCATTACAAAACACCTCTTTCTTTAGCATATGAAATAAAGAAAGAGTGGTTATTTAAAATGGTAATAAAAGGCATAATATTGCTTATCAATAAAGCCAAATTAATAAAAAGGAGCTAACGAATGAAAAATAAACGTAAAGAAAAAATAATATCTCTCGATGATTATTTGCAAATACAAAAAGAAACACTTAATGAAATAAGTCAAGATAATGTTATTTATGAAGAAGTTATGCTCGGTCCTCAAGAAGAAGCTATGCTTCAAGAAGTATATTTAAATCTTGATTTATTACAACATCGAAATAAAGGCGAAAAATAAAGACGGAATTATCCGCCTTTATCATTTTTCTATTTCAAAGTAAGAATATTACCAACTGGTAAAGTAAAATCGATTATTGTTACTTTGTCTTTGGTATCAAACAAAACAGAAATTTCAATATCATCTCGATAAAACATGTTCATCGACATCGTTCCATCTTGCATCAATCCGTCTCCTTCAAAGCCAGCTTCTTCAAGGGCTTTTTCAATAGCGGAGTATTCATTGTTAGTAATAACATTGCTTGTAGCTAATGATAAATAAACACAATTATCTTTTGAAGAATAATTACCAGTAATATCTTCATAAATATATTGGGTCGGTAAGAAATAAGGAATATTGTAATTCTCTCCAATAGAGGCTTTAAATATATCCTCAATAAGTAACATCTTATGATCATTATCATCATCAGAGAAACTAAAATCAGCTTTTAATAAATTAGAACTCCAATTCAAATCCGTCGAAGGAATATCTAGAATAAAGTTATCAAAGAAATTGTCTTCAATGACAGTCGTATTAAAGTTATCATAAGTGATTTTAAAAGTGGCCACAACCACTTCACTATCAATGAAAGAATATGTTGGAAAAGTAATATAATGTAAATGCGCATCTTTTACAAAGAAAGTAATACGGGTATCAGAAGGATAATATGTTTCCGAATATCCGCTCGCGAAGTCCACATAATTCAAAACTTCACTCATTGATGGGTCCAATGAATAACATTTATAACCTTCTTCATTAACACCATCATATTTGAAGATATCTTTTGAGAAAAAATAAGAAGGTTTCAATAAACGGAAAGAGTTACTCATATATTTTGTGCCGTACAAGATATTATCAATATTTTGAAATGTATATAATTCATCTTCATATGTATGAAATCCCGAATATGATATTTCTTCATTATCATAAGACGCAATTACAACATCTTTTTCAGTAATTAACTTTTTAGAAACTTTTTGTACTTGATCATTAATAATGATATCAATATTAATAGTGTAGTTATTTAAACCGCTCATTTCCGTAATGGCTATACCCAAATCATCATTATCCTCTGATTCTGGATACTTTGTTACCACATCGACTTTTGTTGTACCAATATCACTAAAAGTTAAAGATAAAGAACGCCCGTACATGCAATTTTCATATACTTCATCTGATTCTACTTCTTTAATAACTATTTTGCTAATTTTTCCTTCTTCAGCAAACAATTCAACACTACCAGTATCAAAATATGATGTCGGGATAGCCCCATGAACAACATTCATAATCTTATCATCAGTAACATTTCCATTATAAAGATATGACTGACCATCATCGCTTAAAGAAAAATCCGCACTTGTAAAGTTACCTAAAGAATTAATATACACGCTATCGGACCATTTGAATTTATTATTATTGCCATCAACAACTCGAGATTCAACAACCACATTACCAATACCAATTTCTTGTGAAACAACATATCCTTCATCATCTTTTGTTAAATTAGAATATGAAGCGATATCTTTTGTTCCATAATTATAGGCAATCAATTGATATCTATCCGTATCAAATTTAGCTATAACATCATAATGCAAAATGCTTTCTTGACTACTAGCATTACCAATTTCATAATAATAAATGTCGTAATCAGTGTGATATGTAATATTACTTGATGATAGTTCTAACAAAGCATTATTTAAATTAAACTCACTTTGATTATTATTGCTAGTATCATTGCTAGTATTGTTATTATTACAACTACATAAAACTAATAATCCACATAATATTAATATATTTTTTCTTTTCATTATTAATCCTCCATTTATTACTTTTTAAGATAAAGGATACGGAAAGGTTTTAAATCCGATAGCTTTAATACCATAATTATAACATTGCGACCCTTTATAAGGACAAGCGGTAAAGCGAACTTCTAAATACGATACATTTTCTCCACTTATATAAATGTTAAATGGGGTTTTATTATTCTCATAGTTAGAAAACTTGCTTGGGGTTTCCTCTGTCTTCGTTTGCGTTATTTTTCCTTGTTCATCGAATCCATATATCGTTATCCATGGGTTGTCCTCATCAACTTTATTATTGTTATTGTTAATTTCAGAAAAATAAAAACGAATCTCTATTTTTAAATCTGATTCAAATAATGGTGTTTGAAAACCCATTCTTGCACTACCATTAGGAACAGTGATTTTCCATCCACCTTTACTATAAAAAGATGGATTATTTAAAATTTGATGACCATAAATATATTTAAAGCCTTCCGGAAAGCTTGAAGAGAAGTCATATAATGTCTCTTCTTGTGACCACGCTAATTTAGGATCATTTGTCGGTGGATCTTGATGTTTTGATCCATCGGGATTATATTCTTCTTTCATAGCACTCGAATCAGTATTTCCATTACTGATAATAGAAGAATTAAAAGAAATACTACTCGATGGTTCATCATATGAACTATAGTCACTAGAAGAATTAATAATGGTACTTGGTTCCGTACTATTTATTTCGTCACTAGTAGAAACGAATATTTCATCACTTTTAACATCTTCTAGAGAACTAAAACTTGATTCACTATTGGTTGATGAATTTATTGACGGATTAGAAGTACAACTACATAAAAGTAATCCTATTAATAAAAGATACTTTCTATTTTTTATCATATTATTGCCGTGTTTATCACGACTTCACCTCCTAATTAAGCGTTTCTAAAATATTTATAAAATAATTATATCGAAATTATAGATAAATAAATAGCATTATTTTAATAACCAGATTTTATAAAAAAACAGAAAAAAGGTGAGCTACCTTTTTAAGATAACTCACCTTACTAATTATTTAAAAATTAAAGAGCAATACGATAGAATCCATTTGCGGGAACTTCAATCGTTTTTGATGTTCCGTTATAATTAACAACCACATTGCGTTTACCAGATGTATTCCACACTAATGCATAATATTGACCATTGTTGTTGTAAACACTAGTAGCGACGCTATCGCACACAGTAGCGAAAGATCCATCATCATGATTACCTAAAGATTTCATAGCGTTTATCATATAATATGTTAAGGCTAAATCATTTGGATACTCATCATTTTTCAATGTATTCTCATTAAAGTTGGATAATGCTGCATTCGCATCAACTAATGATTGGATACACCACATATTACTAAACCAACATTTAGGAGCTCCACCACGGGCTTTTAAGAAAGCGTTATAAATATCATTTAATTTCTTTTGATGTTTTATCCCAAGTGCGTATGAAGATAAGTATTCACCAATTGGTAACCAATGTATACCATAAATAAATTCGGGATTAGGTCCAAACCATGTTTGGTATTCGTTTTTAGCACCCCAAACAATCGCTAAGGCATGAATACCAGTTGCCGATAATTCTTGTGACCAGTTATCTTCATCATAATTGAACCAATATTGTTTAATAGCCATCAATTCGGTAGTATAGCCATATATAGCTGCATCAATTAATTGTTGATTATTAGTAGCTAATCCAAACATATAACCTGCAACCCATGAATTCAAGGCTTCGCCACACGATTCTTGGTTATTACCATCCATAAAATCACCTAAACCATCAGCCCATGAGTGACCAGCCCAGGTATCAAAAGAACGTAAATAAGGATAATCAGTATTAGAACGATCATAATTCATATAATCAGCTAAGAAGAAATCAACAATATCTTTATATTTGTTATAGAAAGTCTTATCATACATCATCACTACCGCACTAGCATAAACTAAATAACCATGTGTGAAGTGATGGTCACTCAAACGTGAAGAAGTAGAAAATTCATTATTGCTATAATAAGTGCTCCCCCATGTTGAATTGTAATATAAGAAGCGTTGATCATCACCACCACTATAAGTGAACCAATCACTCAATAAAGTTTCAATTTTATTTAAAAATGAATTTTTTAATTCGGTAGCATTAATTTGGCTTGCCATAATAACACCGTTCGCAAGAGGATAAATGGCTTTCGCGTTCCAATAGGGAGCAGGATCATCAAGATAATCGCCACTATCCTTGACAAAGACGCCATCACTAACGCAGTTATTATCTAATTGTGTTAAGTATTCTTTTAATTTATCCGCACTAAATTCACTATTAGTTGGTAAAGTAAATGAAGGTAAGACACCATTAAAGGTAGCAGCATAAGAAACCATACTACTTGGATATAATTTCAAATTACCTCTCATTGAAGGAATATTTGAACCAACATAACTATACCCACTACATAATTTATATTGGTGAGGCATTAACGCTACCAAGGGTCTGAATTCTTCAGATGAATTTAAGTTTTGGGTATTAAATAAATGTGTTGTAGTAACCTTTGATTGCTCGTGATCAACACTATAATAAGAATAAGATGCATTTATCATATTTGATGCAAATTGGGCATATATCGTTGCGTCACTCATCACTTCGATAGGAGCAATTGAAAGATAATTTTCACTTGTGTTACTAATTTCTAAAGCATCAAGTTTAGTCTTATCTGGGTGTGAGCTATGTTTTGGTGTAAACTTTGTATTTTCACTACCCGTAATTAAGAAATAATAATCATTGTATTTTGCTCCACCAACACCTGTATTAGGATAACTTGAAGCATATCCGCAATGTCTACCTTCCATTTTCACAATAATAGATGAACCTTGATAAGTTGATTTGATTTCTTGTCCATTTAAACTGTAATATGAATAACCTTTCGTGACAGCATTATTATCAACTTGAATATTTAAATTCATCTCTCCATTAGTTTCAAAGAAGACAAATGGTGAACCTTGTGTATATGTTAAGACCATTTGATCAACATTACCATCATTTAAAGATACTTTCACATTGTTATCGCTATAAGATAAAATATTGGTGTTATATCCTTTTTGTAACGAAGAAGAAGTAATAAGCAAATCATCAAAAGTAGGGGTAAAGTTTGACATCGTTGTAGCGTTTAATCCCGTTATGGTATCTTTAGCCACTTGATATGTTTCAATACCACCTTGGCCGATTTTTGCTAATGATATAGCTTTATCTTTAATTACACTACGATAATTATTAATCATTAATCCTGTATTCGTAGAATCGGCGAATAAACCACTAAACCATGTGTTAGTAGGTACCTTTTTTTCATTGGTATTCCATTTAACACCATTTGGTGTATTAGGATGAGAGAAGTTTTCATCATTTATAACTACATTATTAGAAGCATATGAGCCACTTCCTAAAGTAGTAACATTATCTTTTTTATTAATAGCATAAGATTTTTCGGTATATCCCATTGATGAGACAGTCACGGTACGAACTTTCGTAACTTCCTGTCCATTACCTTTTAATGAATACTTTAATGAATATGTGCCTTCTTTTCCATAATTCACATTACCGCTTACTTGCAAATATGAAGTAACATCTGTATTGGTATCGCTATAAGCTTTAACACCATCAAAAGCATCAAAATAGTGTCCTTTAGCGACTGTAATATTATCGGCACCTTCAATTGATTTAGGAGTAAACTTGCCTTCTACTTCCGTTGTTGGTATCGATGGATTGTCAGGATTACTAGGATTATCTGGTGTATCAGGTGTTGAGGGTTGACCTCCTTTATTGTATGTAGCGGTCAAATATACATTACCTTGTTGATTAACCCAAGATAAATCAATCTCGCTATTGGTATCATATAGTTCAACCGGGACTTGAACATTAAACTGCCATTGATTATTTCCAATATTTCCCACCTTATCAAGCCATGCTTCTTGTCCATTAACCATAATGTATGAGAAGTTATCACCAAAAGCCCGATTATAATCTGCTTCCGAAGAGAAAACAAATGCCGCATACATATCGTTATAGAATCTAAGTAACGTAATATTAACCGTATCAGAAGTCGGTGTTGATGGCGTTGTTGACGAACTCGCTTCACTATAAGAAGAAGAACTACTCGAACTTCCTGAACTCGATGGTTCAATAACCGAACTTGACGTGTTAGAAGACGGGCTATCAACACTTGAATTACCACCATTACTACTTGGTTCGCTATTAACATCACTACTAACATTACTAGTTAAATTATCACTACTAGTATTATTACTAGTGACATCGGAAGGGTCCTTATTACTTATACATGAAGTTAAAAGAATAAGGGAAAGAATAAAAGCTATTTTGTTTCTTTTCATCAATCTAAATCTCCTTATTTTATATTTGAGAAAGCGGTTTCTCAAATAAATTATAAGGTGTTTTCTTCTATTAATCAACACATAAAAACATTTTATAAATGGTGCTTGGTATGAGTCATTATCGCCATTTTATATAATCTGTATCTTGAAAGAACCGTTTTAATAAAAAAAAACGAGATAATATGGGAAGGTAAATTTATCATTTTCAAACCCGATATTGCCATTAGTTAATTTAATTCCAAATTTGATTTTTTCATTATTAGCTAATATGGCTTTTAACGATTTACTTCTCCCCTATTTTTCTTCACTTCGATAGGGATAATTTCATTTTTTATTCTAATAAGAAAATCTAATTCGATAGTAGCGTCTTCATTTTTATAAAAATATAGTTGAAAGCCTGCTTTTATTAATTCTTCCGATACTAAACTTTCATATAAAGCACCATATATATTTCATAATTTCCATTTATAATCAAATCATCCTTAGATTCTTCATCTAAAGAAGCGATGAATAAAGAGTGATCAGCATAGTAAATCCGAAAATAATCGCTCATTTCATAACTCGAAAATGGTAATTCTAGTTTTTCTAAATCATATGCAATATTTATTATTCCGGCATCTTTTAACCATTCTTCCGTACCAGTATATTCTCTTGTTCTCGCCCCATGCGCTATTTTTGATATTTGAAATTTATGGTTGTCTTTAGCTAATTGAGCCGATATGTGTCGATATACTTTTTTTACTTTAGAAAAATCTAACCCTTCAACATATTTAGTTATATCGTCTTCATAATCTTTATATATCCTTTTTTGAACATTAAAAGATTCAGAAAAAGTTGCATTAGCGATAAAAGATTCTACAACTTCAGGCATACCACCAACAAATATGTAATCTCGATATAATTGTCTTAGTTTATTAATATATGTTTCTGGAAGAGGTATAAGTTTTTTCATGTAATCATAAATATCATCTATTTGCCATTTTTCATAACCATTGGCCCATAAAAACTCTTCAAAATCCAAAGAATACATAGTATATTCTTCTTTAAAACCTACCGGAACACTACTTATCTTTTTATAATTAACTCCCAGTAATGATTCCGAACAAATCACATCAAATCTTCCATCTTCAGAAAAAGATTTTAATGATGTTGCCGCATCGGGATATTCTTGAATTTCATCAAATAAAATCAAAGTATTATTAGCTATAAATTTAAATTTTGGTTCTAACAAGCTTATTTCTTTAATGATATTTTTTACATCGTAACCGTATTTAAATATCGTTTTAAATTGGGGCATTTTTACAAAATCAATTTCAATAAATGATTGATATGTTTTTCCTAATTCTCTTATCGAAGTCGTTTTTCCTATTTGTCTAGCTCCCGAAATTATAAGAGGTTTTTTATCAGTTTTTCTTTCCATTTTTTTAAAAAACATCAACTTTTCTTTTTAGCATAAATATTTCCCTTTCTATATCAATGTTATCCACATTTTTGTATATAAAAAACTACATATTTTTCACATTTTTGTATACCGCTCTTTGCATAAAGAAAAAGATAAATACTCCATAAGATAGCAGATGACATCTTTTCTTGTCTATTACACACGTTATTGTATAAGATTTATTTTAAGCCCTTAAGCATTTTTTTGCGGTTTAATAATACATAGCTAAAAACTTTTTACCCTTCATTAAAATACGGCAACATAATATTTCATCAATAATGCACAAAACATATGGCTTCCTACGTTGCTCTATCGCATTATCTCGTTAACATTTATTCCTAATGCGATTTTTCCAATATTCAGCTATATCTAAATTTTTTTTTACTAAAATACCATTTTCATAAAAGTACGCTAGTAAATCCATAGCTTCAAGATTTTCATCTTCCGCTGCTTTATGAAAATAATATATGGCTTTTTCTTTATAATCACTCGTCATGCGATAATTAAAATAAAGATACGCCAAAGCTAAATTAGCCCCTTCTGCATGTAAAAGACTGGCTCGATAAAAGAATGTCATAGCAATAAAAGGACTGGCTTTTGTTTTTTCATTAGAGGAAAAGAAAAAGCCCCCTTGCATAAAGGCCGATGCTATACCTTGATAACCGGCTTTATAATACCAACGATGAACTTCTGATGGTTTCATTTCAACACCAATGCTATTTTCACTAAAGAATCCTAAAAGATAACACGCTAAAGAATAATTCTTTTTGCCGGCCGATAAAGCATATGTATAAGCTTTATTATCATTTTTAGCAACGAAATCTCCTTGATATAAAAGTAAAGCATATTCATATTCGGCTAAAGCATATCCTTGTTCTATAGCTTTCATTAAATAAGAAATGCCTTCTGCATTATTTTCTTTTTCTAATTCATATTTATATACTTCAAGCAATGCACAGGGATTACCCTTATTCGCTAAAACGCGTAATTGCGTAATAGCATTCTCTTTTTCTTTTTTTAAAAGAAAGCGTAAATAAAAATAATAATAGCTTTCTGACTCATTTTTTTTAGTTTTTAAAGTTTCAAAAAGTTCATCTTGATCAGAAGAACAACCAATAATATCGACATATCCTTCTTCAATCGCCGAGCAATACTCTGATATTGTTTTAACTCTTTTTATTTCATACTTGTATTCCATACATTTATACGAATATGTATTCGTTGTCCCTCCTCTCATTTTTTTGATTTTTTAAGTTTGCAAGCAAATTATAGCACTTAAATATAACATTTTATAGATTTAATCTTTCTTAAAAGTTTATTGTTTGTTACAATAGTCAAAACAAACTTAAATCGATTACAAAATCACTAATAAAGTTTGTCAGAATGGAGTAAATTATGAACAATAAAAAATCACATATTATGTTCCTTTTATTATCTTTTATCTTATCTTCTTGCTCTATTGGTTTTAATTTTGGATACAATTCGTCATATACAAGTGAATCAAGATATACTTCTACAAGTGAATCAAGTCTCATTTCATCATTAAATGACCAACCTAGCAATTATATTAGTAATGTCTCATATAATTCTTCATCAATTATAGAGCCAAGTTCATCTATAGAAAGTTCCACTTCAAATTCAAGTTCCACATCAATAGAAAACACAATTAATAAAAATGATTGTCAGTTACTCCGTTATAGCGGTGATGATTTTAATAATAAAAAACTTAAAACTTATAAAACTGGAAACATGGAAAGATTAACTTTTGATGGAATAGAATTCGAGTTTTATCGGGTTTTTAAAAATGATGATAATAATTTGATTTCTTTACTAAAATCCAATTCCATTTATCAATCATTTGTTAAACCAAGTTCTTTTTTTAATAAGACAGAAATACATGATATTCGCTATATAGATATTAGTTATTATATGGAAGAAGGAGATAATAAAAAGGCAACCTTACGATATGGAAAAGATCCATTAACTAACATTTCAGTAGATATCCCTTACTCTAACACCTTAACCACGGCCTCTTTTGAAATATCCGAAGCCAATTATTTTAAAATTGAAAACAATGATTTAGATTTGACAATTGAATCACTAAATATTTATTACACTGGTAAAGATTATAATTGGCCAATAAATAGTTACTTATCTTCCGGAACGAATGGCTATCGTTTAAATCCCGTTCGTTTTTATGGTCAACTAGAAAGTGGCGTCAGTTCTGTAACAGTACCTATGAAAATCGAAGTAAATAATATGAATTATAATGTTACAGAATGGAAGACATACACATATTACTCTTATGAAAGTGTCATAAATGATGAGACACTCGTTGAAGCTGCAAGTTATATCGACCCCATAGATGTCGCAAACTATTTTATTGCTTTTGGAACATATCCCGCTAATTACGTTACTAAGAAGGAAAAAAATACCGCTAAACTATATTTTGGTGATAAAACTAGACAAGTATCAAATTATTCAAGAACAGATGGCTATGCCAAAGATGTTCCCTATAGTAGCGTAGATGGCTTACCATTATATTATGAATGTGATATTGATTTAGATGGTACTTATGAATCATCACGTGGTGCTGGACGTGTTGTTGTATGGGTTTATGGCTTTGATTCTCAAGACTACGATGACGCTCCTGTGGCCGTTTTTACAGATGATCACTATGCCTCATTTTATGAATACTACAATAATGGGACATGGAGTATACCATTTAACGCTGATGGTTATACAAGTACATCATATCAATGGGGTAGTCCCACGACCTTAAACAAATAATTATTTAGTATATTTTCGAATAATTGATCCATATTAATAATGTAAAACACATCTTTACATAAGAAAGGAAAAATAATATGGAAAAAAGAAAAGTAACATGTCGTCATTGCCGAGAAGAAAACAATTGGGAAATTGAAACTCCTAATGGTGAAGTACTTGCCGAACATTATCCTAGCAAAGAGGAATGTTTAAAAGCAGGATTACGATACGCCGAAGAATGTGGTTGTGATCTATTTGTATGTTCGACATGCGAAAATGACAAATCTTGTCATAAGCATTATCGCTAAACGGAGGAAACTCCGTTTTTTTATTACCGTACCTTATTTTTCCTTATTTCTTTTTAATTTTTTCTTATTGACAAAATTGTCGGTTATGCTATCATATAAAAGCGACATACGCAATGGGGCTGTAGCTCACCTGGGAGAGCGCTTCCATGGCATGGAAGAGGTAGCGAGTTCGATCCTCGTCAGCTCCACCATTTAGTAGTAAATTAATCTCAATATTTTAAAATATTGGGATTTTTTTATTCTTATAAAGATCTTTGATTGTAACGTAAAAAGTAAGCGTCAAATATTTCCATAGTAAAACTATAACTTGATTTTCCAAGGTAAAAG
>CAZJKC010000032.1:0-19080 GCA_964546565.1 uncultured Staphylococcaceae bacterium | reverse complement strand
CTTATAACTTTGATGAGTCATCTATTGAAAAATCAAGAGAAGATGTTCTTGCAATATTACAAACTATTACAATTGCTAAAACTCATTCTAATTCAAAAGTAAAAGTTGAGTCGTCATTTTCTAACAATAACGCTATACCGCTTCTATCTTATTTATGGATCATTAAAGATTTCCTAATGAATGGTTTTTATATTAATAGAGAAAAAATAATAAAAAAGAATCAAAGAGGAAAAGTCGATTGGAAAAGAACATTAAGTGGCCAGCCAATAATATCCAAAGGTAATGTTATTTATAGTGACCTTATGGTAACAGTCAACAATAATCTTGATAATATTATTGTTGAAATACATAAATATTGTGTAAAGAAAAGTATTGATATTTTAGGCTGGTTATTTGGACTTAATAATTCTAAATTCATCGAAATCAAACCTTTTAATAAAGAAATAAAGAATACATATATAGCCGTTATAACAAAAGAGCTTAATCAAACATTTGATGATAAAAAGAAAATAAGATTAACTCACATGCTTTCTATAATTGAAGGCTTAAGTGACAATCAAAATACTGATGAATTAGTATATGGTGTAGATTCTTATGCTTATGTTTTTGAAAAAATGATTGATTCCATATTTGGCAATAGAGATGCAACTGAATTTAATCCAAGTGCCAATTGGTTTATGAAATCTACTGATTATAAAAAGCCATTTGCAAGTAGTGATTTAAGGCCTGATACTATATTAATTCATGATAATACTGCTTATATCCTAGACTCTAAGTTTTATCGTTATGGCTATACTGGAGATAATAAAGATTTACCGGAAACTTCATCTATCCAAAAGCAAATAACATATGGGGATTTTATTAAAAACAATAAAATCGGCCATAACATTCAAAGAATTAGAAGTGCATTCATTCTTCCATACAATAAACACAAAAATCCATTTAATCTTAATGAAACTATTGAATATATTGGATATACGAAAACTGATTATCGTAAGAGTACGGAAGACCATGAAATAATTCATGCTTTTTTGATAGATTTAAAGCATGTCATAACAACATGGAATAAGCAAAATCATGGCGATGATGTATTATGCCTAATAGAACAAATCGAAGATATTCAAAAAAAATAATTAACTATAATATAAAGTCATAAATTAGCTGAGTCTCTTTGAATAGCTCATTTTCTTTATTTCCTTAATTATTTTGCAATTATTAGTTTCATTTAATGTGCTATTCTATACTAAAGAAAGAAAAAAATGGGGGATTTTTTCATGGATGCTAAGAAAATATATGATTTATTACTAAATTTTTCCTCAAACGAACAAAGAGGTATACTAATTGATGGTCCTTGGGGAATAGGAAAAACTCATCAAATAAAAAGGTTTTTAGAAAAAATAGAGACCGATAATAAAACAAGCAAAAAAAAGACAAAAGTTATTTATTCTTCATTATTTGGACTTGAATCAATATATGATTTGCATACTGAATTATATATAAAAATGAATCCTGTTAGCAACATATTTAAAAATGCAATTAAAGTAATAAGCCCTGCGTTTTCATTGATTCCGTATGCAGGTGAAACAGTATCTTCTAGTATTTCATATGCAATTGGAAAAATCGATGAAAATATACAAAAACCAAAGAAAAAGAATCACAAAACAACATCTAATAAAAGAATCATTATTATTTTAGATGATATTGAAAGAGTAAACTCGAATTTTGACTATAGTTCTTTGTTAGGTTATATTAATCAAGCGTATTTATTCGGATTGAAAATCGTTTGTATTTGTGATACTACAAAGATTCATAATCCTGGTTTTAATGAACTAAAAGAAAAAGTTTTTGATAGATATTATAAGGTGAAAAAAGTAAACGAAAAAATTATCAAGGATTATTTTAGAAATGATTCCACACACCTAGATATTACAACAATACAATTATTTAATAATAATTTGAGAACTGCTTCAAAAACTTCTTTGTTTTATTTTGAAATTAAAGAATATATGGAATCATTAGATAATCAAAAGTATTTATCAATAAAAACTAATATTATTCTATGGTATGTTTCATTGATTGTTACATATTTTAATCAAAACTCAATGGTTGTTGATAACAAAGAAAAATTAAATGATTTTGATTATTATTTTAAATATTTTAACAATTATTTAAAGGATGAAGATTTATCACATACTTTAACCATGTGCTATCTTTTTGATTGTCAAAGCAAGCACATTGGAAAAATTAATGATAATGGAAATATAGGAAGAAAAGATTTACTTTTATCTTTAGCTTTTGCTTATCTGTATGATGACTATTCATTTCTTAATGATAACTTAAAAATAAGTGATGAAGTTAATGATTCTTATATCCCCTTGTTCTATTTAAGTACAAAAGATAGAACTAATGAAATTAAAAAAATAATCGATAGCATTGATTCTATTGAGGTGATGCGCAAACAACAATTTGAAAGAATATTATCAATTTTTGAATGGGAAGAATTAAAAAACATTGATTATGATGAAAAGATTATTATTGATAAAATAGCACAAAAATGCGTTAATACAAATGATCGTATCCTTCATTATTTTGATTTTCTAAAAAGTTTTCCTAAAAAAACACAAGAAATTATAACTAAAATTAAAGTTGCTTACAATAAAATATTAATTGACGATTTGCTTGCTAGAATCGACAAAAGCTTTAAATCAAATGATTATAATCAAATATGTAATTTATTAAATGAAATAAATCAAAAAGATTATTGCCATAGTCATGATAATAATGATTATGATTTAATTCCGGAAATAAAAAATATCTTTATTAAGAAGAATTATTATTTGCCCAGTATGATAGGCACAATAAACGAAAATAATTGGGATTTGGTTCTTGCAATATGTGATTTTATTTATATTTATTCTTTTAAAGAGTCTTTTTCATCATATTTACTTAAGTTAAAAAACACATCTAAGGACATTGATGAAAAAAATAGGATTACATTATTGTTGAAAAAATATGATCCTAATCTTCAATAAATTATTATATGATTCACCCATAAAGTTGCAAATTAAATATTATAAAAACTAGAAAAAATAGTTGCTGCCCAAGATTGACAACTAATGATTTTAAAGTTTAGATTCTTTTGTAGTTCAAAATGATACGATATATATTCATTAGATGATAAAATTATATGTATTCCATTAAGTGGTATAGTCTTCTATAATTGGCAATTATATATACAATCCTTCCAATTCATAACGAACTTTTTTCTCATTAATAGACTTATTATTTTTATATGCAGAATACACAATATACGCAACATCTTTTATAGAAGCATAATCAATAGATAAATAATACTCATATACGCTATGACATAAATCTTCAAAATCATCATACGATACCATTTGTATTTCATCAGATAATAATGCCGCTACTTCATATGCTATAAAAAGTTTAGTAATGTTTAATTTTTCTTTTTCTGCAATTTCTAAAATTTCTTTGTATTTCATAATCTTTTCTCCTTTGATTCTTGGCGTGATATTTATTGTCTGTATTGTTAAACCGCCTTCTTTTTTTATTATATCATGAGGGCAAATGAGATCAATGAAAAGATCATTTGAGCAAAATATAATGGTTGTTTTCTTTTTTTACACACGAAAAAAAATATATAAGCAATAGTAATAATAGAACAAACACATAAAATTAAAAATCACCATTTCCTTTACTTTTTTTAAAAAAACTGCTACATTACATTGTAATAAGGGCAGTCATTAATAATAAGAGTTCAGTAACGCTCCCACCTTTAATGATATGACTTATATAAACATCTTAAAATGATTTGCTAAGCTTTATTGCGTAATCTATCATCTCTTACGTTTAAGCAAATCGTAATTATTAATAGATATTCTTTTTATGGTTCGCATTCATTTTAAGTTAGATAATGTATGGAGGATATAAACTGTGATAGTGTATTGTCAAACGAAAGAAAACTTTCAAAGAGATGTTTTTAATGGTGTAATAGCTAAAAACATAAAAGACCTATTTGTTGAATTAGGCATTCCCGGTGGTCAAGAAGCCGAGTATCGATCTTGGAAAGAGTCACTATTTAGGATGGCCGCTATAATGGCTGATAATCGCATTGATAAAGAAGTCAAAGTCGCCATAGAATTTCAGATACCATTAACATCTAAACGAATTGACTTTATGATTGGTGGAAGCAATGAAACAAATGACCATATCGTAGTCATAGAATTAAAACAATGGGAAAAATGTTTAGCAACTGATATGGATAATCTAGTTAACACTTGGGTTGGTGGCAGCTATAGAGACGTTGTACATCCATCTCAACAAGCATATTCATATGCTAAACTCATTGAAAACTTTAATGCATCAGTTCAAGATGAGAATATTGAATTAAACCCTTGTGCATACTTGCATAATTATGAAAATGAATACAAAAGTCAAATATTGAGTGTACAATACCAAAATATCATCAAGCTAGCTCCTGTCTTTTTAATGGAAGATGCCGGAAAATTAGCTGATTTTATCGTTAAATATGTTCATAAACCATCGTCAAAAAATTTATTTAAAATAATTGATTATGGAAAGTTAAGACCATCAAAATCATTACAAAACTCTATTGGATCCATTCTTAATGGCAATACTGAATTTGAATTAATTGATGATCAAGTAGTTGCTTATTCTACAATATTAAAAATATTTAAAGAAAATATTGAAAAAGATGAAAAGCATACTATTATTGTTCAAGGCGGTCCAGGAACTGGTAAAAGTGTAATAGCTATTAATTTATTAGCAAAAATCATAAGTGAAGGATACGCTTGTGAGTATATCACCAAAAATAGTGCTCCTAGAGAAGCCTACTCTAGAAACCTCATAAAAGGAAAATATAGCCTTTCCTACTTAAGAAGTTTATTTAAAAGCTCCGGATCTTACTGCAATTGTCCAATTAATTACTATCCTTGTCTAATATGTGATGAAGCCCATCGATTAAATGAAAAATCCGGTTTATATAGCAACATGGGTGTGAATCAAATTATGGAGATTATACGAGCTTCAAAAATTAGTATTTTCTTCATTGACGAACATCAAATAGTGTCCACCAAAGACATTGGTACAATTGATGAAATAAAAAAACAAGCAGAAGCTCTTGGAAGTATAGTACATTGCAATGAATCATTAGTTTTATCATCACAATTTAGATGTAATGGTAGCGATGCTTATCTAGCTTTTTTAGATGACCTTCTAGGAATTCGTAAAACTGCTAATTACAATTATTTTGATTTAGATTACGATATTCGAGTATTTGATGATCCTAATGAAATGAGATTAGAACTAGCCAAAACTAATATTCATAATAAATCACGTATGATTGCCGGATATTGCTACCCATGGTTAAGTAAAGAGGATAAAACACAATATGATATTTGTTTGAAAAATGGTTTTAGAGCACAATGGAATTTTTCTACAACCCAATTTGCTATTAAAGAAAATACCTTTGATCAAGTGGGTTGTATTCATTCAACTCAAGGCTTAGAATTTGACTATGTTGGCATTATCATTGGAAAAGATATGCGATATGAGAATGGTATGGTTATTACCGATAGAACTCAACGTGCTAAAAATGACGCTACGATAAAGGGATTAAAAGGAAATGAAGCCTTAGGAGATAAAATCATCCGTAATACTTATAGAACATTATTATCGAGAGGCCAAAAGGGATGCTTTATCTTTTGCGAAGATGATGCTCTAAGAGATTATATTAGAAAAAGATTAGATATGGTCAAAAAAGGAGTTGGAAAAGAATGGATAGATTAACGCTATTGAATCAAAGAATCAAACAATTCAACGATGAACGCGATTGGAATAAATTCCATACGCCTAGTAATCTTGCTAAATCTATTTCCATTGAGGCTAATGAATTATTAGAATGTTTTCAATGGAATGATAATGATTATGATCGCAATGCGGTGTTAGATGAATTAGCGGACGTTATGAATTATTGTCTACAATTTGCTCAAGTGTTAAATGTTGATATTATCGATATTATTAATATGAAAATGGATAAAACAGAAAAGAAATATCCTATCGAAAAAGCAAAAGGAATATCAACAAAATACAATAAGTTATAATTTTACATTTAAAACAATGAAAAAAATCCAATGGATGCACCAAGTCCATTGGATTTTCATTGATTACTTTTTTACACTTGACTAACCAAGATTTTTATTTATATCTTTTATCCATTCAATATCATCATTTTCAAAATAATTCAGAAATATTCCAAAATTAGTGCTACTAATTTGATTGTCACTATTGCAAATGCTCATTACTCTTTCTTTCATCTCCTTATATGTTCGGATATAAATCTGGCTACATATTTGTTTAATTTGTTCTTCCTTGGCTTTATATTGATTTACACCTGTTAATTGAAATATTAAAAGTGCATTAACCTTTTTAGCTTGTGTACGCAAACGAACATCAGCAAAATGTAACAATACTATTTGCATAGTACATGGATTTGCAAAAATTACAATTTGCTTTGACGCATCATTTTGATCATGAAAATTATTGATTTTTCTTTTTATTAAAGAATAATGATTACATGATGACGGCTTATCTGTATCACAAAAAATCAAAATCATTTCATATCTTTCATTATTGTATGCATCTTGATATCTTGGAAAAATATTTGGGGCACCTTTAGCATTGATAAGGGTAAACTCATATTTTTTACTCCAAACATTCAAATCTAAAAGTTTACTTAAATAATAATACTCTTCATAACCTTCACAAATAATACAAACCCTATGTCTATAATCTATATGTGGCAATCTAGTCATAATATCACCTTTTATCGATTAATACATTTAATAAATCAGGATCCGGTATTGCGCCAAATACACCTTGCTTATATTTTTCAATCAAAGCAGAAGTTTCTCTAATACCATCTTTATCAGATGTAAATTCTATCAAAGAATATAAATATACATTCTCTTGGTCTTTATGAGTAAACCAAATTTGATCTTTTCTAAATAATTTTTGACAATCTAATAGAGAAATATCGTGTACTGTACAAATCAATTGAGCTGACTCATTAAGTTCATTATTATACAAAGCAATAATCGCTCTAGTAATTTTAAAATGTAAACTATTATCTAGCTCATCCACCACTAGAATACGTCCATTCTCTAATGAATCAATAACATAACTAGCTAAAGCGGCTACTTTTTTAGTCCCTGTCGAATCAAAAAGAATACTAGGAACTATCTTTCCTTTATATACAGAAGCTAAATGAAGCATATCAATAAATGAAGAGGAAGTATTCAAAACATTTTCTTGAGCTTTACTATTATCGTCATTAATAGCTAATTCTATCTTTAATTCATCATCATTTAAATAGCGAAAATCTTCCAAAGCCAAATCAGCACTTAAAATAAAATCAACAATCTTTTGTTTATTTTCATCGGATTTTTTTAAAAGTTCAATAGTCTTGGAAATAGGTATATTATTCATATCGACAATATCAATTTTTGAAGCAAAAGCAACTAATATATCTTTAATACTCTTTAACTTATCAAATTTATTAACATCAACTAAATGAATTAAAATATTGTTTTTAGATGATACCTTCATGATGCTTAATAATAATTCATCATTTTCACAATAATAAATATCCTGAAGAAAATCTCTCACTATTAAATTACTAATTTTTTTATTTTTATGAATATCATATGAAATTTCATAAAATCTTTCATAAACATATTCTTCATTTGAAACATCATATTTTATTTCAAAGCCATATTCGTGACCATGATCTAAAAAGACAATTTCTAAAGTACAAAGATTATTATCAACAAATAAATTCTTGCTAAGTTTTAATTTACCATTAAGAATAATATCTTTAATAGTTGCTAAAATTCGAACAAGATTCGTTTTACCAGTATTATTCGGTCCTAAAATAATCGACGATTTTAAAACATTAGAGTTATTTATACTTATCAAATTACTAATAAATCGTTTTTGATGCATATTAGCCCGCATAGAGAACTCAACTTCTTTATCATAAATGAAGCAGTTGTTAACTTTTAAACTCAATAACATATGTATTGCCCTCCCAATACTATTATATATTTCAAATTATTTTTTATGCAATATTTTTTCATAAAAAATATATTTTTGTACGTAGTAACGGATTAAGCAAAGAACATTCCTTATACATGTAAACAAAAAAATACCACATTTTCCCTTATTATGATTATTGTGTCAAATAACAAAAAAGCACGATTTTATACGCTTTTTTCATGATTTTATTGTTCTAATTTCGGATTATTCATCCAAAGATAAGTAATATATCACAAAACGACAATAAAAAGTAATAGTGTCAAATAGTGGAGATTTAGCATATAATGAAGGCAATGAAAGAGGCGAGCGTTCCAATGACTTTAGAAGATTATAAGAAGAAAGTAGAAGATTATTTACAACAAACAATTAGCAAGAAAGAATCAGCACGCTTAATAACTCTTTATGCACGAGAATTAGAGGAATTTTATCTAGAGAAATTAGATATTTCAATAGCAGGAACTCTAATATTACAAGGCTATTAGAAAAAAACCTCAAATTAATATGGTTTATCTCCAATTAAAAGTTTTGAAGGTACGGTATTGGCCACAGCAAGTAGGTTTTCCACAACCTTTGGGACCGACGATTAAAGTTGCGCCGAAAGACTCTAATTTCAAGTCGAGTTGGTCATCTATAATTCTTTTTTTGTAATTCATGGCATTTTCTCCTTTATGCAAGATTAGTTATATTTTATCAAACGAAGGAAAAAATCAATATTACTTGAATGATTTGTTGAATTTTATTTTAGTGATTTGTGGTATTTCACTTTACTGATTTGCGGTAAATTATTAACTAAAAAAGAGGAAAAAATAAAAAAAGAATACGTAACGCTCTCATTTACGTAATCCTTAAATAATACGAAGCAGAGAATTAAAAAAATTTGTAAAGGACATAATACTAAGTATTGATTGGAATACTTTTTTTATTATTATCATCATTTGTAATTATTACTCCAAAAAAATTCATTTTGCACTTACTGTCCTTATTTAATTTGCAATTATGAGCTTCATTTAATGTGCTAATCTATAACCTGTGTACCGTTCTTCCATAGAGGATTTAGATATGGATTTTGTTGCGGAATACTGCAAGAAGATCGGCTACGGTAAATCTGCGGAGGAATATATCCGTCAAAACAACGATTATGTCATTCATCACGACGGTAGAGAGGAATTAAGCGGTGCTGCAATACTGCTTTTCGGTAAGAATCCACAAAGATTTTTATCCAAGAGCAAGAGTTCGCTTTATCCGTTATGATGGTATTGAAGCCAAAGTCGGTACGGAGATGAATGTCATTAAAGACGAGATTTTTAATGGTCGTATTCTCGATGTCGTTCGTCAGTCTTTGGATTTTGTTAGAAGTCAAATCAAGGAATGGACAAGGCTTGGAAAAGACGGTATCTTTATTACCACTCCCGAATATCCTGAATTTGCTGGAAAGAAATAATTATTAACGCTATTGCGCATCGTGATTACAGCATTAAAGGCACGGATATTCAAATCAAGATGTTTGATGACCATATTACTATTGAAAGCCCGGGCAATTTGCCGGGAATTGTTCGTCTTAATAATCTTCGTAAAGTACATTTTTCCCGTAACCCAAAAATTGCTGAAATCTTGCATCAATATGAATATGTAAAAGAATTTGGGGAGGGTGTCGATCGTTTATTTGATGAGATGAAAAATGCAGAACTTCCCGATCCTGAATATACAGATAATTCCTTTATGTTAAATGCCACTATTCGGAATGGGGTAATAAATGAAGTGATAAATGAAGTGATAAATTACAATAATGGCGAATCAAATAACAATTTTGGCGAGTTAAACGACAATAGTGGCGAATTGAATGGCAAATTAAATTTAACCTTACTTTGTTTGAATAAGTACGAACTATTGGTTTATTAAACAAGCACCAAAGAATCTTAATTTGGTGTTTTTTCTATTAATACATATTAAAAGCCTAACATGATTTAAACATTATATACCTCGTTTATATCAATGAATTCGTAACCATCTAACGTATCTTCATAACCAGCCGTAGCGATAAATCCAATATGACCAATATTTATTCCCTTGATAGCGGTAACTTGTCTTACTTCTTCATAAACTTCACATAGTGACATAGGTTTAGAATAGTATTTCACTTCATAAATGTCATACTGATTTATGTGCTTGAGTGCAATATCAGATTCTTCATGTAAGTGCGTTTTCTCATCATAATAGTAATATGTTCCAATATTAGATAAGTCACGAAGCTTTCCTTTTTTTACGTAAAAAGAAAAAATGTTCTAGCCATTTCTTCAAAGCGATGTGAAATAAAAAATCGTAATAACATCCTTTATATATTCATCATAAAAAGCTTCAGCCCCTATTTTAATGAATTCAATTTCAGGGAAAACAAATTCAATATAAAATCGGTGTGCATCATAGTAACAAAAATAACTAATTGCAATTTAATAAAAAACATAATCTTTATATTTCATTTGATAGGCAAAACAAATTCAGTTGATTGTATTCATAGCTTATCTTTATTATTTAATATTAAAGAAAAAGCACCATAACATCATCTCCAAGAGATCATTTAAGTGCTTAATTTCTTTATGTTAAAATTTGTAAGAAAAAAACTTATATTTCATCATTTTTTACGAATAATAGAACGTCCATTCGATGAATATGTCGTTTTTGTACTTTTGGCTTTTCCATTAGAATAACTTGTTGTTTTAGTATATCCCGAATTCTTCGTTGTGACACTTACCAAATGACCACTTCTATCACGTGTATGAGAATATGTTCCTGATGAATTCGTCCAAGTTTTAGTACCATTAGAGTTTGATTTAAATGGCATATATTTGTTAGCTCCTTTCTTTATATGATTAGAATACATACTACCAGCTCTCTAAATTGTTGTCATCAACTTTTATTAACAAAAAGAATAATAATCGAGCTAGTGTTTTTTCCTTTTTGCATATTTCTATCATCATTATATTCTTTTTTTAATCATTGTAACCATTTAATTATTTGTACTAGCATTTTCTAAGCTATTAACTTTGTTTTAATTTCTTCTTTAATTGATTTCACATCAACAATAGAATATGAATGATTTAAAATAACAAATTATAGGATGCTCTATTTTCATTGTTTTCTTATTATACAAATTACCAATTGATGCTTTTATTCTTTATGAGCCAATCTATTTCCAAGAAAGCCTAACGAATGAAGTCCTAAAATAGTTAGTTGAATAGAAAGAGGTCCCATATTAAGCTCTTTTTGAACAATCATAAATACTAAGCCAGCAATAAACGATGTTACAAAATAACTAATTGTAATAACAAGTGCAATTTCGTTGCTATCGTCGTAAATATTTAAAAATAATATTAACGTAATTAGATAGGCAAAACAAACACATCCATAGGAAATCCAAGCAGAAGTAGTATGATGGAACCCGCCAAGCACAAAGAAGACTGCACTAAATACCGCAAGGAAAACTAAATAATCAAGTAATAAATAACCCGCACTACGCTCCTGAACCATTCTTTTTGTAAGTAATATTATTGCATAAAGACCAAAAATGATTATTTGAATAACAAAAGAAACCTTATAAGATCCACTTCGAATAAAAATAAATATCAAGCCAACAATAAACTCTATAATGAAATATATACCTATAACGAATCCATTTGATTCGCTTTCATCATCAACAAAAGAAGATGTTACCATCATCAATAAGTAAGCAAAATGAATAAATCCATAGGAAATCCAAACAGAAGCCGGATGTTTAAATCCACTAAGGCCAAAGAAAATTAGATTGAAAGCTACAAGTACAACAAAAAAATCAAGTAATATATACTTAATTTTATTCTCATCGTCACAATCAATTAAACTGGAAATCAAAATCAATACATAAAGGGCTAAAATAATTGTTTGAACAACAAATGAAGCCTTATATGATTCACTTCTAACCAAAATAAATATTAAGCCAACAATAAACTCTATAAAGAAAAAAACAATTGATACCGCTTTTGGTGAATATCCCAACAACTGTGCTTTGCTATCTTTTTCAACAATACAAGGCGTTGCAAGTGTTATTAGATAAGACAAAGAAATAAATCCATAAGATATCCAAACAGAAGCCGGATGTTTAAATCCACCAAGTACAAAGAAAGACGTACTAAATACCGCAAGGAATAGCAAATAATTAAGAAATGCATTACCTGATCTATAAAATAGTATTAATGCATAAATTCCAAAAATGATTATTTGGACAATAAAAGAAACCTTATAAGATTCACTTCGCATTAATATAAATGTTGAACCAACAATAAGTTCAATAAAGAAATAACAAAGTGACCCACGTAATGCCTTTTCACTATTTTTTTCCTCATTAAAAAAGGATGTAGCTATTATCATAAGAAGGGCAAAATGAATAAATCCATAAGATATCCAAACGGATGCGGGATGATGGAATCCACAAGTCGTAAAGAAAAGTATGTTAAATATCACGATAAATATCAAAGATACCGGTATTACATAAGTACTTGATTCCTTTTTCATTTTTACTTCCTCACATTCTACTGAAAAATATCATTTTTCAACATCATTCTTTTTTATCAATTACAAGTTTTAAAAAACAGAAATGACGCCAAGCTACACTTAAAACAATTTCATCTATACAAAACTCATTTCTCACTTCAAATAGTGAATTCATTCGTTTTATATTTACTAATTATCTCATCGTTTCTTTAATCATTATATAATATTCTAGCCAACGATGAATAACTAACTCGAAATAACAATAAAAATGTACTTAGTATTATCAAATTTGTCAAGGTACCAACCATCAAATGTATAAGAAAAATCATCAATTCTATGAAACGGTCTAATTTCTTCATCACGCTTTTGTTCATCAGGAATAGAGTAAGCAGATTGAATATAATAACGCTTACTTCCTAGGTTACATACAAAGTCAACTTCTACTTGCTTTCTTACTGTTTTACCTGATTCGTCTCTTTTAGTAACGCTAACAACGCCAACATCAACATTATATCCTCGTATACGTAGCTCATTATAAATAACATTTTCCATTGCGTGCGTCTGCTCCAACTGCCTAAAATTAATTTGAGCATTTCTTAATCCAAGATCAGTAAAATAATATTTTTGCGGGGTCTCTATATACGCTTTGCCCTTGATATCATACCGACTAGCCGATTCTAAAAGAAATGAATCTTCAAATGATACATATTAAAAGCCTAACATGATTTAAACATTATATAACTCGTTTATATCAATGAATTCGTAACCATCTAGCGTATCTTCATAACCGGCCGTAGCGATAAATCCAATATGACCAATATTTATTCCCTTAATAGCAGTAACTTGTCTTACTTCTTCATAAACTTCACATAGTGACATGGGTTTAGAATAGTATTTCACTTCATAAATGTCATACTGATTTTTGTGCTCAAGTACAACATCAAATTCGCCACTTGAATGCGTTTTCGCATCATCATAGTAATATGTTCCAATATTTGATATATCACGAAGTTTACCTTTTTTTACACAAAGAGAAAAATAAGTCCTAACCATTTCTTCAAAACGATGAGAAATAAAGGTCATAATACCTTCCTTAATATATTCATCATAAAAAGCTTCAGCTCCAAGCATTTGAAGTGCGCTTTTGTTTTTATAAATAAACGCATAATAAAAACGAAGAAAATTATCCTTAATTTCATAAAACACTTTTTTCTTGTCATTAGGCTTATTGATTGGATATTTTTTGGAGATGATATCCATTTTTTCTAAAGTAATCAGTTGCTTAGATAAATTCCCGTTTGCTTTTAAACCAAGTCGTTCTTCGATTTCTGAATACTTTCTTTTTCCATTTGCCATAACATAACATATGCGCTCCGCATTAATTGCATTAGTGTAATCAGAAATTAAAAAATATTCGGCATAGCTATAAACATAACTGGTAGGATTTAAAAAAGTAGCAATAATATTTTCCTTTAGACTTTTTGTTTCATCTAAAGCCTGATTAATATAAGGAGACCCACCAAATACCGCATACATCGCGATTTTATCATAAATCGATTTGTTTTTATAAAACTCCGATGCCGTTATATAATCGAGTTCTTTTAAACAAAGTATATTTGAAAATCGACCATACAAAGCATTTTTCTCTTCAAGTAAATCCTTCATCATGCCAATATGAGAACCTGAAATAAAGAGCCTGATGTTTTTTAAATTGTTATCAATAATTGATTGAAAAATTGAATCAACTGTTTCTGGCTTAGTAAATATTTTCAAATACGGATATTCATCTATAACAATGTTAAAAGTTTCATCAAATGTATTTAAATATGCAAATACATCGCCGAAGGATTTAAAAGTGAATGGTAGAGGCAAAATCTTCTCACGTACAAGTACAGCAACAAAGCCATCAACATTTTCTTGCATCGATGCTTTCAAACATTCATAATATATTTTTTTGTCGAAAGATGCTTCTAAAGCCTTTTTAATTAATGTTGTCTTTCCAACCTTTCTTTTACCATAAATCATTACACTCGATGATGACATTGTAAGTAAATGATGAAGCGTTTCTAATTCTTCTAAACGACCAACAAACATACTATTACCTCCTTTTTAATGTATTGGATTTCAGTGAAACCGTATTCAGTATAACCCATTTAATCCAATTTTCCAATATTTTATGTGATCATAATAATAAAAAAACAAAATTAATCATTAAATTAAGCCATTTTTTTTATGAATTATATGTCTATTGCATTGATATTGCAACGCAAAATACATATAATATAAGTGCAGTAACAATGAAAGGAGTTGACAATATGGCTACAACTACAAATTTCAGCGTCCGCATGGACAGCGATATTAAAAAGCAGTGCGAAGCACTTTACGGTGAATTGGGTGTGAACCTAACCACTGCAATCAATGTGTTTCTTCGTCAGTCGCTCCGTGTCGGCGGTTTTCCTTTTGAAGTTCGCATAGAACAACCGAGCAAGGAGACAATGGCTGCAATACTCGAAGCAGAACGCATTGCTCGTGATCCGTCCGTAAAACGCTATTCCGATGTGGAAGAAGCATTGAAGGCGTTAAAAGAATGAACAAAGGGTTAGACATCGTTTGGACAAATCAGTTTAAGAAAGACTACAAGCTAGCGATGAAACGACATCTAGATATTGATCTTCTCGATGACATCATCCGTAAGCTAGCAAGCGGCGAACAACTTCCAGATAAAAACAATGACCATGCTCTAACTGGAAATTGGGTAGGACACCATGAGTGCCACATTCAACCAGATTGGTTATTAATCTATCGGATTGAAAATGATCTACTCGTGCTTGTTCTTTCAAGAACCGTTACACATAGCGATTTATTCAAGAAATAAGGAAATGTACTTTGATAACTGGGTGCTTTTTCTATTTGCTATAAAAACACAAAAAGCATCTACTATTTTCCAAATGAAAATGGCAAATGCCTATTAAAATTCCATATCGTATTTCTTCTATACCAACTCATAATCAAATTGTTCAGATAGGAAACGTTTCGGCTATAGCTAATTCGTGTCTACTTTATCCTGACGATAAAATCTTAATAACCCAGTAGCAAATATTTTCATCGGTTTCAATTGCTCATTAACTACGGAAAAAGGTTCTTTTAATTGGTATTAAAAGTTCATAAACAATCATATTTTTCTAATCCATATTCAAATCAACGCCATGATTTTTCAATACACAATATGTCTTATTAAAGGCGGTAAGATTATCATTATACCTTTCGGGCATTTGATATACTTGTCATAGACTATTTGGTATCCTATAGCAATTAACAACATTGCTCAATGCAATAAAAATTAGATCGATACTTTTTAGCAATGGTTAGGTAATGAAACATAAATACGCTATCAAGAAATGATTGTTTGTAACCGTTTTTTGATGACAAATTCACAATGGGGTAGCAAGCAAAGTTAGTGTAGTAGATTAAAAATCTAAAAGAGAAGGAATATTGATTAATTCTTACCCCTTCTCTTTTTTTATTTGCATATAAAAATGTTATTTATTAGATTATGATTATTAAATTAATAATAATAATGATTCTATTCTTTTTTCTTAAAAAAGACTCAGTTACATAAAATATTATTATTTTATCATGCTTATTTTTCTAAACTTTGAGAATCTAATAAAAAATCATAAATATTCATAATCAAAATACCATATTCATCATAATGGGTAGGAATAATATCTTTTGTGATAATAATTTTCTTAAAAGAATCATCAATTCTACGGAATGGTCTAATTTCTTGATTACGCTTTTGTTCATTAGGAATAGAGTAGGCAGATTGAATATAATAACGCTTACTTCCTAGGTTACATACAAAGTCAACTTCTACTTGCTTTCTTGCTGATTTGCCTGATTTGTCTCTTTGAGTAACGCTAACAACGCCAGCATCAACATTATATCCTCGTATACGTAGCTCATTATAAATAACATTTTCCATAGCGTGCGTCTGCTCAAACTGCCTAAAATTAATTTGAGCATTTCTTAATCCAAAATCAGTAAAATAATATTTCTGCGGGGTCTCTATATACGCTTTGCCCTTGATATCATACCGACTAGCCGATTCTAAAAGAAATGAATCTTCAAAATAACCAAGGTATTTCTTAATAGTAGTGGCTGTTATTTTTGAATTCTTTACGCTATGGAAAGCATTTTTTAATTTTTCAGGATTGGTCAAAGACCCAATAGCGAATGAAAGGGCATTTAGAAGATTCTCTAATTCTCCGATATTTCTTACTTTATTACGTTTCGAAATATCTCTTATATATATTTCTTCCAAGAGATTACTTAGCAATAAAGACTTATCACTTGCATCATCAAGAAGTACAACCAAAGGAATCCCACCATAAAGCATATATTCGCTTAATCCCTCGTATTTATCTCCTTTATATATAGACATAAATTCTATAAAGCTTAGTGGAAACATTTGAATAACATCACCGCGTCCAGCAAATTCAGTTATAATATCTTTCGACAAAAACTTCGCATTGCTTCCCGTAACATAGATATCTATATTATCTTTTCGCATATATCCATTAAGAACCAATTCAAAGCAATCCAACATTTGTACTTCATCAAGAATAAGATAATACATATTTTTGTCAACAATCTTATTATGAAGATAGTCCATGAACTTTTTCGGGTCAACCTTTCTATTTTTCTTTTCAAGTTCAAGAAGATTTTCACCAATTAAATCCAAGTCATTAGCAGAATCAAATGCAAATCGAATGATATGATCTTCTGCAACTCCATTTTCAGTTAAATATTGATAAAAAATATTATTTAAAAGATATGACTAGCCACATCTACGAATACCAGTTATCACTTTTATAAGGCCATTATGCTTACGCTTTATTAACTTATTCAAATAATAATCTATTTTAATTTCCATAACAATACCACCTCTAGAAGAGATTTTTGCATATAGATGCAATTATCTCTTTTTTGTAAACACCCTATGGGATTGCCACTTAATTACATTTTATCCATTATTCTCCTACATTTAAATTGAAAAATACAATCATGTGTCACAAATTAAAAATTATTTGAGACAGTTAAGATAGAGTGATGGTTACTTTATTTAATAGCCAATCTTCAATGTTAAAATGAGTTATCCCATCTTTTGACATATCATATTCATCAAGACTAAACACATATTTTGGTGATGGGTCACGAACTGAATTAAATGCACCAAATTCTCTTTCGATTATATCTTCACTTGATAACAAATAGGCTACTTGTATAAAACACTTTTTACCATCTTTCATAGCCACAAAGTCAATCTCACCTTTATATGTTTTACCTATTTTTACATCATATCCTCTATAAAGTAATTCATTGTATACTAAGTTTTCTAAAGCATGCGCTACAAATATTTTATTTGAATCATTACAAGCAAGTAAGAATCCATTATCAACAACAAATTGCTTTTCAATATGCTTTAAAGTTCTTTTAGTGGCTATTTCATAACGTTTAACTCTTGAAATCAAACACGCTTGTTCTAATTTTTCTAAATATCTATAAATGATTTTTCCATAAATATTATCTTGATTCTTTAAATTATAATAATCAACTAGGCTTTGAGCTGAAAATTCTTTTGAAGCATTACTAATAATATATTTAGATATTGTGATAAATGTTTCTCTATCAATCTTAGCTTGATTATTACAAATATCTTTATCAATAATTCCATAATAAATTGATTTTAAATATTCATTAATATCTTCTTCTAAATCATAATCCATTCGTTGAGGCATCCCCCCAAATCTAATATAATTTTGTAATGGCTTCTTCGGCAGTTCTATTTCATTTTCAGTATAGTATTTAATAAATTCACTATAAGTAAATGGCATTATTTTAAATTCTTTGCATCTACCAACAAGTAAACTAGCTAATCTACCTGATAATAATTTTGAATTACTTCCAGTAACAAAAATAGAAACATTTTTAGTTGCTTTAAGTGACGCTAAAACTTTTTCAAATTGTTTGACGTGTTGAATTTCATCCAAGAAAATATAATATTTATTATCATCAACTATTTTATTTAATATAAAATCATATAATTTATAATAATTCTTTATTTTAGAGAACTGAATGTCTTCAAAATTAATTGAAATAATATGATCTTCTCTTATTTTTTTCTCAGTTATTAGTTCTTCTTTAATTTGATTTAATAAGATATAGAGTTGCAAATTAAATGAGGAAGATAATAGCAGAATAATTGATGGGAAATAAGAAAGATAATTAAAAAATGCAAATTAAATATGAAAAAAAACAGTTGGTAATAAAGATTAATGGTAAAGCCAACTGTTTTATTATTTTATAACTCAAATGGATAAGGACGATATTCATCATCAGATGATAGAACTTTTC
>CAZJKC010000031.1:0-19492 GCA_964546565.1 uncultured Staphylococcaceae bacterium | reverse complement strand
TTAAAATAATTATATGAATATGTATAACTATAACATTTTCACCATCAATACAAGGTGAGTTTACTCTACTGAGTAATCTTACCTTTTTTTGTAATTTTAATAAAAAGGGTTACAAAACACAGTTTTTCATCAATTATTATGATTTATGCTATAATTTTTTATAGGAGGCGGTATTATGGCGCGCATTATTGTTCACATTGATTTGAATGCTTTTTTTGCGCGTTGTGAAGAAATAAAAGATCCTAGTTTAGAAAATAAGCCGCTAGTGGTTGGTGGAAGTATGAGAAGAGGTATTATATCAACCGCCAATTATGCGGCTAGAAAATATGGAATACATTCCGCCATGCCTACATATATGGCCAAAAAATTATGTCCAAAAGTCATTATAAAAGATTGTGATTTTAAGTTTTACCATCAAAAATCACATGAATTTCTATCATTTGTTAAAGAGCATTCATCTATTCTTGAAGTAGCCTCGATCGATGAATGTTATGTTGATATGACTGAAACATTAAAGAATTGTCCTAATGTTATACAATACTTTCAAGATTTTCAAAAAGAACTATATAATCATACAAAATTATTATGTTCAATTGGTATTGCCCCCACTAAATTTCTAGCAAAAATGGGGTCTGACATGAAAAAGCCAAATGGAATAACTATTATTCGTCGTCGTGATATTCCTCATAAGATATATCCATTACCTATAGAAGATATGTATGGTATCGGAAAGAAGAACGCTCCACGATTAAGATCACTTGGAATCCGAACAATTGGTGATTTTGTCAATGATGATTCTTATGAAGTCAAACAAACATTAGGAAAGTTTTATTATGTCTTAAAAGACTGGGCAAAAGGGCTCGGAAGTGATTATGTCGATGTGGAGCCATGGGATCCTAAATCTATTGGCCATTCATCGACTCTCATGGAAAATACTGATAATTATGAAGAAATAAAAGATCTTTTTTATGAATTATCATCAAGTGTTGCTCAAGAAGCGCAAAAGAAAAAGAAAAAGGGAACAACCGTTCAAATTGTTATAAAATATAGTGATTTTAAAATTAATAATCGTTCAAAATCATTTTCAACACCTTTTAATGATTTCGAAACTATTTATCGAACCGCTTTGAATCTTTTCGATCAAAATTATCAAGGACAAATGATTAGATTAATAGGTGTTACATTACAAAACTTAGTTAATGAAGAAGATATCGTTGTGCAAATGACCATTTTTGATTATCAAAAGCATGAAGAGGAGTGTGCTACAAAACTATTAATTCAAGAAATGAACCGAAAAGCACATAAACAATTATTTGTGCGAGCTTCCGATGTAAAAAAGACAAAAAGTAGATAATTAGTAGATAATTAGTAAGAAAGGAGTAAATATGAAATTAGATGATGCCCGTGATTTATTCATCCAGTATCTCTTGGTTGAAAAAGGATTAACGCCAAATACCGTTAATAATTATTTAGATGACTTAAATCTTTTCTTTTCTCTTATCAAAAGCGATGTCAGTGATACCAAAGATTTAAAAGGCGAACATATTTATCAGTTAATTAGAGAGCAGAGTATAAACGGCCTATCCGCAACAACAATAACAAGGCGTTTATCGACAATTCGTAATTTCTATTTATTCTTACAACGAGAGCATCTCTTAGAAATTAAAATTCCGAATATTGAGCCACCAAAAATTGGTATTCATTATCCAACTTGTTTAACAATGGAAGAAGTTGAACAATTATTAGACGCTCCTGATATCACAACAGATGCCGGAATGCGTGATAAAGCTATGCTAGAATTAATGTATGCTTCGGGGTTACGAGTTTCAGAATTATTATCTTTAGAAAGGTCAATGTTGAATCTTGAAAATGGTTTAGTAAGAATTTTTGGCAAAGGCCGTAAGGAACGTATTATACCTATCGGTGATTATGCTATCGAATACTTACAAAAATATATACAAGAAGTTCGCCACCGCAATGTTGGAAGAAATAGCAAATATGTTTTTTTGAATCGTCAAGGAAAACCATTATCTCGCCAGTATTTCTTTCAAAAAATCAAAGAATATGCCCAAAAAGTGGGAATAAACAAAGAAATATCACCTCACACCTTACGACATTGTTTTGCCACTCATTTATTAGAAAATGGAGCCGAATTACGGGCCGTCCAAGAAATGTTAGGCCATAGCAATATTGCCACTACGCAAATATATACACACATTAGTACGAATCGCATTTTAAGTGCCTATGATTTGTATAGCAAACGGAAATAGTGTATAATTATTGCATAAAGCAAGGAGATAAACTATGAAAAAATATAAACGAATCTTTGTCATCGTTATGGATTCAGCAGGTATTGGGGCTATGAAAGATGCCGCTTCTTTTGGTGATGAAGGTACAAACACATTCGTCCATACTGCCTTAAAATGTGGTGGATTAAATATTCCAACATTAGAAAAATTAGGCATTGCTGATTTAGGTGATGTCTTAGGAACCAAGAAAGTTGATCATCCTCATTCATATTCATTAATCTTAAATGAAGCAAGTAATGGTAAAGACACTATGACTGGACACTGGGAAATGATGGGAATACTAACTACCAGACCATTTAAAACTTTTACCGATACCGGATTTCCTAATGAATTAATAAAAGAATTAGAAGAGAAGACCGGTCATAAAATAATTGGAAATTATGCTTCTAGTGGTACGGAAATATTAGTTCAACTAGGTGAAGAACAAAAACGAGACAATTCTTTAATTGTTTATACTTCCGCCGATAGCGTTTTACAAATTGCCGCTCACGAAGAAACAACGGGTGTCAAAGAACTATATCGTTGTTGTAAAATAGCCCGCGATATATGCTTAAGACCTGAATACCTATTAGGAAGAGTAATCGCCCGACCATTTATCGGTGAAGATGCTCAAACATTTAAGCGCACATCTAATCGCCATGATTATGCATTATCACCCTCAGGTATAACCGCTCTCGACATACTTAAGAGTAATGGTTATGTCGTCTCATGTATCGGAAAGATATACGATATTTTCAATGGAATCGGAGCGACTAGAACACAAAAGACCATATCCAATGTTGATGGCATGAACAAAGCTATTATCGAAGCTAAAACTATGGATTATGAAGGTATTTGCTTTATCAATCTTGTTGAATTTGATTCTGAATATGGTCATCGTCGCAATCCGCTAGGATATGGAAAATGTATTGAAGAGTTCGATGGTCAATTAAAAGAGTTCTTAGAAGTCATAAATGATGATGATTTAGTAATGATTACAGCGGACCATGGAAATGACCCAACCCATACTGGTACCGACCATACTCGTGAGCATGTACCCTTGTTATGTTATTCACGCCTTATAACAGATGGTAAAATGCTACAAGAAAGACAAAGTTTTGCCGATATCGGCGCTACAATCCTGGAGAATTTCCATCTTGAAAAAGATGATTCTATGATTGGTCAAAGTATCGAAGAATTGCTAAAATAAGTTTTTAAAGCGTCCTATGAGACGCTTTTATTATGTCGTATTGTTTTATTTATCTTAATGATTTTTCCTTCTAAAATAAGCTTTGAAATGATTCGTGACATTGTTTCACGCGGCAAAGACAATTCTTTGGCAAGTTTTGTAACTGAAATAATAGGAAAACCTTTATTTAATGGATCTTTATACTCAAGAAAAGCGATAAATCTTTGGGTCGCATTTTGAATTGACATAATCTTTAATCGTTTGGTAACATTGATGGTCTTATCAGCAATGATTTGCATATAAAGATGGAAGAACTCTTTATTTGAATGGAGTAAAGTAATTAAATCATCTTTTCGTAAGCATAAATATTGCCCGTTAGTAACGCCAATAATATGACCTAAATAATAAGGATGAGAAGAGAAGAGAAGATTATTTCCAAAAAAAGACCCGGGCTCCATGACATTAAAGATACTTTCATGACCTTCTTCATCATAATTGATCATCATTATTTCACCTTTAATTAAGATATTAACTTCGGCGCATAATTCATCTTGATGAAATAAGATATCATCTTTATTAAATGATTTCTTTATCAATAATTTCATTTCTTTATCATTTAATATTCTTTGTAATTTCATTTCCATATTTTCCATCATTAAAACCCCTTACATGTGATAATTGTCACATTATTTATATTTAATAATAGCATATAATAACTAACGAGGTGAAAAGAAATGAAAAAACAATTTATATTAACATTAGCAAGTATTCTTTTATTAGCAGGATGTAATAACAATAGTAATAATAATACGAATACAAGCATTATTGCGCCCAAAGGAGCACCCGCTATCGCGATTGTCAACTATGCGGTTGAACATCAAGAGAATGTGGAGTTTGTAGCAGGTCCTCAACCATTGACTGCGGCTTTTACAAATGAAGACAAGGATATCATTTGTGCCCCCATCAACTTAGGTGCCCTTCGTTATTCAAGTGGCCAAAAATCTTATGGATTATATCGCACTATCGTTTGGGACAATCTTTACTTAGTCTCTAGAACACCGATTAACGATTTAAAAGATTTAGTAGACAAAACTATTCAATCATTTGGAAAGAGTAGTACTCCAGGAATTGTTTTTGAATCAATATTAAAAGAAAATAATATCGCTACAGATAAAATTACTTATTCCGACAATGTCACTTTAGCGCAAAATTTATTCATAGAGGATAATTCCATCGATTGCCTTATTACATCAGAGCCCAATGCATCATCATTAAATGATACATCATTATCAATTGTCCCATTAAAGCAATATTGGAAAGAGATTACCGGAATGGATAATTATCCACAAAGTGGTATTTTTGTCAAAAAAGACCGTTATAATGAAATAAAAGACGATTTAAAGAGCATTGATGAGCAATATGATGCCATAACCACCAATGTTGAACAAACAGCCATTAACGCGAGTACAAATAATTATGCCGGTCCATATACGAAAGAGCTTTTAGAAATCGCCATTCCAAAATGTGGATTTGAAACTTATGAAAATGACTTTGAAATGGTTAAAGGCTATTATCAATATCTTGTCGAACACGAAATGGGCGATAAAATAGGAAACGCAGTCCCCGATGAAGACTTCTATTTACAAAAATAAAGTTTTTTATAGTCTTTTGTCGATTGTATTATTATTTATCTTATATGGTTTTTTAGCTCAAAAAAGGCAAGATTCACAAATATTCCCAAAGATTTCTAGTATTTTAATGCAAATTAAGAATACTTTTTATAATAAACAGCTTATGAAGTCCTTTGGCTTTTCATTCTTGCGTGTCATTATTACCTTAGGAATATCATTTGTATTGTCAATGTTAATAACTATTTTATATTACTATTTTCCACCTATTATCGGCTTATTTAAACCGATAATGGTGATTGCTAAATGTGCTCCATTAGTAACTATTATTTTGTATTTGTTTATATTATTGGGTAGTAAAATAAGTCCTTACGTAATTGTATGTTTAGTCACCACTCCCATAATGGTGGAAGGAAGTATAAATAGCCTCGATAACGTGCCTAAAGCCATAAAAAATGAAGTGGCCATTACGGCAGGGCCCAAGTATTATATGTTTTGGCATATTTATTTGCCCTTAATAAAAAAAGATATAGTAACTATCTTTTTACAAACCATTGGTTTAAGTTTCAAAGTCTTGGTCATGGCAGAGTACATTTGCCAAACACCCAATAGTATAGGAATTATTATCAATGATTGTTCATCATTGTTACAAACCGATTTAGTGTTAGCAATAGTCATTGAATTGATATTTATCATATTAATTATTGAAACAATTGCTAAGTTCATTCAAAAAAAATGGATATACAACTAATAAAAAGAGGAGATTTATCAAAAAAATCCTCTTTTTTTCATTTTTGTTAGGATTTATTTATTTCATTTCGAAATGATTTATATAGGAGTAAATTAATTATGAGTAGAAATGAAGAGAATGGTAGATATCGCCTAAAAGAAAGCGATGAACAAGGTAGTGCTTTAACAAGACAAGCAACCGTCCAAATGCGGAGTTTAAAAGCCCAATTAGAATGGGTAAAAAGACAAATAGAATATTTGCAATTTGCTGAAACCCATATTTCACAATTTGATTTGCATAAAGGCGAAGTATATGAATTTGATTGGGGTGTAAACGTCAATAGCGAATTCTCTAATCGTCATTATGGTGTTGTTTTAGTCGACTCGTTAAAAAATAATCCTTTGGTTTTAGTTTGTCCTTTAAAGACTAATCGTTATGGCGCTAATCCACATAGTGATATTAATCTAGGATATATAGACGATATTGTTTCTGATCAAGAAACTTTAGCGGTTATTAATCAAATTCGCGCTTTAGACAAATTAAGGTTATATGTGCGTCCAATAATTCATGAGACCATTCCTAATAATGAAGGGAAAATAATCTTATCAAAAGAGCAACTAAAGAAAATTGAACAAGGTATTATTAGATTAATTCACATTGAGTAATAATAGTGTCAATTAGACCTTTTAGTTTTAATTTAGTATATATTTAGTAATTGTTAAGTATTTTTAACAACATCATGAAATGTGGAAAACCTTGCTAAAGCGGCTTTTTATTGGAGTTTTTCGGTGTTGATAATTTCAACAAATAACCGATGAAAACTGACTTTTTTGTCGATTTACTTTACATAATAGACATTATGCGAAGTAGCTTGAACTAGTAATAATTGTATTATATTAGTATTAATTGCTGATAATTTAACAAATTGTCTTCTTTTCATGGTCCTTGCCTCTTATAAATAACTTGCGGCTTTATATGAATGACAATCAATATCAATATTTTCAATATTTTAAATGCATCATTAATTAAGGATATTGCCTTATTTAAATGATCTTATCATCATCGATGCTTTTATCAGCAATTGTAATTGTTACTTAGAGTTATGATATTTTCTTTATACTCTACTCTCTCTTTTTGTAATTATTATCTGCATTTGTATTTTCATTATTTATCGCCCATTTTGCAATTATTATCCTCATTTAATTTGCTACTATCCACTACTCTCTTTTAAAAAAAAGAACTCTTTAAGAGTTCATTTCTTTATCAACTATTCCAATCCAAAAATGTAGCTAAAAACATCCTCAATTTTATAATCATATAAAATCTTAATATAAATTTCATAATTAGAAACAGCATACATTCGTCTAAAATAATCTTCTGTGTATAAAGAGGTTGATCCTTTACTTTTAAAATATGTTTTTAAATGCGAAACAAGCTTTTTTAAAACATATTGGTCCTCCACGTGAATATTGAATATAAAGTAATTCTCTATATCCCGATTAAATTTAAAATGTAAACAATTATTTTCTTTAATAGGTTCACTAACATAATTAGGCAAAATGTCATTTAATAATTCTTGATAAATTAATTCATCAATATCATTTTCATTTAAGTATGTTGCATAACACTCTTCCGTTAAATAATTTGTTTCTTTGTCTTTTCTTTTAGTTTCAAGATACTTTTTATTTGCTTTTAAGAATTTAACAAATCCGCTTTTAATTTCATGCCTTATAGCCCGAATATATTTTTGCGATGGATATCCTCTTAATGGATCCGCTTTATCACATACAAAGAGGATTTTATCATATTTGGTCATATATTTTTTACCAGTACAATGATAAGCAATTGCATCTAATATCAATTTATCATCAATTTTAAAGTGCGTTTTTGCTAAATAAGCTCCCACAAATTGATGCAAAGCATAATCTGGTACATTTTTACCAGCAGGATACATTTTCAAAGCTTTTTCAATTGTTTCTAGGTCATCAACATTCTTTCCGATATCATGTAAAAGTCCCGCAATAAACATATTATAACAATGCTCTTTATCTATTAAATTATAAGCGGCCACATTATATGACCAATCGGCAACGGAAACAGAATGTAAATAACGTTCTTCACCGAGCATTTGATATATCTCATCATATTTATATAAATGATGAGATGCCATATAATATAAAACACTATATGAAACATCAAATGAGGTCATTTTTCGGATTTTTGTACTAGAAATTTCAATTCTTTTAAAATCATTACAATACTTTACTCCATACTTTTTTTCATTAACTATTTCTTGCTTAGAACGATATCTTGTGCGTGGAAAGCACATAAAATGCACTAAAGTAGATAATTCATCAATGTCATGCCACAAATGAAGTTTCTTTAATTGATCATTACCAATGATATAGTAATAAGTATTCTCTACTCCTTTTTTCTTATCCTCATCCAAAATTCTTTTGATAGTGTCAATAGTGTATTCGCCCCCGTCTTGTGCATCGAGCTCTATTGACGATACTTCAAAATATTTATATAAACTAATTGCGAGTTTAATCATCTCAAATCGATCTTTATCATTATTCAATGGTTCTTTCCAACGAGGATTTTTAGCCGGAATAAAGATAACTTTTTCCGCTCTTGCACGTCTTTTTGCAGACTTAGCGATTTCAATGTGTCCATCATGAATAGGGTTAAAAGAACCTCCATATAAAACAATATTACTCATTTTTATTTCCCCAACTTAATAATACTTTTGTCTCTATTCTTACGATATAAAACAATTATTCGGCCAATAATTTGTACCACTTCCGCTTTTAACTCTATCGATAAATCAATAGCTAATTCTGTAATCGGTGTTGTCACCGTTTTGAGTACGGCAATTTTAATTAATTCACGAGCTTCTAAAGCATTATCAAGCATCGTTATTTGCGTTTCGCCAATCTCTTTTTTTCCTATTTGATAAGTGGCATCTAGCCCATTAGCCAGGGCTTTAAGTTGTTTTTTTTGTGACTGTGTTAACATAACTCCTCTACTTTCTTATCAACGCTCCGAACGCTTACTTGAGCGTCTTTCACAAGCGTGATATTTACTTTTATTTTTTTATCTACATCGACGATAATCCAACAATAACCAACAAGACAAATTTCGTACTTGCCTTTTTCTAAGTAAAACTCATGATTTTCAAAATGTTCTTCACTATAATAACGGTCATCTATCGGTTTACTTTGCCGATTCTTCATTAATGAGAAAAAAGTTTTATGGACTTTTTCTAATTTACATCTTTCAATTGTAATTTGTGACGAGGCATAGACTACAAAATTTGTTTTACTCCCCTCAATAAAATCAAAGTGACAAAGTCCACCAATTATTAATGATTGTTTATCAAATAATTGATAAATACGGGCTTTCATTTCTTTTTGGGGCGTAATTTGATTAATTAAGGGACGTTTTACAATATCGAGTATCGATCCTTTTATCGGTAGCCCTGGGGTATCATAAATAAACGTTTTATTATCCAAGGGTACTTCTATTGTATCTAAAGTAGTTCCCGGGAATGGTGATGTTGTTATTAAATGCTGCGTTTCATTAATATAATTTTTTAACAATGCATTAATTAATGATGATTTACCCGCTGAGACACTACCAACCATATAAACATTATGACCATGACGATATTTATTAATCTTTAATAATAATTCATCAATATGATAACAATGTTCAGCGCTCGTTAAAATGATATCGACAACTTTCAAACCTTTTAAAGAAGCCACATCACGAACGCGTCTTAATAAGAAATTATCATTTAATGATTTCGGCAAAATATCTCTTTTGTTCGCTACTACGATAACATTCAATTGGCTTAAATATTGATTAATTTGTTCAACAAAAGAAAAATCAAAAGTAAAGAAATCAATCACATAAACAATTAAAGCTTCTTCTTTATTAGCTTTTTCAAGTATTTTTACATAATCACTTGTGACCGGAAAAATATTCTCCTCTTGCCGATAATGTTGAATGCGAAAACATCTTTGACATAAAATATGATGCTTATCTTTGATAGCTTCAGCAGGCACATAGCCATTTTGGCAAGGATTAAAACTTTGTATCACGGATCCACAGCCATAGCACCGCAGTTGTTTATTTTTTTTCATATGAACAATCCTCCATCATGACAATCTTTTTCCTCTTTTTTAAATACCATCGTAATGGGCGATCTATTAAACGATTAAAATGCGTGGTCCATTGGTCTTCTTTGACAATAGGCTCGGTTAATATCGTTAATAAGTGACAACCGTTTCCACAAGCCACATCAGTCAATAATTGATCGCCGACCAATAAACAGTTATCAATAATTATTTGATGGTCATTTATAAACGCTAATAAACGTTTTTTTAAAGGTTTACGGGTGCTAAAAGAAAAAGGAACATCAAGAGCTTCACAATATGATTTAACGCGGGGACCATGGTTATTTGATATAACAAATAAAGCTATTCCTTCTTTATCCAATTGCTCTTTCCACTCCACTACTCTTTGAGAAGGCAAGTATAGACGATATGAATCAAGAGTGTTATCTAAATCACATAAAATGTATTTAATATTCTTTGCATGATAAAAGTCCATCGGTATACTAAAAACATTTTGTACATAATAATTAGGAACAAATCTTCGACACATAAACTCACCTCCTTTTGATGTTTATATTATACAAAAATCAATTGCTAAAATAAACATATGATTCGCAATATAAGCCACAATATGTAACATATTTAATAATCATTATAAATAAAATATATAGGGTGATTAATATGCATTTTTTATTAGAATTATTATTCAATATTCGTTACTATGTCGGCTTTATTCAAAATGGTATCTTACCACCAAAATTATCAAATGAAGAAGAAAATAAACTTCTTCAACAGTTATTTAACGAAAAAACGCATGATGAGGCGAGACGACAGTTAATTGAACATAATTTACGATTAGTTGCACATATTGCCAAAAAATACGATAATATTGATGAAACAAGTGAAGATTTAATATCAATCGGCACTTTAGGATTAATAAAAGCAATTGATTCTTATCAATTGGATAAAGATGTGAAATTAGCAACTTACGCTGCTAAATGCATTGAAAACGAGATACTCATGACTTTACGCAGTGCGAAAAAAAATGTAAAAAGTATCTCTTTGTCTGAGCCTATTGGACTTGATAAAGATGGTAGCGAAATTACGTGGATGGAAGTTTTTCCAAGTGAAAATGAAGACTATTCGACACAATTAGAAAAAGAACAAAATATAACAAAACTTCTAAAATACTTACAAATTCTCGATGATCGTGAATTACGTATACTCTCTTTACGATATGGATTGCAAAAAGAAAAAGAACATACTCAACGCGAAATTGCGAAAATGTATGGTATCTCACGATCCTACGTCTCACGCATTGAAAAAAGAGCGATTACAAAATTATTACAAGAATTTAAAAAAAATCAATAAATGTAGTATACTATTAGCAAAGGAGCTAACTTATTTATGATGATGACTTACGATACTCAAGATAATAATCTTAATAATAATACTGTAGACAACACCTCTACTCCCTCACACTTTGAAACCTCCCTTATATATGCCGCTGCTATAAGCATTTTTTTACCAATTGTCGGCATTATTTGTTCAGTTTCATATATTGTTAAAACAATATACAATTCCGATAATAAATCAATATTACCATCATTAAGCAGTTTTTGTTTTGCGATTGTGCTATTGATAAGTGCCTTGATAATACAGGTATATAGTATTTTAAATAACACTATTACCGATGATGATACTTCTTCAGAATTAATTAAAATATTTATGTAATATTATCATTAAGTAAAAGATATTGATAAAAACTACTTTTCATTTCTTTTTATAAGAAATACTTATTTTCTATAATTCATCATTTTTTGAGGGTTAAAAGCCCTCTTTTTTAAATAAAGTAATTAATTCCCTTTATTACTAAAAAAAAACTATGGTTTTTTTATTCCATAGTTTTCGTTTTTTTTAATCTCCCATATCATCAAAGATAGAGATTTGTTCATAATCATCTTTATCATTAGATGCATTATCTTTCATAGTGGAAACAACTTTAATTGGTGCTTCTTCTAACTTAATGTTATCATCAACAATTAAAGCCTGTTTTTGATAAACATACTCAATAGTATGTCCATTCAATTCGATATTTTCTTTCATCCGTTTGTCATAACTCACCGGATGGAAATCATCGACATTTATTTCCATTATCGTTTTATCATCTAATAAGGATGTAAGGGTAAAGGGTTCTGGTGAGCGTATAAGACGTTCAGCATAGCATAAATTATGTGGGCTCGAGATAAAACATTTAAATAATGGTTGTACCTTACCTAAACGAGCCGTACATTGTAATGAAGTAAAGTCAAAGACACGCATTGCTCCTTCATGGCTCAATAATAATAATTTAGTGTATTTATGATCTCGAGGATAAGCAAATAAAGAAACAACACATGTGTTTTTATGCGATATAGCTTTTACCCCTGCCGCTTTAATGCCTAAAGGACTTAATTCATTTTCATTAAATAAGGTTGCAAATCCATCTTTTGTTAAAATAAGCAAATCATTATTCCCGGTTGTAATCGCAACATCGGCTAAATAATCATCTTTGCTTAAACGCATACACGTTACTGGTTTCGTATATCGCTGCAAGAAGAAATCTTTAAGCATGGTCCTTTTTATTTGTCCGTTGCGCGACACTAAAGCCACAAAAACGCCTTCTTTAAATGAAGAAACAACTAAGGCTTTAATTATCTTTTCTTCACCGCTGACGCTGACATTAACGTTAATATGTTTACCTTCTTCTTTCCATTTAGCCTCAACTATTTCATGAACAGGAATAAAGGCATAATTACCTTGATCAGTAAACAATAATAAATAATCGGTAGTCATCGCCTTCACTTCACTAACTAAAACGTCGCCAGCTTTCATTCCGGGCATGGCTTGTTCACTAGCTTTATAAGATTTTAAAGTCGATCTTTTTACATAACCATCACGCGTGACCGCAAGCATTACTTCTTCTTTTGCAATCAAATCACGTTTATCGATAGCGGCCACTTCTTCTTTTTCTTCGATTGAAGTTTTCCGTGGTGTCCCATATTTTTTCGATATTTCCTTTAAATCAGCAATGATGACTTTTTCTAATTTCTTTTCATCACTTAAAATAGCTTCTAATTCCGCAATATCACTTTCTAACTTCGCTTTCTCATTAGCGAATATAGTGATATCCGTATTTGATAATTTATATAATTGCATGGTGACAATTGCTTCACTTTGTGCCTCACTGAAGCCAAATTCTTTTTGCAAATTCACTTTAGCATCAGCTTTATCTTTACTTCTTCTAATTAAATGCACAACTTCATCAACAATGGAAATAGCTTTCATTAAGCCATTAACGATATGTAAACGATCACTAAATTTCTTTAAATCATATTTACTTCTCCGCGTGATAACATCCTTTTGATGAGCAATATATGAATCAAGATAAGTAATAAGTGTTAAAGTCTTAGGACGATTATCAACAATGGCCACCATATTAGCGGCATATGATGATAATAAATTGGTCTTATTCATTAAATACGTCAAAATGAGTTTAGCATTGGCTTCTTTCTTTAAGTCGATAGCGATTCGTAATCCTTCACGATCAGATTCATCGCGAACTTCGACGATTCCATCGATAACCCGGTCATGACGAATCTTATCTATTTCAAAAACAATATCCGATTTATTATGTCCAAAAGGTATTTCCGTGACAATTATTTGTGGAAAGCCTCTCTCTTCGGTAATAAAAGTGCGTGATGCAACTTCAATACGACCTTTACCGGTTTCATAAATAGAACGTAATCCTTCACTTTGATAAATAATGCCACCTGTCGGGAAATCCGGTCCTTGAAATAGATTAAAAAGGTCATCTAATGTACAACGTGGATGTTGAATACGATAAATAACCGCATCATTTACTTCTTTTAAATTATGAGGGGGAATATCGGTCGCAACGGCAACAGCAATACCCTCAGTACCATTAACTAATAAATTAGGAAAACGAGCCGGTAAAACAGTTGGTTCTAATTGGGTATCATCAAAAGTCAATTGCATATCAACAGTTTCTTTATCAAGGTCTTTAATCATTTCATCGCTTATTTCACTTAAACGCGCTTCTGTATAACGATATGCCGCCGGAGAATCACCATCAATAGAGCCGTTATTACCTTGAAAGTCCACTAAAGGAACTCGTACTTTCCAATCTTGAGACATACGGGCTAACGCGCTATAGATGGAGGAATCACCATGAGGGTGAAATTTACCCATAACGGCTCCTACCGTATGTGCACATTTTCGTGTCGGTTTTGAGGAAACGTTTTTATCAAGATACATAGCGTAAATTATTCTTCGTTGAACTGGTTTCAAACCATCACGAACATCAGGAATCGCCCGATCTTGAATGACATATTTAGCATATATGGCAAAACGATCACCCATTATTTCTTCTAATGGTTCATCTTGAATATTCTCTTCAATTACCACTGGTATTTCTTTTTTCTTAGCCATTATTTTCTTTCCTCCATAAAGGTGTCATAGGTATTAAAGTCGATATTTTCTTCAATCCATTTTTTGCGAAGATTGGCATCTTTTCCCATTAAAATACCAATTCTTTTTTCAACTAAAAGAGGATCCTCAATACTCACTTTTATTAACGTACGAGTTGCGGGATTCATTGTTGTATCCCATAACTGTTCAGCATTCATCTCACCAAGACCTTTGTAACGTGATATTTGATATCCCGCTCCAATCTTTTGCTTAGCACGCGCTAAACCATCATCATCCCATGCATACTCATGAACTTCTTTTTTATCTTTATATTTATAAACGCGATATAATGGCGGTACGGCAACATAAATTCTTCCATTCGTTACTAAAGGCCGCATATAGTGATAAAAGAACGTTAACAATAATGTTTGAATATGCGCACCATCGGTATCAGCATCGGTCATAATAATAATTTTTCCATAATGAGAATCGTCAAGTTCAAAATTTTGACCAACACCAGCACCTATCGTATTAATTAAAGTCGCAAATTCCTCATTTTTCATCATTTTTTCCATGGTAACAGTATCCGTATTAAGAGGCTTACCACGTAAAGGAAGAATGGCTTGATGAATACGATCACGACCGGTACGAGCGGTACCACCTGCGGAATCTCCTTCTACTATGAATAATTCATTACGCATATAATCTTTAGATTGCGCCGGCGTTAATTTGCCGGATAAAATCATTTCTTGTTTAGGTTTTTTACTATTCCTCGCCTCTTCTTTGGCTCTTCGTGCTGCTAAACGAGCATTTAAAGAATCGATACATTTTTTAATTAATACAACGGCAAATTCACGATTCTCACCTAAATAATAACTTAGTTTTTGATAAATGAAATTTTCCACGACAGACTTGGCTTCTGGAGTTCCTAATTTTCCTTTAGTTTGACCTTCGAATTCTAATTTCGGTTCAGGTACTTTTAAGGATATAATAGCGGTCAATCCTTCACGAATATCGGAGCCTTCTAGTTTCATCTTGCCCCGTAATAAACCATTGTTTTCGGCAAAATCATTGACGGCTCTTGTAAATCCTGAGCGGAAACCTGTTTCATGTGTTCCCCCATCACGAGTTCGTAAATTGTTAACATATGAATAAATAGTTTCATTATAATCTTGCTTACAATATTGAAAAGCTAATTCTACTTTAATGTCTAAAGAATTATCTTCAAACATTACAATAGGACTCATTGCTTCTTTATTTTGATTCAATTGCGCAATATACTCAGACATACCGTCTTGATAATAAAATTCTACTTCCGAATTGGTTCTTTCATCCTTTAAAATAAACCGAACATTCTTTAATAAAAAGGCCGATTCTTGAAGGTGATTGTAGATAACATCCCATTTAAATTCGGTTACTTGAAAAATAGTGGGATCGGGAAGAAAACGCACTAAAGTCCCATGCTTAATTGTCTTACCAATGACCTCAGTAGGAACCACAAGTTTACCACCATTTTCAAAACGAATATGATAAATGGACCCCGAACGATTGACGGTAACATCTAAATATTTGCTTAAAGCATTGACAACCGACGCACCGACGCCATGAAGACCACCCGCAGATTGATATGCTCCCGTTCCAAATTTGCCACCGGCATGTAACATAGCATACACTAACTCAAGACCGGGCTTATTGTACTTTTTATTTATATCTGTCGGCGCTCCTCGACCCTCATCTTGCACGCTAACAGAACCATCTTTATGAATAGTAACGCGAATAACATCACCGAATCCGGCCATAGCCTCATCGATAGCGTTATCAACAATTTCCCATACTAAATGGTGTAATCCGGTACTATTGGTTGAGCCAATATACATACCAGGACGTTTTCGAACGGCCGCAAGGCCCTCAAGAACGCTTAAGTCGTCCGCACTATAAGATGCATTATCTTTTGGATTTTTCATAACAATGCCTCCTTAAAATCTAATAAAAAAATAAATTATGACTTAAATCTAAAGTATTATAACAAATTTTGATAGAAAAAAGAATATATTTATTATAATATAAATATTAAGTTTGTTAGGAGAAAAAACGATGATTTTTAAAGGAATATTACTATTGATTGGGACCTTAATTTTCGGATATATAATTGGTTCTATCCCCACTGCCGTCATTATTAGTAAAACATTTAAACATTATGATATCCGTGATTATGGATCACATAATGCCGGTGGCACTAATGTAGGACGGGTGATGGGTAAAAAATATGGCGTCCTTGTCATTGCCCTTGATATGTTAAAAATTGCTTTAGCCATATGGACAACATATTTTTTAGTTACTTCTACAAGTTTAAGTCAATATTGTTTAAATAGCCAACCGGCTTATTATTACTATTCAATCGCCATTACCACTTCCATTGGTCATTGTTTTCCAATTTTTGCCTCATTTAAAGGTGGAAAAGCGGTCGCTACTTTTTATGGCGCCTTACTAAGCTTTTCTCCTCTTTTATCCCTTGTTGCTGCTTTGACATTCTTTATCATTTTAAAAATAAAAAAATATGTCAGTCTTGCTTCTATCCTTAGTAGCGTTTTAGCGGCTTTATGTTCATTATTAATACTTATTCCTTCAATCAATAAGTATTTCCTTTATCCTTGTTTAACACCGCATTTCCTATTTGCTATTGTCATTACTCTTTTATCACTATTCTTAATTAGGCGTCATCGTGAAAACATTAAAAGACTTAAAAATGGTAATGAAAGTAAAATTAAATGGATGAAATAACTAAAAGTCGTTAATTAGTAAAAAGTTAGTATATTTTTAGTAAATGCAATATAAAAAAGAAAGAAGGTTTTTACGCCTTCTTATTTTACTTTTTCATACTATTCATCACACGACGAATATCGGCTTCACTAGGTTTTCTTCCCATTTGCATGAACATTGCTCTAATCATCTTTTCATTAATGGGTGGATTCTTCTTCAATTGTTTTTGTAACATGGATTTGGTCACCACAAAGCCAACAACTAATCCAATAATAAGGACACCTACTAAGCTCAATATATAACCAGCTGTGCCCAATGTCACTTCTAATATTATATAACTCATTTCTTTATCTTCATAATCTAATTGATAATATTAAATTATGGCTCCTTTCTAGCTAATTTCTTTAATCTTTAATAGCGCTTAGCTAACAACTATTATTGATAAAAGCCTAGTGGCTTCTTTTTGTATTCTAACTTATCGAACCTCTTTTTACAAGAAAACGATACAAAAAACATTATAAAAATTGCCAAAAACAAGACATTAGTCATGTTATGTAATTAATTCAACTAATATTTTTAAGTTTATAAAAGGTAAAAAGAGAGACACTTTCTTTATGGAGTGTCTCCCTTTAAAGCTTTTTTATTCATTTATCGGAAACATACTTGTATATTGAGATCGGCTTTTAAATAATCTTGCACACAAAATATAATTTCCGCTACTTCACTAGTACTCTTTGTTTCACTGACTGTCAATACATAAACAGCATCATCATTGATTTCCACAAAGCAACTCGGTCTCCCTAAGCCTATAATGATATCGCGTAATGCTTTTTCATTTTTCATTGTTTCTTCTTCTTTCGCTATCATTTCTAAAGCAACAGCCTTTTCTGCATTTGAATACTCGCTTGAAGCAATAATTTCATATTGTGTTTCAATGATTTGTTGATGATTATTCTCTTGTTCAAGCCAAATCGTTTCAAAATACGGATCATTGGCATCGCTAACACTACCAATAACGGGTGCATCACTAGTGGGAGATGATGTTGGAAGCATGACATAATAAATAGATAACACTAAAACCAGTGAGAACATGGATAAAAAAGCCACTAATTGACGATTCATAGAAATATCCTCCTACCATTTCATAGATATGCGCCAAGTAATCAATAAAGAACATCATTAATATATTTTATGATGAATGTCGAAAAAGAAAAAAAACAGTAAAACAATAAAAAAACGAAGCATATTATACTCCGCTTTCATTATGTTATTGATTAAGCACGACCATCGTATTCGCCTGTATCGGTACGAACAATAATGGTTTCGCCTTCTGATATAAACAAAGGAACACGAACTTTAAAGCCGGTTTCAGTAATCGCTTCTTTCATGGCCTTGTTAACGGTATCACCGCGAACCGCAGGTTCACATGAAGTTACTTGTAATTCTACCGTTACTGGAAGAGAAATACCAAGTATTTCATTACCATAGAAAACGATTTGAACTTCTTCATTGCCTTTTAAGAATTTTGATTCCCATTCAAGGCGATCTTTAGAAATTTCAATTTGCTCATAAGTATCATTGTCCATGAATACTAATGCATCTCCTGAATCATAAAGATATTGCATTTTCTTTTTATCTAAGCGAATAACTTCGACTTTATCGCCGCCAATAAAAGAAAGTTCGAGAACAGCACTAGTACGTAAGTTTTTAGCTTTAACTTTAACTTTCATTTTCGCCATAGCGGTCTTATTCAATGCGATATCAAGACAATTATAGACATTTCCTTCATACTCAAAAGTATTTCCAGGTCGTAATTCAGTAATATTAATCATTTTTTACATCTCCTCTCAATCGCATTTATTCTACCAAATTATCATAAAATATGGAATAAAAAAATGTATAAAATACAAAAATAGTCCACGATAAAAGAGAGATTTGGGCGAGAAAATTCATTTTTTCATAAATTATGTTATAAAACGATAGAAAGAGATTAATTATTAGATATGCAATTAAAGATAAAAGAAAACAAGAGATAAGACTAATCTTCTTTCTTCGCTTTCTTTTGATTATTATCGCTATAAACATAAGAATAATGAAAAGTAATAAAAAGAAAAGAACAAAACTTGTTAAAGTATTAAATCCTAATTCATGACCTATGTCATGAATCGATAATGGACTGAAATTTAAATAGAAAAAGCCTTCTTGAAGAAAAATTGCAAAAAGGCTTAATATCAAACAAATATAAAGGCAATTTATCATAATTCATCTCCATACTAAGTATGGATTTTTTTCTCATTATTATTCAT
>CAZJKC010000030.1:0-19524 GCA_964546565.1 uncultured Staphylococcaceae bacterium | reverse complement strand
TCATAATGGAATACTTGTCAATACTCTTTTGAAGAAATTTCATGCGTTTATCCTAATGACTAAAAAAATTTTCTAGTTTTTTTTAAAATACTGTAGTATTATTGTTATTGAAGGAATGTTCATGTGTTTAATTTAGGGCATTTATTGACCCTGTAAAAATCTTTACAGCATGATTATTATTCATGACTGGTTATTAAGATCATTCCTTCTCTATAAGAATAAGATAGCTGAGGAACACTAATTCTCAGCTTTTTATATACAAAAAAAGGCATAAAATTATTTATGCCAATGATAAAGGGTAAAGAGCTTATTCGTTTACATCTTTTGATGTTTCTGATACGATTTCTGCGTCAATAACGGCTTCTTTTGTTATTTTTTTATCGTTTGAAAAAGGTTCTTTTTTATCGATAGAATATTGTGAAATGATAGAACTTAAAGCAATTATAATAAAGACAATACCAATCATAATGCCTAATACTCCGGTCGCATTAGTTAATGAAGTAATAAAAATAGCTAAACCACCACAGATTTCTAAAGTATACACAATAAAAGAAATTAAAAACTTTTTTATGTTGTGTGATGAATGGTATAAAATTATGAATTTATTAACGCCGGCAACAATCAAGTATAATCCTAATAATGCGACAATGAATGTTATCATAAACTTCCATAAAAGAAGTGTTAATAAGCCAAATATTAAGTAGGAAATACTTTTATACATATTAATCGGATTATAGATTGGTAATACTAATCCTAGGGTACCTTTGATTATTAAATAAACGCCTAATAATAATCCAATCCAGTTAATCATGGATCCGGGGAATATAAGAAATAATACACCGATAATAAAGGCAATAATAATATCGAGATAAGCTGATAAGAATTTTTTCATAATAAGTCACCTCACTAGTAATACTAAAATATATGTATCATATTTTAGCATTAATTTTATTTTTTTACATTTTTTTATTATCATATTGCTTGATATAATCACTTTTTTGTTGATGCCTCAATTAGAGATGATTTACATGAACATTCATGTGTTTATAAATAACAATATGCGGGTTAAAAGTTGGAAGAAATTAAGAAAATGAATACAGATACAAATATATTTATAATGAATCAAAAAGGAATATTGATTGAATTAGTTTAATAAATTATAAATATCAGATAATTGTTTAATAACATAGGTTGCTTCATGCTTTTCAAGCTGTTCTAACGAATATTTTCCAGATGCGACACCTACTGAAATGATATCACATGCTTTTGCAGAGTCGATATCAACAATATCATCTCCAACATACCATACTTTATGTTTTTCTGATGTTGTTTTTATTAATGCTTGTTCAATTGGGTAGGCACTTGGCTTAATTTTACTTGGATCAAATGGAATGGGTCGTCCCATAACTTGTGAAAAAAACGAAAGTATCCCTTCTCGATTTAGCGCCTTTTTGATTATTTTGCTTGAATTACTAGATACAATCATTAATTCAAATCCGTCTTGATGTAGTTTATTTAATGTTTCGATAACGTTTTCTAAGAAATTAGTGTTATCAATAACATGGGATTCAAAGTCGGTAACTAATTGTTCTGCTTTATTATTAATTTCAAAAGCGTCTTCATATTCATAATTATTGCATGTTAATTGGTGTAAATAATACCATGCTTTATAACCATCGATAGTATATAATGATGGATCAATTGATAAATAATTAGAATAGTAATTGCAAATTATTTTTGCTAAATCAAATAAAAGCTGTTCATTACGATATAAATACACTAATGTGCGATCAAAATCTAAAATAATTGTACTTGGCTTCTCTTTTTTCATTACTTCATCTCCTGTCTCTTTGTATTGTTTCATTTCTTGTTGGGTTAATGCATGTGCCCATTCGTATTCAAATTGTGAATTAATTCTTTCTAGAAAAGCTTCATATTCTTTTCCTCCATTTGAATTAATTAATAGCATATCACTTGGGACACTTTTAAACACTGAACCTCCTGACAATGGAAGAGGTTCCCACTTTTGAAAATTTATCATTCCAATTATTGCACGTCCTGAATCATTGCAGAATAAGCATCCTTTTAAGAAGGGTTGATGAGAATAGTATTTAATCGTTCGTTTTAAAGAAAAATTCCAACTTTCAAAACACATTTGTTTAATTGCTTTTGCTTTATTCCATGGGCGGATTCCTTTTGGAAGTTTAGCATTATGTTGTGATTCATCTTTTTCTTCAATTATGTAGTTTCGTTGTAGAATTCGTAGCTCTATATCTAATGAATATCTATTGCTATATGACAATAAATCAGAAGATAGTACTTCACCTGTATAACCAAAAAACTTGATAATTGGATATTTTTCTTGCTTGAAAAGTGATTGAAAGTATTCTTGATACTTTTCTTCACTTATTATTGTTAAAAAATAAAAGTCAGTTATTCTTTCTTGATTTGTGTCAGCTTTAATTACTTGTTTTTCTTCTAGGCCATTCATTAATCTATTTGTGAAACTGGGCAAATCTGTTTGTCTTCGTAAATATATATTGCGATTTAAATCTTTATAAAACTTGATAGTATCATCGCGAAGAATATTTGCTTGACGGAAAACTTCCTCTAAAATTTGAAGATCATGATCGGAGAAGGCATATTGATCAATATTAACTGTTAAAATGGTAATATTTCTTTTTTGACGTTGCTTTTCTATTTCACATATTTCTCTCACCGTAATACATGAGGGCATTTGATTGTATCCTGTTAAATTTAAGTCTCCATTTGGAGTAAGAAAGTAATCAGTAAAACCCGGTGCTAAAAATAAAACAAAGATTTCAGCTTGGCTAATTAGTGGAATTATATCTATAGAAAAATTACCAACGTTTTCATCGTCTGAATACCATACTCTACCATATTCTTTGTTTTTTATTGATTTAAGATAAGATTTTATATTTTTTGCAGTTTCTGATCCTGCGGCACGATAACAAAAAAAGATTCGACAAATACTGTCTTTATGTTCATCAATCATTAATATTCCCTTTCCTTTTTTTTATTTTCTACAAAAACATTATAACATATATGCGTATTAGTGTAAAAATACGATGGTAATCATGCAAGAAAAAGAATAATAAAAGAAAAAGTATTATCTAATTGAATAATACAATCGTTAAGAAGTTAATTATAAACTTAATAATGTAAATCACTGTATTAATTATTTTGGACATTAATGGCTATGAGACATGTTTTTTGATTTCTTTTTGGAAGGTATAATTGCTTAGTCTTGGCAATGTCAAATATATAATAGCGGTATAGGGAATTGCTAAAAATAAAGCGGTAAAAATACGGACTCCAAGCATCGAGATAATATAAGGAGTTGGATAATGTAAAATTAATCCATCTAAATATAAGGCTAATGAATTGACACCGGTTATCGATAAAGAAACGGCAATCACTACAATAGCGATATTCCATAATGAAAAATGATTATGCATTAATTTATGGTATAGCCAACCACTTAATAATCCCCATAAGGAAGGAGCGACAAGCCAAATAATAGTTGTAGGACTTAATCCATATAGGCAGACTTGTGATATAAACCCGCTAGCGAAACCCGCTAATAAGCCGATTTTTGGTCCAAATAAAATGCCTGAAAATAATAATGGCAAACTATAAAGAGAGATTTTACTTCCTTCATTACGAACACTTAATAATTCAAGAATGATGGATAATGCTGCCATTGCGCTAGCGATTGAGATGTTCTTAATTTTTTTTCGATTCATAAAAAAGACCTCCTAATTATAGAGGTCCGCTACAAAAACCAGCGGACGCGTTTGAAAACCGCTACTAGAAGTATTCGTTCTATTCCGACATCCCATGAATAGACACTTGACGCTTTCAAACTACTCTGTGCCTTTATTATATACTTTTTATTATTGTTCTAGTCAATATTTTATTATTAAGTTCCATATAAGATAATTGAACAAAAGCGTTTTTATCATTAGTATTGATGAATTTATGATAAAATGAAATTGATAAGAGGAGGACTAAAAAATGAGAATTGCTTTAATTGCCCATGATAAAAAGAAAGAGGATATGATTGCTTTAACGGAAAAGTATAAAGATACTTTAGCGAAACATATGTTATTTGCTACGGGGACAACAGGTACTTTAATTGCGGGTGCCACCGGCCTAGTTATTAATAAAATGAAATCAGGACCTTTAGGCGGTGATCAACAAATTGGCTCGATGATTGCTTGTAGTGAATTGGATTTAGTTATCTTTTTAAGAGATCCTTTAACAGCGCAACCTCATGAGCCTGATGTCAGCGCTTTATTGCGATTATGTGATGTTACAAGTATTCCTCTAGCAACTAATATTTCAAGTGCGGAAATAATGTTAACAGCTTTAGAACGTGATGAAATACCTTGCCGTAAAGGAATGAAATAAAAAGAGCAACCCGTAATGCGATTGCCTTTTATTCTTTTAAATTATCTTTTATCCATTTATCAATGATTTCTTGAGCTTGATCAAGACCATTTTTTAAAGGATAAACTAAGTCTAAAGTAGATATAATATGATTTCCTTCTAATATTTTTTCATAATTAGTCCATGTTTTGCGCATATTCCCACCATTACAAACAAATAAGTAAACATTTTTATTAGTTATTTTATTATCGTTTAAAAATGTTCTTATTGGAGGAGCAAAAGTCCCAAACCAACATGGTGAGCCAATGATGATATTATCGTATGCCGCTAAATCGATTGAATATTCTTCTAATTTAGGCTTTTTAGTCATATAGACTTGGATGCCGCCCCAAATGAAGCGGAACATACTTTTGGTTTTCTTTTCTTTTTTTGGTATAAGTCTTAATACATCGGCTGATATTGTTTCTTCTAAATGATTGACAATGGCTTCAGTATTTCCTTCATATGAATAATAGATTATAAGATTTTTCACTCCGTATCTCCTTTTCTTTCTTGAACATATAGTTCAATATGGCGTAAAAATGATTTTAATAATAAAATATGGTCAACCCCAGTGATATGATAATAATTCTTTGTTCCTTCGTGGCGTATTGATACAATTTCATTTTCTAATAGAATTTTTAAGTGGTGTGATACCGCTGGTCTTGATAAGTGAACTTGTTTAGCAATATCTTCGACTCTTATGCCTCCATTAGAGCAATTATCTAAGAGTACTAATAAGATATTTTGTCTATTTTCTTCGCAAAGGGCGATGAGTAATCTTCGATTGTTTTTAAAGTCATCCCGTATTTCTTTTAATCGTTCTTCTTTATTCATACATCATCTCTTCTTTCGTTTAAACGATTAATCTAATTATATCGAGTTCATAAAAGTGGTGCTATATTAAGAAAGATATTAGAACCAAGCGGAAAATGACATATTAAATAAAAACAATACTGGATAATATCTTATCTTCGATAGGTTTTTAGCATCTTTATAGATATTTATCATATTAATGATTTTTTTAAGAGGCATTATTTGACATGAAAATATCTTAAAATAATGTGTACTGCAACCATCAGTTGCGAATTTTTTTTAAATTTCAAACTAAAATGTATGGAAAAATGCTAATTTATTTTTCATAATATAGAAGAAAAGATGAGGTGTTAAATTATGAATGAAAAGATGGGAGAAAGATTATTAAAGTTAAGAATGGAACATGGCTTATCACAAGAAGATTTAGCTTCGGCTCTTGGTGTTTCAAGACAAGCTGTTTCTAAATGGGAAAGAGGAGAAGCCTCGTTAGATACTGATAACTTGATTAAATTAGCCGAGTTCTATCATATTTCAATTGATGAATTGTTGGACCATAAAGTTGAAAAAGAAGAAAAAAAAGCAGAAGAAAAGCAAGATGACAAGGTTCATGTCGGATGGGATGGAATTCATGTTGAAAGTAAAGATGGCGATAAAGTTCATGTTGATTTCCATGGTGTGCATGTTTTAGATAAAGATGGTGTGAAAGTTGATGTTTCTAAAAAAGGTGTTTTTGTTGATGATCAAAAGAAAGAATCTTTTAGCAAAAGTAAAAAAGTTATAGCAATGGTTGATGCGATATATAGTTTATTAGTAGCTATTGCTTATATTGTAATTGGAGCATTTTGGAATATTTGGCATCCGACATGGTTAATATTTTTCACTATTCCTCTTATTACTTCACTTGTTGAAGCCATTGTTAAAAAGAAATATGATGCTTTTGCTTATCCAGTGTTGGTTATATTTGTTTATTTATTGCTTGGATTTTTGAACAATTTAGGATATATACATATAACAAACGGATGGTGGCATCCAGGATGGGTGGCTTTCTTAACAATACCGCTTTATTACATGGTAGGAAGTTCGATTCGCAAAGTAAAAAACACAAAATAAGGTGAAATTCTTTTATTATATTTTAACTATTATCTTGATACTTTTTGTTATTATTTAGTAATAAGTTGCTTAAAATGATACATAGCAATTATTCTTTAAAAAAGAGGATTTTTTAAAAAAGTTTGACATTTTTAAAAAAAATGTTTAGAATCTCATTGTATATTTGAAAATGACGTTGAAGAGAAGAGTAGTAAATGAAAACTTCATAGAGAGTTCTCATTTGGTGGAAGAGAACAAGCATACTCATTTATGAACATGGCCTCTAAGTCGCATCGCTGAAGTAATATTAAGCGATGACAGGATTCGCCTGTTATAGCGATAGAACATGTTAGTGTTTGAAAATAGGCTGATTCTATTGATGGAATTAGTGAATTAGGTTGGTACCACGTGATTTATATCTCGTCCTTGTTAAAGAGGGCGAGTTTTTTTTGTTTAAGGAGGGTGTTTTATGGAAATATTACGCGCCAATAACATTTGTAAAACATTTGATGATGGACATCTAGTGTTAGATAATGTTTCGCTTATCGTTAATGAAGGCGACATTTATGGAATACTTGGTTTATCAGGAGCAGGTAAAAGTACTTTAGTACGTTGCTTAAAAGGATTAGAACCATTTGATTCTGGGGAAATACTATATTATGGTCAAAAAGTTACTTTTGATCGTCAATATCATCGCGATGTGGCCATGATTTTCCAATCATTTAATTTATTAAAGCAAAAAAATGTTTTAAAGAATGTTATGTTAGCAGGTGAAATAGTAAAGGATTGCGAATCGGAAATGAAAGCTAAAAGACTATTAAAACTTGTTGGTTTGGAATCAAGAATGAAGGCTTATCCTGATGAATTATCGGGTGGTGAAGCACAAAGAGTTGCGATTGCGCGTGCCTTAATGACCAATCCGAAAATTCTTTTATGCGATGAAGCTACTAGTGCATTAGATCCAGATACTACTAAGCAAATATTGAAACTTTTAAAAGAATTAAATGAGAAATTAAAGTTAACAATTATTATTATTTCTCATCAAATGAGTGTTATTGAGGAAATATGTTCACGAGTTGCCATTATCGATCATAGCGAGATTGTTGAAGAAGGAGCCATGTTTGATGTCTTTTTAAATCCTAAAACGGATATTGCGCGTCGTATAATCTATGCCGGACATTTAAATACAAAATTGTCTAAAAAGCGGCATATTAAGATTTTATTTAAAGGTGAAATTGATGCTCCTATCATTGCTAATATCATCCAAGATTGTAATTTATTAATATCGATCGTTTATGCTGATAGCAAATTGATAGATGGCTTAATTTATGGACAAATAATTTTTAAGGCTCCGGAAAAAGAGAAAGATTTAGAAAAACTTGAAACTTATTTAATAATAAAAAACATTTGTTATGAGGAGGTTGATTTTGATGGTATTAACTAATTTAAATGACACCTTCGAGATGACAATGGAGACCATAGGTGTTACTTTAATTGCTACAGTATGTGCTTATTTAATCGGATTACCACTTGGTATTATTCTTAATGTAACGAAGAAAAATGGTTTAAAGCCCAATCGTTTTATTAATTTCATTTTAGGATTATTTGTTAATATTTTGCGAAGCATTCCCTGCTTAATAATTATTGTTATTTTGATGCCGGTAACACGGCAATTATTAGGTAGAGGTACAGGTGAATGGTATACCATTTTATTACCATTAATTGTTGCTTCATTTGGAATGACAACACGAATGGTGGAACAAAGTTTAAGCGAAGTGCCAGCCGGTGAAATAGAAGCTGTTAAATCGTTAGGCGCTACTAATCTTCAAATAGTTTGGAAAGTTATGTTATCAGAAGCCATGCCCTCTCTTATTAGTGGAATGGCTGTCGTAGCGGTATCTATTCTAGGCTATACATCATTTGCGTACAATATTTCAGCGGGTGGATTAATAAGTGGCATATATAGTATTTTTTACAATAACACAGGTGACTATATGTCAAAACCATTATTTTGGATTTTAATTGTTGTTACTATTATTCTTGTACAATTAATACAAGAATTAGGTATATTTATTTCTAAAAAAATTGATAAAAGGAGGATATTAAAATGAAAAAATATCAATTTATTTTAGCTACTGCTTTAGCTATTTTTGGATTAACGAGTTGCGGTGATGATTCTTATACTATTAGGGTTTGTGCAAGTGAATTGCCGCATGCCCAAGTTTTGAATAATTATGTTAAGGATGCTTTGCAAGAAAAGGGATATAAATTAATAGTTAGTACTCTTAATTGGGGCATACAGAATGATGGCGTTTCGCAAAAAGATTATGACGCTAATTACTTTCAACATCTTCCCTTTTTAAATAACTATAATGGAAAAGTAGAATTAGCTTTTACTTGCACAGTGCATTATGAACCTTTAGGAATATATAAAGGCAATGGTAAAGTCAGTTCGTTATCTGAAGGTAAAACATTTGCTATATGTAATGACCCATCAAATGGCTTACGTGCTTTTGAACTTCTAGCCAAAAATAATGTGATTAGTGAATCAGAAATACCATCAACCGTAGATGAAGAAGGCAACACATTGTTTGATGAAACGCGTTCTGAATGGGATAATGAATCACAAACAAAATGGAGTAACAATCAGGTTACCATCACATTATTAGAAGAAAGCCTTTTAGCTACTTCTCGACCAGATTATGATTTCGTTTTATTACCATGTAATACTGCTTATACCGGTAATGTTGATGTCAGTAGTCGCGTTGCAGTTGAAAATGATGAGACGGAAATAACTAATAAAGCAAATGGCATTGCGGTTCGAAAAAATGATTATTTAAACAATGAGACATACCGTAATAAAATTGATGCTCTAACGGATGTTATGTTATCAAAAGGACTTTCCGATTATTTTAATAACGAGTATCGAGGGGTCATGATTTGTGATGAAAGAACGCAAATCGATATGCGAAATTTAATAAAGTAAGTGCTTTCATAATGAGTACTTATTGACTTTATAATAAATATATATATAATTTATACATATTTTAAAGGTCTTAATAGGTAATTGTTGATGAAAGAATAAAAGCAAAATAATAACCCTTGCTTTCGTCTCTTTATTACCTAAAAAGCCCTATTAAAATAAGATATAGCATTAAACTATTTTAAAGAAAGGATGGGAAATGTATGAAGATTAAAAAAATAATGATGAAATTTGTTTTGTTAGCATTATTTATTGGTGGAGTATCAAGTTGTGGAAATAATAATATTACCAGTCAAAATCAATATGATTATGATCTCCAAGTAAATGTTAAGTCCAACAGCGGTAAAAAGATGAAAAATGTTAAGGTGGGCTTATATGATGGAAATACATTAATTTCCAGTGAAAAAACAGATGAAGAAGGTTTATGTAATTTTAATGTTCCTAAAAAATCTTATGAAGTGAAGTTGTCTGAACTTCCTGATGGTTATTACGTTGATAAAGAATATTATACAAATGTCAATGATTCTCAATTTGATATTGTTCTTTATTCAAAAATTGCGGAAACCGAACGTCCAGAAGATAAAGGCACATATAGCATTGGTGATGTGATGTATGATTATACTTTTACTAATACCGAAGGCGAACAATTAACTTTTTCATCCTTATTAACAACATATAAAGCAATATTTGTTAATTTTTATTACATAGGTTGTACATGGTGTGAAAGAGAATTCCCTTTTTTAGAAGAAGCTTATGAAGATTATCAAGATAAAATTGCGGTTTTAGCGATATCAATATATCAAGATAGACCTGATACTCTTGCTAAAATAGAAAATTATAAAAATACTAATGAATATACTTTTGATTTTTGTTATGATGAAAAGCTAAATTATGATGAGAAAAAAGGTTTTGTTTATCAATTTCCTATTATTGGAGTACCTACTTCTGTTTTAATCGATCGTTATGGGGTGGTTCGTTTATATCATGAAGAAGCTATTTTAGCAAAAAGTGAATTTGTCGAAATATTTGAAAAATACACAAGTGATGATTATGTTCCTAGTGAAGAAAAAGGAACTAGTAATGGCGAAACCGAATCAGTTGAACCTACATATACGATGCCAAGTTCAAAAGAAATTGAAAAGGCTGCTAATGGAGATGGTTTTAAGGCTACATGGTACGCCGATCAAAATCCTTCGACTATGAAATATTCATGGCCATGGTTAGTGAGTGATGATGGAAAATCTATTTATCCATCGAATTCAAAAGTAAGTAGTTCTTATGCCTCAATTTATGCAAAGGTCAATATAGCAGCGGATGAAGTATTAATTTTTGATTACATTCCTTCTTGCGAAGCATATGGGGATTATTTGTATTTTTATGTGGATGGTATAATCGAATACACGATTACCGGAGTAGATAGTAAATGGGCGACGGCTTATGCATTTGCCACTAATTGGGGTGGTGAGCATGAAATATGCTTTAAATATGTTAAAGATGCGGATGGTTATTCTGGCGAAGATCGCGTCTATATAAATAACATTAGAATTGTCAAAGAAAGCGAAATTACCGAACCAGTATATATTAAAAAGCATGCTTCTTTTGATTATAATGAGACGACCATGAGATATAATCAAACTGTTGAAGTAGTGTTAAATGAAAACGATGGTTATTACCATGTTAATAATGTTAATGGTCCATTATTGTTTGTAGATATGGTCAGTGAAAATAGCAATAACTTCTCAAGTTATTCCGTTTTGCAATTAATTAATGAGGGATACTTTATAATAGGATTAAAAAATTATACGTCCATTATGGAAGATTATTATTTATGGGCTTATAATAGCGAAACGGGATTAACACCCGTAACCGAAGAGTTATGTCAAATTTTAAAGAAATTCACAAGATATGCTCATGCAACAGAATTTGGCAATGATGAAAACTATACTCCTTATGAAACGCAGTGGTTAGATTTATGCTGCTATTATCAAGGCTATAATATGAATGGAGTGGAAATGCCTGATCCGATCAAAGGATTAGCCACTATTTCAAGTTATGAAGCAAAAATAGGTGATCAAAACTTTGTGGAAATTACACATTTCACCATGCCAAGAGGTTTATTGAGTCGTTTTATTCCCGAAGAAAGTGGCGTTTATGATATCAGCAGCGTTTCTAATAATAATACCGTTGCATGGATATTCTTAAGCGATGATCGTAATAACAGTTTGTATTATGAAAGTAGTCAAGCGGAACGTATCTTTAATATTGCTAGTGAAGAAGACGCTAATTATGATAAGAATTATTCATTGAATTATCATATGTATGTATATTTAGAAAAAGGTGTCTCATATTACATTTGCTCAGGATTTGATGATATGTACGAAACAGGCACTATTCAATTTAAAATCGAAAAGTTAGATGATAATTTTGAATATTTTACCTCATGTTCTTATGGGGCATTTACAACGGAAAACGATGATATGACTGGTGATATTATTATCGGTGATGGTATTGATGTCGCTTTAGGAAGTGATGGCTATTATCATCAACAATATAGTGATGGTACTCTCGGCTCAATTATTTATTGTGATTTTATTTATCCATCTTATTTTATTTATTCTATCAATGATATGATTGATGATAATTATTTCAATTTTGCATACGATCAAGAAGAACAAACCACGATCGAAGGAGGACAAGATTATACTTCTTTGATGAAAGGATATCAAAGCAAGATTATTAGCAGTAATGATTTAACAAATGGCTGTGTTCCGGTGGATATGAAGTTAGCCAGTGCTTTACAAGCCTTGATGGATATATATACTTTCTCAGGTGTAAAGAATTCTTGGTTAAAACTTTGTTATTACTATAAAAATGTCAGTTTAGGAAAGGGTGAATAAATATGCAAAGAAAAAAACGAATTGGATTTGCGATATTAACATTATTATTAGTTAGTTGTAATAATAATAACGATAATAGCAGTACTTCTTTAAATAATGATCCTCAACCGGGTGAAAATGATTATGTAGCAACTATTAAATATCCTGATGGTAGTCCCGTGACCGGAGATGTTTATGTTCAATGGTGTACAGACACTAATTGTTCCATGTCTGTTAAGGTTAATGATCAGGGGGTAGCTTTTACAAGTAATCTCACGGACCAACAATATTATGTTCATGTTAGTAATGTCCCTTCGGGATATGCATATAATCCTAACGGCTATTTAGTAGATGCAAATAACAAAACAACCACTATTACCTTATCGAGTATTACTGATTATACTGAAGGCGATGGTAGTAAATATAATGATGGGACTAATTTAGGGCCATACGTTATTTCAGAAGGCGTATATGATGTTACTTTAACTAAAGACGATTCTTATAAATACTTTGCCTTTAAGCCAAGTTATCCGGGTAAATATCTTATTGAATCATGGGATTCAACTAAGGATCCGAAACTTGAAGTATTTGGAAATAATATGAGTTATATTCCTGATATGCCTATCGAAGATGGCGCTTATGATAATGTGAGTGATGTCAATTACAATTTTAAAATGGAATTAGATATTGCTAGCAAAGATTATGGGGCCGAGAATAGCGGCTATACGATTATCTTAGGAATAACGGTTAATGATAATAATAAAAATGCGCAATTTCCTATTAATATTGAATGTTTAGAAAAATATGATTTTTATAAAAATGATAATCAAGGCGGTAATACAACAAATAATGTTACCGCTAAAGAAGTTCCTAGTGTTTATGCTCGTCCCGAAAATGTCCGGATAGCAGTTCCAGAATTAGATGGTAGCGAAGAGGCTTATTATAATGAAAACGATGGCTTTTATCATTTAAATAGCGTGGATGGCCCGGTTTTTATGGCTAATATTTCTTCTACTTATGGTGAGTGGTTATCCGAATCTTTGACAGATAAACAAAATGGTGAAGGGGGAGCCCGCGCCTTTATTATCGATGGCCAAAATTATAATCAATTTTTAGATGCTTATGAAATGGTAGTTAATGAAGATGGCTTATGTCCTGTGACTAAAGAATTAAAAGATTTTCTTTCTCTTTTTATGAAAAAAGATTTAGATGGTATTCTTTCATATTTCAATTTAACTTATAACGATAATTCCTGGATGGCTTGTTGCAGTTATTATGTGGACTTATTTTTAACATTAACAAGTGATGTTATTTCATTAAGTGGTAATTATACATACGGAGAATTAGTAGGCTTATACACCATCGATGTTTCTTCTACAAAATCCTTAGCGATTAAGAATAATAATAATGCTTATGGTTATACGATTGAATGTCTTTCTGAGGATGGATGTATTACGTATAATAAGACTGAGTATAGTGTTAGCAAATATCTTGATTCTACAGCGAATGAAGTCAATTTTGAACTTTCATCTTCGATAAGCAATAGTGCTTTGCGCTTTAAAATCTACATCGGCAATAGTTTTCTTAAAAAGAGTAATTTAGGATTGAATAATTTAGATGTCAATAGCGATCATCAAGAATTTGTCTTTATCGCATCTCAAGAAGGCACATATTCTTTTGATATTAGTCAAGGCACTGATGTCTCTTTTGAATATCAAGGTACTATTATTAATGCGAAAAATGATGGCTTATCTTATAGAGTGTCACTAGAAGAAAACGAAGTTTTTGTTTATAAACTATATTACAATCAAACAACATCTCAAGATATCAAAGTAAATTTAACTGTTAAATATCTTAGAGAAATGATTTTAGGTTGCAATAGCGTGACCTTTAAGGAAAGTGGTTTAATTGATGGCGTTGATTTAGAAATTGTCGGTGACGCTAGCAAAGACGTTGAATATGTGTTGAGTGTTGATAAGGCTAATGCCACAGTCATTGCCTTAAAAATTGACAATGTTATTTATCAACCGAATAGTTATGGGTATATCACTTCTCTTACTATTAAGGCAGGAACAAGTGTAGTTATTCATGCAGATACATCAGCATTCTTTGAAACCATTATTGACTTATATGTGGATGCTTTAGCCCAAACTACTTCAGTAGGAGATAATAATTTGTTCTTATCTAAGGATGATGCCACAACCGGATATGGATTATGTGTAACCTTCAAGGCCTCTAAAGATGGGACATATAATCTTTCAACATCATCTTTACTTAATGCTTTTGGTGCGACAATTAGATGTAATGGAACAGTAACTATGCCAGTTAATCCAAGCAAAACAAGTGTTAGTATAGATAGCTTAGAATTAAAGAAAGATGATATTATTGTTATCTATATTAATTACGAAACAATCGATGCGTCTAGTACAGATGCTTTTGAAGGAATGAATGTGATATTAACTATTGAGAAAATATAGTTAATTGTATAAACCTATATTGGTTATATTTAAGCAACATGTATGTAATTATGTGTTGCTTTTTTTAGTTGTTTGGTAATAAAAAAGCACTAGCCGAAACTAAGTGCTTATAATAATCCTAATAATATGTCAACTTTTGTTTTTAAGGCATCGTAAGTAGTGGAGCCATTTATTTTTTCATTAATTATGCCTTTTTGATCAATAATAACGGTCATCGGGAGATCATGATTTAATGTCCCGCCAAGAGAAAGAAATAATTCTGGGGCATTCTCGCTATCATCTTGAGCAAAAGTAATTTGATAATCTTTGAAATTTACGGGATTATTAATAAAGGCTTCGACATCAGCAGTTACTTGTGTTGAGTGTATAGCGATGACCTCCACTTTATTAGTAGGTTGATAATCAATGTAAATCTGTTCAAAGTAAGGAATTTCTTTAGTGCAAGGGCCACACCAAGTAGCCCAAAAATTTAAAATAGTTATTTTTCCACGGCTTTGTTCGATAGAATAATATTCATCGCTATTATATTTTTTTATCAATTTAGTTGGGCATCTTTCTCCAACTTCATAAACAATATAATCTTCGTTGTGATCGATAAAATTATAATAAACGAGACTAGAAAGGAGAATAACTCCGCATGAAACAACGGCTATTTTATTCATTGCTAAGATCCTCCTTTTCTTGACTATTTGTTATTGTTTGAGGCTCAACATCGTTTTTCTTTAAATGAAAATGCGGACCTTTAAACGATATGGCTTTGGTTGGACATACCGGGATACATTCACCACAGTTAATACATTCGTGGTCTCCCACTTTTGCGATATCCATTTTGCAAGTTGTAATACATTTTCCACAATTAATACATTGATTGGCGTTAACTTTAATGCCAAGAAAAGAAATACGATTGAAGAAACTATATATTGCTCCTAATGGACATAAGAAGCGGCAAAAGAATCTAAAACATAAGATAGACATGACAAAGAAGAGAATTAAAACAATCATTTTCCATGTAAATATCGGGCCAAGCATTGAAAAGAAACTTTCATTTTGGGGATTTAATAATAATGCAATAGCCCCTTCTAATGTTCCCGCTGGACAAATATACTTACAAAAGGCTGGTACCGCTAAATGCTGAAGACCATAAATAATGGGTAAAATAACAACAAATATTATTAATATAGCGTATTTTGTATAAGACAATAGACGGGTAAAATAACTCTTTTTAATTTTGAATGTTTTAATTTTATAGAGCCATTCTTGAATTAAACCAATAGGGCATAACCATCCACATATGGTTCTACCAAGACATAATCCATAAAGAAGGATAATGCCGATGACATAATAAGGAATGCTTTTATTGGCGTTAGAAAGAGCTCCTTGGAGTGAGCCTAATGGACAAGCACCAACCGCTCCAGGACATGAATAACAGTTTAAGCCAGGGACACATAATCCTTTAGTGCTACCGGTATAGATATTACCACTGATAAACCCCTTTATATTAGCGTTATATAATAAAGCAGCATAAACTTGAATAATTTTCCGTTTAGTTGGCATATGGCGTATCAACCATAATTTAATGGAATTAAATAACTTTTTCATAATTATCACCCTAAACCTATACATTCAGTACATAAGTTACTAGCTTTAATTAATACTTCTTTGGTGTCGCCTTGTAATACGCCAATGACAATAAAACAAATACTAACAATTAATAAACTGTATTGAATTATTCTTATAGCCTTTTCACTTTTTTCTTGCGAAATATTTATTCCTTTTTTTCGATACGCTTTAATAAGCTCCTTTAAATATTTCTTTTCTTTAAAATAACTGAAAGTAAAATAAACGGTGATGAAAAAAAACAAGAGAACAGTTATTAAAAACCATGGTAAAATATAACGAATCATGTTTTTGGCTTGCTCTAATAAATCACCACTTTTATGGAAATTATCTATTTGTAGAAGATAGACTAAACAAACAGTTGCTGCAATTGCACAAGCGATAATTAATAAAACTTTAGCGATTAAACGTGATTTTCTTTCGCGTCGGACGCCTTCATATTGCGGATCTTGTTTGGCTGATTCAGGAAGATTAGAAAATAAAACATCGCAAGTTGTTTGTAAACTAGGTTGTGTTTTATCAAGATTGATTTTATAAACGATGGATAAAACTACTCCTCCAATGATTGATAAGACATACAAAATAATAGGAATAATTAATTTATGTAAATGTTGATTAATTATTTCTTTACTATAAATAGTAGTGTTGCTTTCAAGACCTGAATAATAAATATTAGATATTTCAACAATAAATAAGACACCCATAATAATAGTGAAGAACATTAAGAATAACGAATATATTTGCCATAATCTTTTACTATTTATTGTTTTCATAAGGCACCTCATTTCTTGTTTAAATATATATTGAATATATATTTATAAATATATCAAAATCCCTTTATATGTCAAGTTTTAGCGTTGTTTAATCATCTTTATTATGGGTCATTTTTTATGATAAATCATACATAAAATATCTTTTTTAACAATATTCTTTATTATGTTTACATTAAACTATTTTATTATTATATTTTTTGCTATCGTGCTATAATTGTCGTATTGCTAGGGGATTTAATTATGGGGAAACCACGTATTTTATTAACATATATTGAATCAGGAATGGGTCATATTATGTCCATGACCGCTATCGCGGCCGGATTAAAAGAAAAATATAGTGATCAATTAGAAATAATTGAATCATACATTATGGATTTAGGTGATAAGGATACTGCCGATTTTGAAGCCTTTTTATCAAACTGTACTAAAGAAACGAATAAACATAAAGCTTTTGGAATTGGCGTATTTTGGTTTTTAGAAATTGCGGGTAAGCAACATTTTATGAGAATGGTTCATCGGACGGTTTTTAAAAAATATACCAATGCGACGATTCAAGCTTTAATTTCATTTCATCCTGATGTTATTATTTCAACCCATTATTTTATTACTTTTGCGGCATTGGAATTAAAAAAGAGATATATGCCTAATTTAACGGTTATTACTTATAATCCTGATAATAATGTGCATGTTTGGTGGGATAATCGTTCCGATATATTTATCAATAATAATTTAGCGGCTTGTGATGAGGCTATTAAAAGAAGAAAGTTTTCGTATGAAAGTATAAGACGTGTCTTTTTTACCGCTCGTGAAGAGGTTGCAAAAGCGGAGGGAAGTAAAGAAGAGTATCGCTTAAAATATAACTTACCTTTAGATAATTTTACGGTAATGATTGCTGATGGAGCTTATGCGTCAGGCAAAGCTAAGAAAGCTTGCAATCAACTTTTTAAACTTAAAATACCGGTGACTATTATCTTTTTGGCGGGCAAGAATGATAAAGTATATAGTTATTTTACAAAAAAGAAAAAGAATTTACCCGCTAATATACATTTAAAAGTTTTACATTTTACGCCATATGCGTTTGAATATTATGGCGCTAGTGATGTATTTGTTACGAAATCAGGGCCTAATGCTGTTTTAGATTCTTTATTTATGGGGACGCCTGTTATCGTTGATTATTATGCTCATAATATTGAAAAAGCTACCGCTAAATTATTTGTTGATACATTACATTGTGGTATAACATGTTATCATATTTCGAAATTACCGAAGACGATTACTTATTTATATGAGCATCCTGATATCTTAGTTGAATTAAGAAAGAATATTAAAAAGAATGTGAATAAAAATCAAAATGGGGCCTCCCAAATAGCGGATATAATTGTTTCCGAATTAAAAGAAAGGCATTTGATGTAGTATGGCGAAGAAAAAAACATTTTATTATCATGAAGATAAACATGATGACTTTGGTGGTGTGGGTGTCAATCATAAACCATTACCTGATAATTATAAATATATACATAAAAATATTTTTTTCCGTATTTTAAGCTTTATTCTGTATTATTTAATAGCTTTTCCAATCCTATTTATATATGCTAAAATTGCGACGGGAGTGCGCGTTCATGGTAAAAAAAGATGGCGTAAGTCTATTGGAAAAAAAGATGGTGTATTTTTCTATTCTAATCATGTTCATTATTATGATGCTTTTTTTTCACATGTTTTCGTTGGCGTTCCTAAACGCGTTTTTGTGGTATCTAATCCTGATCCAGTGCGTATTCCTTTTGTGGGTGTCTTAGTGGAAATGTTAGGATGTTTACCGCTTCCTAATAATCGTCGTAATTTCCGTAATTATAATGAAGCGATGGATTATTATTTAAAGAAATGTGCGATGATTTCTATCTATCCTGAAGCGACATTATGGCCCTATTATAATAAACTTCGTCCGATGGCAAAGGCATCTTTCAAATATCCTGCTATGTATAATAAACCAATTGTTATATGTGCTGAAACTTTTCGTAAACCTAAAGTTTTTAAGTTTTTAAAACCACGTGTTGATTTAACACTTTCAGAAGTAATATATCCTGATGAGAATAAAACTGTTAATGAGAATATGGAAATGTTTTATCAAAAAGCAATGGAGTTCTGGATGGAGCATGTTGAATTAAATGAAAGTAATATTTGCTTACATAATTATCAACCGATAGATAAAAATGGGGACTAGAAAAAGCATTCTTTATCGTTAGATATTGTTTATTTGATATTGTTTTTTACAAGGATTATGCTATAATTTTTTGTAATCGGGACGTAGCACAGCTTGGTAGTGCACTACCTTGGGGTGGTAGGGGTCGTGAGTTCAAATCTCATCGTTCCGACCAGTAAAAAAATGATTGGGGCTGTTGAAAAACCTAACTAAAAATTAGGGAAGGCAACAGTCCTTTTTTATA
>CAZJKC010000029.1:0-19657 GCA_964546565.1 uncultured Staphylococcaceae bacterium | reverse complement strand
AGTGTTGATTGAAAAGATTAGAAAGTAATGAAAAAGGGGAGTGATCCTCTTTTTTTATTGCTTAAAACCTTTTGATAAATATATGTGGTATAGCATTAAAAGAACATATTATGTTGTATATTCATTTAATTCGCGATGATAAAAAAACTAATTTGTTTAGAAGTTTTAACAGATGAAAATTATAAATTTAGCACAATTATAGATTAAAGGATAAAGGCAATCATTATGTCCGCTCAATCATATCCATGTTTTATCAAAATAGTATATGAGGGTATATGGATGCAATATAGATATTCATAAGGTGGAATGAACTTATTATTAATATTTATTAAGCTCTAAAATAAATACAATAAAAATGTAAAAATCAAAAAAATGATCATAAATTCTTCAAATTTGTGGCTATATCGAGATGAAATTTTTAAAAAAGTTATTATATACGTTTTTTTGCACTTTTCATCATCACTTGCAAAATTTGTAATTTTTTTAAAAAATATTTGCTTTTTTGTCGAATAATAGTGATAATATATATGAAGTGGAGCAAAGTGGAAGGAAGTGGGAGAATGTTCTTTGGGTGTTATGAACATAATTTGGACAATAAAGGACGTTTATTTATCCCTAGTAAATTCCGCCATGAGCTAGGCACTTTGGTTTATATTACTAAAGGTTTAGATGGATGTTTGGCTATTTATTCTAAACAAGCATTTGAACCAAAACTTGAAGAATATAAGTCACTGTCATTTAACCATGCTGCGACTCGCGCCCACTTACGTGTTAATGTAGCTTCATTTGAAGAATTAAATGTTGATGCTCAAGGACGCTTGCCTATTCCGAGTCGACTATTAAAAAAAGAAGGAATAACGCAAGCTATTACGATTGTTGGTGTTTTAGATCATATTGAGGTATGGGATCGTGAACACTGGAATGAGTATTATGAAAACAATTATGAAAATGATGAAGAAATTGTTGAAACATTAGATGACAGAAAGTTAGGTCAAGAATGATGGAACATATTCCTGTTTTGTTAAATGAAGTTATTGTTGGTCTAAGTATTAAAGAAAGTGGAATCTATGTTGATTGTACACTTGGTCGCGCAGGTCATAGCGAAGCCATTTTGTCTAGTGCCCCAAATCTTCTCTTAGTAGCGTTTGATCAGGATTATGAAGCAATTTTAAAAAGCCAAGAACGTTTAAAAAGATTTGCCAATCAAGTTATCTTTATCCATGAGAACTTTGTCGCTATGGAAAAGGAACTTGAAAAGCATGGCATTCATGAAGTTGATGGTATTTTGATGGACTTAGGCGTTTCATCACCACAATTTGATGATGGTGAACGCGGATTCTCTTATCGTTATGATGCTAAGTTAGATATGCGTATGAATAAGGACCAACAGTTAACAGCATATGACATTGTCAATAAGTATGATTTAAAAAGTCTGACAAGTATTCTTCGTAATTATGGCGAAGAGCCATATGCTTATGAAATTGCTAAAAGAATAGTTAGAGAACGTGAAATCAAGCCTATTGAAACCACATTTGAACTTGTTGAAGTGGTAAAGAAAGCTTTGCCAAATAAAGTATTAGCGAAAAAAGGTCATCCTGCTAAACAAGTATTTCAGGCTATAAGAATTGAGGTAAATGATGAACTTAATGTACTTCAATTAGCGTTACAATCTGCACTTAAATTACTAAAAGTTCATGGACGTCTTGCTATTATTACCTTCCATTCATTAGAAGATAGGATGGTCAAAAAAGCCTTTAAAGAAGTAACTTCATTACCCCAATTTAATCGTTATATGCCGTTAAATTTATCTTATGAAGAACCTTCATATATCTTGGTTAATAAACACGCTATAACGGCAAGCAATGAAGAATTAGAAGTTAATCCTCGCGCTAAAAGCGCAAAATTACGAATCATCGAACGAATTAAATAAAGAAAGGAAGTGAGTGTCGATGAAAAATAAGTTGACCAAAAATAATAAGAAAAAATTTGATTATACAATGCGAAAATTGGGAGTGATTTCTATGGCACTCACCATAATGACTTTTAGTTTTGTCCTTCCCACATATCAAAACATTAAAAATGATAATCATGTTTTAACGCAAAATATAGAAGTGGCAACAAGACATTTTACTCATTTAGAAAAAGTTGATGTCGATAATTTTGAACCCTTATCTAGAATTAAAAGAAATGATTACCGTCATTACTAAAAAAAAAATATAAAAACGTAGCCTTTTTACTTGACTACGTTTTCTTTTTATGTTGTTGATAAAATATTTTAATTATAAATCAATAAATAATGATAATTATAACAACCATTATACTTCCTTAAATTAACTAATTAATTGTTGGTAGAAGTATAATCTTGTAATAATTCATCACTAGGAATTTCATTTATTAATTGTATGTTATATATTTCGTTATAACCTATTATTATATTTATATACGTATAAATATCTTTTTCATCTGCACATCGATATTTTTGAATAAAATTATAAGTGAATTCAGTTTTAGCTGCGACGATTTTATCATTGTAATATTCATATATGACATAACTTTTATTTGTGATTGTATCGTAGAAAGTTGGATCGTATAAAGGAGAATCAAATTCAATAGGAAAAGTTATTGCTGCAAAATATAAAGGAGAATCTTTAGTTGCTTGGGCTATTCCTAATACATCAATATATTTATTATCATTTTCTTGCTTAGCAGAAAAGGCTTGATAAGTAAAATCAGTATAATTTGCCTTCTTTTCAATACTATATTCAATATCTGCAATTTTTTGCTTAATAGTTTTACTATTAATAGTATGAACAGACACACACATACCAACGATAAAAATTGGTAATGGAGTAAAGACAAGCATTATTTTTCCAACTATCTTACAAAATCCAAAGAACTCTTCACGATCTCTAAAACACATATTTACATCCCCTACACAATATGTATATCACACTACTGAATGAATGTCAAACTGCGTTTTTGTTGCTAATTGGAAAATTTTTAATAAACTAATATTAGTTAAGTAGTTTTTGCTATTTAAAATAGATGCAATTATTATTTATTCTTATTCTTTATGGCATTTATAAAAAGATTCTCAAATTAATTGAGTCTATCTTAATAATTCATTTTTTTCTTAATTATTTCGCAATTATAATCTTTATTTATTTTGGATAGTCTATATTAACTGAAAAAAAATAAAAAAAAGTTATACTTATAGATGAGTGAGGTGTAATTAAAATAGGAAAAATAAATTTATATCATGGTACGGCTGATCAAAAAGTTAAACCTATATATGGCAAAGGTGAAGAGAAACACGATTACGGGAAAGGATTTTATTTGACTGAAAATATAGATCTTGCTCAAGAATGGGCAGTATGTAAACCGAATAATTTAAATGGTTACGTTCATCAGTATGAATTAGATACGGAAGGTTTAAAAATATTAGACTTAGAGGAAAAAGGAGTACTTGCTTGGCTAGCTGAACTTATGAAACATAGAGATGCTGCCGATTCAAAACGTTATAGAGTATTGGCAAAAAAGTTCATCGATAAATATGGTATAGATACTACAGAATATGATGTCATTAAAGGTTGGAGGGCCAATGCTTCTTCCTTTTATATGGCAAAAGAATTTGTAAAAGATAATATTGATATAGATATCCTTGAAGATTTATTATCTCTTGGAGGATTAGGAATACAATATTGCATTAAATCGGAAATTGCTTATTCTAAACTTCATGAAATTAATAATGGTTTACAAATTGTTTTATATGATGAATTCAATGAAAAGTATAATAAGCGTGATATCAATGCTCGACAAAAAATGCGTGAATTAATTGATTTTGATGAAAATAAAGTTACTAAAGTGTTCAGTACACTTTTTGAGGGGTGAATATTTATGGGAGCATATGCAAAGGATTATTTAAATGATGTTGTCGAAAATCAAGGTAAATTATTTGATTTAGTATCTCAATATTATCAAGACTATGACACCGAAGATTTTATAAAAGCATATATGCTTTGTAATACAAGAAAATGTATTGATGAATCACAAGCTTATGTTAATACGATGAATGCACAAGAATTGTTAGAGTATTTCATCAAAAACGAAAAATATGTTTTTAAAAAAGGTAAATCACTTGAGGGATTTATGCCTGATTGGATTGGAGAGTTTTATGCTTATTATCAATGGTTTTATAGTATTTCAAGTGCGGAAGTATTAAAGAAAGTACCACTTGAATTTTTAAAGAAAGCATATTTTGTACTTCATGATTTAGAGCTTGAAATGGCTGTTCAAAAAGTTGGAAGAAAATAATGAAACTAATATAGTTTAATTCTTGTATGTGAGTCGTTGTAATTAAATAATGAATTCAGTTGCTCGAAAATTTCGAATAACTGATGTAAAAATAATAAAAGTTTTTAATATGCTCAACTGCTCGAATTTTTCGAGTAGTTTAAATAATAGCTTTTTTTGAAATCATTACTTTACTTTGTAGTGATTTTTTTATTTTGGTAAAAAAGACTTTTCATGTATTTACATTTTATATCATAAGATTTATAGAGGTGAGTAATGTGATAAGAGCCTTTAGCCATAAAAGAATTAAAATATTATCAGTTTTATCTTTGGTTGCGTTATCTGTTATTGGCGGAAAATTAACTTACTTAACATTAGGTCAATATAAAAAATTAACTAATTTAGCGACTTCTTTATGGGAAAGAAGCTTTCCTTTATCGGCAGCTCGAGGGATTATCACTGATATAAATGGTGATTCACTAGTAGTGAATTTACCGACCTTCAGTATAGCGTGTATTCCCTATCAAATCGAAGATAAAGATAAAGTTTCATCTTTAATAGGCGACATTTTAAATGTATCATCACAAGAAATAAAAACACAAATATCTAAAAAAACGAGCATGGTACGTTTACATCCATATGGCAAAAGAATAAGTGAAGAACAAGCATTACAAATTGATGAATTAGATTTAGATGGCATATATTTGATACAAGATAATAAAAGATATTATCCTTATGAAAATTCTTTAGCGGCTCTTTTAGGATTTGTTGGCATCGATGCCCAAGGACTTGCGGGTTTAGAACATTATTATGATCAATATTTACAAGGTAAGGATGGCACATTGAATTATTTAATGGACGCAAAAGGAGGTTTATTTCCTTCATCGACGGCGCGCATTGAAGCTCCTGTCCAAGGCTTAAATCTACAATTAACTTTATCATTACCGCTTCAAAATCTTTTAGAAAGAGAATTAGAAAATGCCTGGTTAAAATATTCTCCAAGTGAAGTAATGGCGATTATGATGGACCCGAATAATGGTCATATTTTAGCTATGGGTAGTCGCCCAACTTATAATAACAACAATTACCAAGATTATGACGCAACTATATATAATCGTAATTTACCGATTTTTAATAGTTTTGAACCGGGATCGACTTTTAAGGCTCTATCTTTTGCCGCCGCCTTGAATGAAAAAGTCATCGATATGGACCATGATTATTATTATGATAAAGGTTATGAAACGGTGGGTGGGGCTACCATTAAATCATGGAAAAAAGGCGGTCATGGATTACAAACTTTTTTAGAAGTATTACAAAATTCTTCAAATCCGGGTTTTGTCGAAATTGCACGTCGCTTGGGAAAAGATAAGCTATATCAATATATCAATGATTTTGGAATGGGAAATAAAACGGGTATCGATATGGCAGGTGAAAGTAAAGGAATAGTCTTTTCTTATGATGATTTTGGTGTATTAGAGCAAGCTACAAGTGCTTTTGGACAAGGGATATCAGTGACCGCTATTCAATTAGTTACGGCTTTTTCATCATTGATTAATGGCGGATACTTATATCAACCGCATATCGCTAATGCCCTTATTTATGGACCAACAAATGAGACTTTATATACGTTTCCTGATGTCATCAAAAGGCAAGTAATAACTCAAGAAACTTCTTCTTTAATGCGAAGAGCCCTCGAATGTGTAGTCGCCAAAGGATCTGGTAGAAAAGCTTATATTGAAGGATATCGCATTGGGGGCAAGACGGGAACAGCGCAAATTGTCAAAGATGGGCAATATCAAGACGGACATTATATATTGTCTTTTATTGCTGGTGCTCCAATGAATAATCCGCAAATTGTCATTTATTTTGCTATGAAAGAACCTCAAAGTACTATTCAATATGGGGGGACGACCATTGGTCCTATTATTCAAAGATTAATGAGTGAAAGTCTTGCTATTTTAAATGTCCCCAAAGATTATAGCGGTGTTACCAAAGAGTATACGTGGATGGACCATCAAGCTTATGTTGTGGAAAATTATTTTGGCCTCCATAAAAAACAAGTGAAATCACCATATTTTAAGTTTTCTTTTATGGGTGAAGGGGAATATGTTATTGATCAGTTACCGCGTGTTGGTGAAATGATTGAAGAAGGGAGCACAATTATGATTATGCTTGGTGATAAAAAATGAAGACTATTAAAGAAATATATCACTTTTTTAATATAGATAATGAAGATGAAACGCTTGTTGAAAGACTAGAAGATGATTCCCGAAATGTCAAAAAAGGGGACTTATTTATCGCCATTGAAAAAGGAAATGATTATATCGAAGAAGCAATGGCAAAGGGGGCTAAAGCGATATTATCGGATCAAAAAATCACTAATTTAAAAAAGCGGTTATTAGAATTTGTCTTGTGGTTTTATGATTATCCTCATAAAGATTTAATACTTATCGGTGTGACAGGGACAAATGGGAAAACATCAACAGCATATTTCTTATTTCAATTATTACCGAAATCTTTCTTAGTATCGAATGTTTATAAAAATGATGAAAATATTGGTTATTCTATAAATACGACTCCTACCCCCGTATGCTTAGGTAATTTGATAAAAAAAGCTCAAAAGCAAAAAAGACGCTTTTTTATTATGGAATTATCGAGTATAGGAATGAAAGAAAAAAGACTGGATGGTCTTTTATTTCAAACGATTGTGTTGACCAATATTACTTCTGATCATCTTGATTATCATCATAGCTTAGAAGAATATCAAAGGACAAAAATATCTTTCATTAATAACCAAGTAGGGAAGAAGTTTCTTTATGCTGAACCGAATATAATTGCGAAAATTAATGAACCTTTTGTTTTTGTTAATCCTCTAATAATCAAAAATAATAATCTCCTTTATCAAAACGGAAGAAAAAACATAATAATTAAAAAGATGCCATTATATAATGCGAGTAATCTTTCGTTAGCTATTGCTGTAGCCCGATATTATAGTATTTCCTTTTTTTATATCAAACGAGTTCTTAAAAAAATAAAAAGACCACTAGGTAGAAGTCAATTAATTAAGCAGAATCCTCGTATTATTATTGATTATGCTCATACGTCATCCGCTTTTGAAACTTTATTAAAAGAAGAATATGACAAAAAGAAAGGGAAACTGTACGTTATATTTGGCTCAGGCGGAGACCGCGATAAAAGTAAACGTCCTCTTTATGGCGATATAGTTTATAAATATGCCGATTATGCTTTAGTAACCAATGATAATCCTCGTCATGAAGACCCCTTATCAATAGTTCATGATATCATTAGCAATCACCCTAGTTTTTTTCATATTGAATTAGATCGAAGAATGGCGATTAAAAGAATAATGATGTTAATTAACAAGGATGATACTTTTTTATTAATAGGTAAAGGGCATGAGGATTATCAATTAATCAAGGACTATAAGATATACTTAAGTGATTATGAAGAGGTGCAGAAATGGCTCAAAATAAAGAAATATTAATAAAAATAATGTTATCTTTGCTTTTGTCTTTTTTTACTTCCTTATTATTGACGCGATGGATGATAAAAAAAGAGCAGAAAAAGCATATTTCGCAAGTTATTAAAGATGATATTGTGGAATCTCATCATAAGAAAAGTAGAACACCTACAATGGGCGGTATCGCTATTTTTCTTTCTAGTTGGTGCATCTTTTTAATCTTTGGACACTCTTATTTAGATGATAAAAGAATTATCAGTTTATTAATAACAACGATATTTTTCTTTTTATTAGGCTTTATCGATGATGCCCTTAAAATTAAATTTCATAATGGGAAAGGTTTAGCGGCATGGATACGTTTTTTTAGTGAAGTCGCCTTTTCATTGCTTTTATTATTGTTTCTAGATTATGACCAAAAAAGTAAATGGCTGCTAAGTATTTTTTCATTAACATCTTTTAATCTAGGTATCTTGTTTGTGCCATTTATCATTTTTATGATTGTCGGGACAGCGAATGCGGTCAATCTTACAGATGGCTTAGATGGTCTTGCATCGGGTTTATTATTAATGGCTTTTTCCCCTTTTCTTTTATTATCATTATCACAAAAAGAGTGGGGAATTGCCCTTTTTCTTGTATCGATAATAGGTAGTTTATTAGGCTTTCTTTGTTATAATTTTCATCCGGCAAAAATTTTTATGGGGGATGTTGGTTCTTTACCTTTAGGGGCTATACTAGCGGTAACAAGTTTTTTATTACATTCAGAATTAATATTATTAATTTCAGGGGCCTTGTTTTTAATAGAAACATTATCGGTTATTATCCAAGTGACTTCTTTTAAATTGATACATAAAAGAGTATTTAAAATGTCGCCTTTTCATCATCATTTAGAAATGAAAGGGTATGAAGAGTGGAAAATAGTGATGATTTTTTATGTTATTGGCTTTCTTTTGGCGGTTTTATCGCTTGTGATGGAGGTAATTTTATGAAAACAATTATGCTTCTAGGATTTAATAAAAGTAATCGAACTCTTTATAATTTTTTAAAAAATAAGAAATTCAAACTATTGATATATGACGATAATCCGCAAGATGATGAATTTGATTATTGGAATTTATCACGCTTAAAAAAAGAAATGCCATATATTGACTTAACGATTCGTAGTCCGGGCATAACGATCCGTAGTGAAGTATATCAACTGCTAGCGATTTTATCAAAGGATATTATGAGTGAAATAGATTATGCGTATTTAGAAATAAAAAAACACCATCCTCATTTTATTATTGTAAGTGGTACGAATGGTAAAACGACCGCAGTTCATTTTCTAAAACATGCCCTATCACCTTCATTTAAGAATGTCTATTTAGCTGGGAATGTCGGGATACCTCTTTCTTATTACATAGATAAAATACAAAAAAATGATTTTCTTATTCTCGAATTATCATCTTACCAATTAGAGAATACTCGCTACTTAAAAGGCGATTATGCCTATTTAACAAATATTAGTCCGAATCATCTTGATGGCGTTTATAATTTTGAAACTTATGTCGCTAGTAAGAAAAGATTACGTTATTTAGTGAAACAAAAAAACCTGTTCTTTTATAACGAAGTCATAAAGGATAAATACTTATTCGGTACGGATATCTTTTCTTTTGCCAAAAAACATCATTTAACTTTAGAAAAAAAGCGATTTCTTGGTGAACACAATTATCGACATGCTTTATTTAGTTTAATTATCGTTTATTTATATCAAGGAAATATTTCATTAGCCACGTCAGCTTTATATCATTTTTCATATTTACCATATCGTTTGGAAGTGAAGAAATATCGCTTTAAATTAACAATTGTAAATGATTCAAAATCGACAACGGTGAGCGCTACAAACCAGTGTTTAGCTACATTTAATGATAAGAAAAGAATTCTTATTATGGGTGGACATCATAAAAGTGAGAAGTTTGAACTTTTAAATCTTGAAAGTGATGATGAATTATATGTTTATGGAGAAGCGAAAGAAGAAATTGCTAGAGTATTTCCGAAAGCTCATATTTATGATGATTTAGCCGAAATTGTCTTTGTTTTAAAAAAATATAAAGATCAACCATGGTATTTATTATTTTCACCAGGATGTTCATCTTATGACCAGTTTCAAGACTATATTTCAAGAGGGAAATATTTTGATCAGTTAATAAAGGATAATCATTATGAATGAAATTAAAATACGGCAAAGGCGCATCTTAATTATAACTTTGATACTTGTCATTTTTGGTATCTATATGGTTTATAGCGCATCTTCCATTTGGGCGGAAGCAAAATTTAATGATTCATTTTATTATTTAAAAAGGCAAGCACTTTTTGCTATTTTAGGAGTTGTTGTTTTTATTTTAGCAAGGTCGATTAGTTCATCATTTTTAAAAAAATATGCATCGATTATGTGTCTTATTTCTTTAATAATGCTCGGGTTAGTCTTAATCCCTGGTCTTGGAATAGTTCGAAATGGGTCACGTTCTTGGTTTGGTATTGGATCATTCGCTATTCAACCTTCAGAAATCTTTAAGATTGCCTTAATAATTTATATTAGTAAAAACTTGCAAGATAATTACGATCAAACAAATAAGCTTAAAAATTTTAAAAAAATTATTATATGGTCGCTCATCGGTTTTATTTTAATTATGTTACAACCGGATTTTGGAACGGCGATTGTTATGATAGCGAGTGTTGTTTTATTAATGTTTGTTTCAAAATTACCATTTAAATACTTTATAACTTTAGGTCTTTTAGGCGTTATAATGATGATTTTCTTAATCGCTATTGCGCCCTATCGCTTTGAACGAATAGTTTCATATATAGACCCATGGAGTGACCCTTTAGGAACGGGTTTTCAAATAATTCAAAGTCTTTACGCTATTGGACCTGGTGGCCTTTTAGGTCAAGGATTATTAAATAGTTATCAGAAGCATTTCTATTTGCCGGAGCCGCAAACGGACTTCATTTTTGCCATTGTTGTCGAAGAATTAGGACTTATTGGTGGCCTTATTATTCTCATTTTATTTGCCTTATTATTTTATAATGGTTTTAAACTTGCTAGCAAAATGCGTGATTCTTTTGATGCCTTTTTAATAACTGGCCTTTTAGGATTAATCATGATACAAGTCATTATTAATTTAGGGGTTGTAGTGGCTATTTTACCGGTTACAGGTATCACCTTACCTCTTATTAGTTATGGAGGTTCATCCTTAACCGTAACTCTTTTTTCGTTAGGATTAATCAATGGAAGGCAAAATAGTAAGGAGGAATTATAATGCGTATTCTTTTTGTTGCTTCCGGGAGCGGAGGTCATATATATCCGGCCTATAGTTTACTAAAAGAGGCTAAGAAGAAACATCAAGTTGCTTATTTAATGATTAAGAATTCGTTAGAAGAAAGAATTATTAAAGATGATGATATTGAAAGAGTGTATTTGGATGTTGAAACACAAGCCCAAAAGTATTGGAAAAATCCTAAAAAAATAATATTACTCATTCAAAAAATAGGTCTTTTAGAAAAGAAAATAAAAGATTATGATGCGGTTATCGCCTTTGGTGGTTTCATTACTTTTATTGCCGCTTTAGCGTGTAAAAAATGTCATGTAAAACTGTATATTCATGAACAAAACGCTCTTTTAGGAGACGCAAATGCTTTCTCTTTAAGTAATGCACGATACCTTTTTTCATCTTTTGAACACCTAGAAATTCCAACCCGTTATCAACATAAATTGTGTTTTTGTGGTAATCCTCGTGCTGATGAAGCTCTTTTAAAAAGAAGATATCAATATAGTCCTTATCCGTTACGCATTCTTTTTATGGCCGGAAGTCTTGGTTCTTCAAGTTTATTAGAAATAATACGCGACGTTTCTTTTGATAAACGGCTCTCAAAATGTCATTTTTTAGTGGTTACAGGTAATAATAATTATCAAAAGTATGCTTGTCAAAGTTGGGGAGAAAATACCACTTTAAGGAGTTATTTGGATGATGCTTTGTATTATATGAGTATCCAAAGTTTAATTATTATGCGGGCGGGAGCGACAAGCATTATGGAGGTGCGTTCTTTAGCCATACCATCTTTACTTATTCCGTCCCCATATGTTAAACATAATCATCAATTATTTAACGCTCAAGCTATGAAAAAAAAGGGTTACGCTTTTTTAATGGAAGAAAAGAATCTTACTAGCGAACGCCTTAGTTCATTTATCTTAGGTCTACTTGAAAATCCTAATATATTAAAAGAAATGCATCAAAAAATGATGGATATACCACCTATTGAAAGTCATAAAATAATTATGGATATTATCGAAAATGATAAGAATTGATCGCCGTATATATCCTTATTATCCATTAAGGAAATGTTCTTTTATCAATAAAGGTGGAATCGTTGATGCTAAAATTGATGTTTATTCATTATATGGTGCTCAAAAAACCATTCAAGAGGCTTATCAAAGTAATTATCAAGTAATGTATATCGGTAATGGAAGTAATGTTGTTTATTTAGATGATTATCCCTTACCTACTATCGCTATTGCTATTAAAGCAAATACTTATAAAATCGAAAATGATATTTTACTGGTAGAAGCAGGAATAAATCTTGCTTCATTAGCGAAAAAAATGAGTGACTTGGGTTACGCTAATTGGACCGCTTTTGAAGATATTCCGGGAACATTAGGCGGGGCTATTACAAATAATGCCGGAGCCTTTTCTCAGGCAATAAGCGACCAATTAATAGATGTTACTTTGGTTGATAATAAGGGAAATATTGTAACTTATACACGCGAAGAATTAAACTTCTCTTATCGTTCATCTCTTTTAAAAAAAGATAAACGTGGATTAGTCTTTTTCGCCTCTTTTCATCTAATAAAAAAAGAACGACATTTAATAAAAAAGGAACGGTATGAATATCATCAAAAACGCTTATTATCTCAACCAAGAGGGCTTTTAACATTAGGTTCAACTTTTAAAAATGGACAAGATTATTTTGCAGCAAAAGTTATTGAAGAAGCAGGTTTAAAAGGTTATCGGAAAGGGCATCTTGCGATTAGTGAAAAACACGCTAATTTTCTTATTTTTCAAAAAGGAGTAACCACACAAGAAATACGAGATTTCATTGCCTACATCCAAAAGATAGTATATAATAAATATACTATTTTATTGGAACTTGAAATTGAAATTCAAGGTGGTGAAAGTAATGGCGGAAGAGCAATTATCAACAAGTGTAAGTGAAGAGCGTATCAATTTATTTGAAAATAAAATTAAAGATAAAAGAAATCATGAAAATAACTCTTTCATTTTTCGGATTACCTTTTTTTTAATTGTTATTTTTTCGCTTTGCCTTTGCCCTTTTTTATCTGTTTTTTCTTGCTATAATACAGAAGTGAAAGGGAGTTTTTTATTAGACACGGAGACGTTATTGTCTTATGCTTCTTATAAAAAGTCGACCCCTCTTTTATTTATTGATGAACAAAAATTAGAAGAAAGCATCTTAACAAAAGAGTATATTGCTGATTGTGAAGTGAGTTGGCATCTTTTCGGATTAGATATAACAATCGATGAAATTGCTTGTGTTTTGCATCAAAAAGATGGTGAACAAACTATTTATTATTTAACTAATGGGAAAACTCTTACGGATTTTAAAAGTCAACATCCGACTTCAACATATGATTTTCATGAGAATGATACCCCTTGTTTAATAAGTGATTTTTCTTTCGATAATAACCTTGCTGATGCTTCTTTAAGCACATCACGAAGGTTAAAACTTTTAAAGAACTTAAAAGAAATCGCTCCAGAAGTATTAAAAAGTGCCGATTATTTCGATATTGTTTATGATCAAAGTTTATCGACATTGCTTTTTGGCTTTTATTTTTTATTAGACGATGGTCATTATGCGCGGATACTTTTGCGTGATGAAAGCTTTGCTTTTTTTCTTAAAGAAAGTAATAAAAAGACAATTTTAAATTCTATTGAACACTTAAGTGAAAAAAAATTATTCAACCATGATATAATAGAAATATCGTATTACAATACTGTTTGTATTTATGATGGTAAAGATAATTCTTGCCGTATTACAACAATATAGGGGAGGTAGAGAAAATGAAAAATGACTTAATTGGGGCTATTGAAGTTTCTTCAAGAGCTGTTAAATTAGTAGTTGGCTACCTTTTAGAAGGTAATGTTGTTGTGGTTAAATCGCTTTCAACCCCTTTAGATGAAGGAGCGGTTAAAGAAGGTTCAATTGCCGATTTTAATGCTGTTAATAAGGCTATTAATATCGTTTTAAAAGATGCAACTGAGACTTTACCAAGGCCGATATCAACTTATGCGATGATTATTCCCCCGGTTGGATTTGAAGTTTACCATCATAAAGATGGGACAAGTGTAGCTTCTCCCGATGGTAAAATATCGAAAATCGATATTGAATATTTATATAGCAAACATCGTAAAGTGCAAACACGGACTAATTCCACGACGGTTGACATTCTTCCCGATTGTTTTATTTTAGAAAATAATCGAAGTTATAGTGAACCACCTATCGATCAAATATCGAACTCATTAGTGATGGAAGCTAAGCTTCATGTTTGTCCTTTATATCTTGTAAAATCTTATAAAAAAGCTTTCTCACAAGCTAACATTTTAGAATCGAAAATGATTGTTGCTCCTTATGCTGCTTACGAAATCATGAAATTAGAAAAAAACTTACCAAGTGATTTCTTGATTATTGATTTGGGAGCGAAGATAACTTCGGTTAGTTTAATTGGTCATAATCAACTTGTTGATTCCACCTTCTTATATCGTGGTGTTGATGATATTGGCATACGTTTAGCAGATAATTTTGGAATTGATGTCGCAAGCGCTCAACAATTAAAAGAAATGTTTGGCTTCATGGATGAGCATTATCCTTTTCATCCCCCTCTTTTTTCAGTAATTAATAAAGAGCGGCATGAACGTTTTAATGTTAATTATGATGATTGGCAAGAAGAAATTGGCTCGGTTATTCGTGATTATGCTCAAGAGATTAACGAAAGTATTCATGAATTAGCGGCTCATAACGATCAAAGTATTGTGCAATTCCCGGTAATTCTAGTTGGGGGTGGAACAAAATTCAAAGGCTTAGATCGTGTTATTAAAGAAACGTTAAAATGTCATGATTTGCGAATCTTTACTCCGCGCGTATTAGGAGCTCGAGACCCGCAATTCACGAATTGTTTGGGAGCTATAAAAATTGTGGGAAATTTAAAAGCCTTAGATGAAGAACAAGAAAAGACGGATGATTTAGAAAATGCCAATGAAACGAAACAACGGCGTATAAAATCAAGTCGTATACCAACTGATAATTATTAAGAAGGAGAAATGACTATGGATGGAAATGAATTAGATACTTTTGAACCGGTAGCCCGTATCATTGTAATTGGTGTTGGCGGAGCTGGTAATAATGCGGTCAATCGCATGATTGATGAAGAAATAAATGTGGAGTTTTATGTTGCTAATACTGATAAACAAGCTTTAAGTACCTCAAAAGCTCCTAATCGTTTAGTTTTAGGGAATGATTCATATAAAGGCTTAGGTGCTGGTGGTGACCCCAAAGTTGGACAAGCGGCTGCCGAGCAAAGTGCGGAGGAAATTCGTAATATTGTTCGTGGTGCTGATATGGTTTTTATCGCGGCTGGTATGGGTGGCGGTACGGGAACAGGAGCGGCCCCCGTTATTGCCAATATTGCTCGTGAAGAAGGTGCTTTGACCATCGCTATTGTGACTAGACCTTTTGGATTTGAAGGTAAGAAACGTATTACGCAATCGATTGAAGGATTGAATAAACTGAAAGAAAATGTTGATGCCATTATCATTGTATCCAATGATCGCTTATTAATGATGAACGGTCAATGTCCGATTTCGGAAGCATTTTCAGAATCGGATAAAGTATTAGCCCAATCGGTGAAAACAGTGACGGATTTAATTTTAATGCCGGCAGTAATAAACCTTGATTTTGCGGATGTATCTAATACTTTAAAAAATGCCGGCATTTCTTTAATAGGTATTGGTACAGGTAGTGGACCGAATAAAGCTAAAGATGCCGCTATCGCGGCCGTGGCCTCACCGCTTTTAGAAGTTTCCATTCAAGGCGCCAAAAGCGCTATTATATCGGTCACTTGCGGTCCAAGTGTTTCTTTATATGAAGCCCAAATGGCTGTTGATGAAATTATGAAATATGCGGGTGGAACATTAGATATGAAATTTGGTGTATCAATCAATCCTGAATTAGGTGATCAAATGCTCGTTAGCGTGATTGCCACCGACTTTGATGATGAATTTGATTTTACCTCGGTGCCACCTTATCAACCAATTCAACCTCATATTTATCAAACTGAGGAAAAATCAGAAGATAATAGTGAAGAACAAGAATCAGAAGAGGACAATGATTCTATTCTTCCTAATTTCTTAAAAGAAAATCGCTTTTAATTATAAGGAGGAGATTAAATTATGGCGAAAAAGAAAAAATCAAAAAATGAAGTCTTAAAATTATTACCACTTTGTTTATTTGCTTTAGCGATTGTGGTTATTTTGATGGGCTTCCTTCCAGGTGTCAGTATCACAAACGGTGACACAACAACAACTTATAACATTTTTAAATTAGCTTTTGGTGGCGAGATTGCAGGAGTATCATTTGGATCATTAGTCAGTGCGTCCATGCATATTTATTTTTCCATTCTCGTTTGCTTAGCAATATTCTTACCTGTTATTGGTTGTGTGGTTAAGATGTTCCTTTCCAATAAAGTGGGTACTTTAGTGGTCTTATTGTGCTTTGTGGCCTCGGCAGTATTATTGTTCATTGTCCCTTCAATTAGTACTTTTGCCTACTCTGGTAGTGTCTTAGGATCTTCAGGTACTCTTGATGCTTCAACATTTAAAGATACTGGTTATTCTTTAGGCTTTGGAGCGATTATCGGAGCAATATTATCAATTTTTGGTGGATTGGGATCAGCATATTTATTAATTAAAGAATAATGGCTAAATAAAATATATAACGAAATTTTCAAATATAAAGTGCATCTTGTGAAAATGATTCTTATTAACAAAAGGTATCATTCGCTAGATGCCTTTTTTTTAAAATATATTTTATTCTTTTCATACTTCGACTTTTTTTTGTGTAACGATTATATAAGATAAAAACGGTGATAAGAATGAATGTATATTTTGATTTAATGATTGTGGCGCACATTATTATCGTAATGGTTAGTGTTAAGTTTATGAATACTGTTTCTACTAACCGCTTAAAAGGGAGGGGGATATTTAAATTAACAATTGCAACGGTACCTTTACTTATTGTCGTGTATTTTCCAATATGGATTGCGGTGATTTTAATATTATTGCTCCATATTTTAATTTTCTTTTTATTTTTTAAAAAGTTTTTTTTTAGCCCATTAATATATTACATATCTTGTTATTATGGGCTATGCTATGCCATGTCACTTATCACCACGAAGGTCAGTGTCTATCATTTTGTCTTTATAATTCATAGTCCGTATGGTTTATTAAGCCTCATGGTTTTACCTATTTTTCTTTTGATTTTATATCTAGTTGTGCGAGGTGTAGATTGCTTATATCATTTAGGAAATTATAAAATGGATGTCATTTTAACTGTCAATGATCAAAAAGCCCGTTTCCGTTCATATTATGATACAGGTAATACAGTAAAATACCATGGTGTACCTGTTATCTTTTGTCTACGTAAAAATTGGCCATTCGTGTTAAATGATGAACAAAAGTATATTTCTTATGAAATGATGGAAGAGAAAAGTAAAGTGTCATTACAAGAAGCCTTGATTTCTATGAATGATTTATCGGAAAAGACGCTGGTCTATGTGGCACTCATAGATCGTAAGGAGGGCTTTAATGGGTGTGAGTGCTTGCTAAATGCATACCTTCATTAAAACTATGAAAAAACTATGGTTACGATTTAAAAATTGGCTATTAACGCATGGAAATGTCCTATATATAAGTGGAAAAGAAACATTACCGCCTCCATTATCTAGGGAAGAAGAAATGCAGGCGATTGATGATTATCGAGCGGGTTCTTTAGTGGCCCGTAATAAACTAATTGAACATAACTTGCGTTTAGTAGTCTATGTTGCAAAACGTTATGAAAATAATATATATAATCTTGAAGATTTGATAAGCATTGGAACATTAGGCCTTATTAAGGCGATTATGACTTTTAAATGTGATAAGAATATTAAACTTGCTACTTATGCTTCAAGATGTATTGAAAATGAAATATTAATGTATTTACGAAAGAAGGCCAAACAAAAAGCGGAAGTCAGTTTAGATGAGCCTTTAAATCGTGATTATGATGGTAATGAGTTATTACTTTCTGATATTCTTTCGACTGATCAAAATGTCATTATTGATGAAATGAATGATGATGATGAAAAAGATGCATTAGGAGAAGAAATCAAGAAATTAAAACCTCGTGAACGGGAAATACTTAATATGCGATTTGGCTTAGATGGAAAGGAGGAAATGACCCAAAAAGAAGTTGCCTCTTATTTAGGTATTTCGCAATCATATATCTCGCGATTAGAGAAAAAAATATTAAAAAAACTAAAAGTCGGTTTACATAAGTAAAAAAGGGCCAAACTAGTTATTATAAGGAGATACTATTTTGGCCCAATATAAAGTTGAAATTACGGGAGTAGATACAGGGTCATTAAAAGTGATGTCCTCAGAAGAGACCATTCAGAACATTGCTTTATATCAAAAAGGGGATTTATCAAAAAAAGATGTCATCGTTTTAGGAAATTTAAAACTAGTATTAAGCATTGTTAATCAATTTTCGAAACGCGTTGATAATTTAGATGATTTATTTCAAATTGGTGTGGTTGGCTTAATTAAAGCGATTGATAATTTTAATTTAGAGCATGAAGTTAAGTTTTCAACCTACGCTGTGCCGATGATTCTTGGAGAAATGAAGCGATATTTGCGTGATAATTCCTTTTTAAGAGTGTCACGACAGATAAAGGATCGTGCCTATCGCGCTTTAAAAGCTAAAGAAGAATGGATTGCTAAGTATCAAAAAGAACCGACATATCAGGATTTAGCGGATGTTATCGGTGTTCGTTATTATGATATTGTTGAATGCTTTGAAGCGATGAGTAGTGTCGTTTTTTTATCTGAGCCCCTTTTTAATGATACTGATGAATCGATGGAGCTTATTGATGTCTTACCATCTGATAATGATAATGTCAATAAGCTTCTAAACTCCCTATCATTAAAAGAAGGCTTAAAGTCTCTTAATGAGATGGAAGCTATTATCATTCAAAAAAGATACTATGATGGCGAAACACAATTAGAAATCGCCAGTGAATTTAATATTTCCCAAGCGCAAGTTTCGCGTTTAGAAAAAAGTGCCTTAAAAAGCCTTAAAAACTATTTCTAGGATAAAAAATGAAAACAATTGTTAAAACTTTAAAAAAACTTCTTGTTCCTTCTGAAGATGATCAAGAAGTCATATATGAAAATAAAAAAGAAGTAACGAATAATGATCGTCAAAAAATGAGAAAAGCACCACGAGTATTTATGGTCATGAATTATCATGAAGCACAAGACATTGCTCACCATTTATTTATTGAACAACCGGCTATTGTTAATGTCAGTAATCTTTTGACCAAAGACAAATATCGTGTTATTGACTTTTTAAGTGGTGTTATTTATGTTTTAGATGGTGAACGTCAAAAACTTGATAAAAATATTTATTTATTTACATTAGATAAGAAAAGTAAAACCAAAACAATTAAAGATAAGTAATTGAATAAGCTCAATTAAATAATTAAATTCCGTATTAAAGGTTTTTTAAAAAAACTGAAAT
>CAZJKC010000028.1:0-19958 GCA_964546565.1 uncultured Staphylococcaceae bacterium | reverse complement strand
AAAAAAACAAGAGTTTACTATAGCCTTAATTTTGCATATAATATTTATTTGAGCACACGTCTAAAAGGAATAATAATAAATATGCAAATAAGAGCAAATTAAATATGATAAAAATGGCTTTTTCTTTGAAAAATCATATATTTAATCGCCAAAAACATATATAATACTATATAAAGAAAGGGGATAAATAAATGAAATTAAAGCGTTTTTATCTTATCACATTTATCTTTTTATCCCTTTTTATTTGTGTGCAATCAGTTTTACCTGGTGGCGTGTCTTCTATTCAAAGTACCATCATCGCCACGATATTTAACAAAGGGCAGAAGGGTGATAAAGAAGTTTTGCCAGAAGCCATTACTTTATCAGGAATTGATTATATGTATGTTGGTGAATCACAAAAACTTGAATATTCATTTTTTCCCGATAATACATCTGATAAACGAGTTAAATGGTCAGCAGATCATAATGATTTAGTATCTATTTCTGAACAAGGAAATATCGTTGCAAAAAAAGAAGGTGTTGTCACTATTGAAGTTACATCCTCTGTTGACCCTTCTATTCACGATACACATACTATAACTATTTCTCCTATAGAATTAGAAAGTATCAATATTTCTTTATCTAGCACTGAAATAAGTGTTGGTATTACATCCTCAGCAAGTCTTTCTTTTAATCCTACAAACGCTACATATAAAGGATATTCATGGCACTCAACTAATGAAAAAGTAGCCACAATTAACGCTCGTGGAATTATCAAGGGATTAGAACCAGGTACAGCATCAATTTATGCACAAAGTGATAAATACCCATCTATTACTTCCAATTATATAGAAATAACTGTTAATGATAATCCTATTATTCCCGTTACTTCTATCGAACATAAAGATATCGATCTTCTTTATGTAGGACAAAGTGTAGAAATTAATCCCCTATTCAACGAAAATGTCACCGATTCATCATATTATTTACAATCAAATGATATTTCCATCGTTTCAATATCCAATAATAAAATAATCGGTAAAAAAGAAGGTAATACTTCTATAGACATTATTTCTAATTCTAATGAACATATTAAGAAAACCATTGCTATCAATGTTAAAGAAGTAGATGCAATTGAGATAAAACTGAAAATATCAAACAATTATTATTATCATAAGGCGAACAAAGTCAATTATGAACTTATTTCAAAAATTGATGGCTTACCAGTCACTAATACAAAAGTCAATATCCGTAGTAGTAATGAAAAAATATGTTCTATTGATGATAACGGATATCTATATGGAAAAGAACTTGGTAAAGTAACTATTACCATCTCATGGGATAAAGATGAAACAATTCAATGTTCACAAATTGTTAATTTTGTTGCACCTGACAATTCATTTTGGACAAGTTTTGTTCATTATACCCGTAAAATTATTGGTCATTTCTCATTATTCTTTTTAACAGGTATATTTGGGATATTAACTTTTTTATCCTTTTTTGATAATATTAAAAAGCGAATATCGCTATGGCTAAACACGGGATATGGCTTATACCTTGCCACTATATCTGAATTATTACAATTAATTCCTAAAGGTCGATCATGTACTATAGAAGATGTTTTGATTGACTTTATAGGTTATAGCCTTGGTTGTTTATTGATACTTGCTATTATTCTTATTATTAATAAGAAAAAAAGAAAAAAGATTAAGAAATAACTTTTTAATTACAAATTAATCTTTATCATCGAAACAATAAACTTAACAATAAAATGGAAAGAAGGTCACACAATGAGTAGTAACAAAAACGGTCATATCGTCGTCGTTGGTGTCGGTTATGTTGGATTAGTAACCGCTGTTTGTTTTGCTCATTTTGATAACCACGTTGTTTGTTTAGATATTAATAATCATAAAATTGATAAACTTAATCATGGTGAATGTCCTATATATGAACCAGATTTAAAAGAATTAATGGAAAATAATAAAGAAAGACTAACATATACAAATGAACCATCTATTGCATATAAAAATTGTACTAGTATTTTTATTTGCGTCGGGACTCCTGAAAATAAAGATGGCACATGTAATTTATCATATATTTATGATGTTGCTGATTCTATATGTAAATATGTAAAAAATGATTGTTTAATAGTTATTAAATCCACTGTGCCCGTTGGTACAAATGAAGCTATAAAAGAGTATATATACGAACACCTTTCTTATCAAATAAACTTATCTTTTGCCTCAAATCCCGAATTCCTTGCTCAAGGAAGCGCCGTTAAGGATACTTTAAACGCTCCTCGAATTGTTATTGGTGCAGAAGAAGAAGAAGCGATTGCATCACTTAAAAAGATATATCAACCTTTTAATCTTCCGATAATTATTACCAATATTAAAACAGCTGAATTAATGAAATATGCTTGTAATGCTTTTTTAGCTACAAAAATATCTTTTATTAATGAAATGGCTAATTTATGTGAAGTTTTAAACACTAATATCGATGATATTATTCTCGGAATGGGCCTTGATCCTCGTATTGGAAATAAATTTTTAAATCCCGGCATTGGTTATGGAGGCTCATGCTTTTCGAAAGATACTAAAGCATTGTGTGATTTTGCATCAAAAGCCGGATATAATTTACGTATTGTTGATTCAACTATACGCGTCAATGAAGAACAACGCTTTATACTTGTAAACAAGCTTAAAAAAGACTATCCTTTTTTAAAGGGTTTAAATATCGCTATTTTGGGAATAACATATAAACCTAACACTAATGATTTAAGGGATGCGCCTTCATTAGATATTATTAAAGAATTACTCAATAATGGAGTCAATATTTATGCCTATGATCCTGTTGCGTTACCGCAATTAAAAGAAATATTCAATAATCAAATCCATTACTGCAATGATATTGAATCATCGATTAATAAATGTAATATTGTCATGATTTTAACAGAGTGGAAGCAAATTGTTGATATGGACCGTAATTTATTAAAAAATAAAGTGATTTATGATGGTCGAAATTGTATAAAGTAAACAAGGTGTTAAAATATATTAAACTATCGCCTTATTTATAGCAGAAACCATTTAATTTCACGAAGCAATATAAAAGCATAAAACTTAATAATAATTTCTACACTACTATTTTATGTTTCTTATCTAGATATCAATCATTTATACAATAATAAAAAAAGAAAAATACCAATAATAGCCATATATGTTTTATGAATAATTAGCATATTTGATTTATTATTTATTTATTAAATGTGCTACAATATTTTTTGGAAATCTTAATTTCCTCTATCTATATAGAAATAAATTTCAAATTGTATATTTATTGATAAAAAGAAAGGATGTCTAATAATTTATGAACCATAAAACTAAAAGAATAATAACTGGTTTACGTTTCATACTACTAGATTTAATAATCATCATCAGTTTAAATGCTTTCGGGCTACTTGAACTTGTATCATTAAGAAGTTTTGATACATGGCTAATTATTGGTGGTATTGCTTTATTTAAAATAATTACCTTTGGACTTTTTAAAGAATATCGCCAAATGACCGCATTATTTGGAATAGAAGATGCAATTAAGTTGGTTTCTCTTTCATTTATCACAAGCGTGTTTTGTTACATAATTTCCTTTGTAATTTTGGATTTATCACTAACAAATGTAACAAATTTTTTATTAATTTCCATTGCTGAGCCATTTTTACTTACTTTAATAAGATGCTTTACAAGAATAAGAACTTTATTCATCAAAAATAAAGTTACTAAATCACTTAATACCATTATTATTGGAGCTGGTGCTGGCGGTAAAATTGTTTATGATGAATGTAAAAGTAACGAAGCCTTAAAAAACAAAGTTGTCGCTTTTGTTGATGACGATGAAAAGAAAATAGGCACTTTCTTTTCGGGAGTACCAGTGGATGGCCCCATCAAAAATATCAAAGACATTATCGATAAATATGACGCTAAAGAAATTATTATTTCGACATCAAAATTATCTTCAGAACTTGTCCAATACATTTTTGATTTATTATCTGAAAGTAAAGTAACCGTTAAAATGCTTTCATTAATATCAGACACCGGAAGCCAAGTTAAGAAAAATCATATTATTGATATAAACATAGCTGAATTATTGTCACGTGAACCTATTGAATTAAATAATGATGGTCTACATGATTTTGTACATGGTAAAGTGGTACTAGTAACAGGAGCCGGTGGATCAATTGGCTCGGAATTAGTACGCCAAATATATAAACAAAAACCAAAGGCATTAATCTTATTAGATATTTATGAAAATGCTCTATATGATATTCAACAATATTTAGTAAGGAAAATACGAAAACATAATGATGATATTAAACTAATCACTTTAGTAGGAGCTACATATAATTATGAAAGAATGAATAATATCTTCCACACTTATCATCCTGAACTCGTATTCCATGCTGCCGCATATAAGCATGTTCCTTTAATGGAAGATTCTCCAACAGAAGCCATTCGTTCAAACGTTATTGGAACATATAACATTGCTAAATTATGTGATTTATATAAAATTCATAAAATGGTCTTAGTTTCTACCGACAAAGCTGTAAGACCAACAAATGTTATGGGAGCCACAAAAAGATTTGCTGAATTAATTATTCAATACTTTTCAAGCATATCTAAAGAAACAAAGTATTCAGCTGTTAGATTTGGTAATGTCTTAGGAAGTAATGGCTCAGTCATTCCTCTTTTCAAAAAGCAAATTGAAGAAGGTGGACCAGTTACTGTAACCGATCGGGAAATGAGACGTTTCTTTATGACTATTCCCGAAGCTGTTAGTCTAATTCTTCAATCGGCAGTATACGCAACCGGCGGTGAAATATTCATTCTTGATATGGGAAAACCTGTAAAAATAATAACCCTTGCCGAAAAGATGATTCAACAAGCCGGATATGTACCATATGTTGATATTCCTATTATCATTTCCGGATTACGTCCTGGTGAAAAAATATATGAAGAATTGCTAATTGATCTTTCTACACAAATAAGAACAGATAACAAAAAAATATTTATTGAACAACCTGTTGATGTCGTTGACATCACTAAAGAAATAGAGTTTATTTCACAAGTATTTGAAATTGAAAATGTTCAAACAGTAAAAGATTTATTGGCTAAAGTTATTACAACTTATCATCAACCAGAAAGAGATAAAGTAGGGGTGTAAAAAAATGAAAAAGTTTTATTTGTTTTGGAAAAGATTCTTTGATATATTTGCATCTTCAATTGCCATTATCGTTTTAGGAATACCAATGCTTATTATCGCCATAATTATCAAGTTAGATTCAAAAGGGCCTATTCTTTTTAAGCAGGAAAGAGTAGGAAAAAATAAAAGAATCTTTAAAATATGGAAGTTTAGATCTATGAAAATAGATGCTCCAAAAGATTCAGCAACACATTTATTAGAAAATCCTGAAAAGTATATTACAAAATGGGGGAAATTTATAAGAAGAACTAGTATAGATGAACTCCCTCAACTATTTAATATCTTCGTAGGACATATGTCAGTTATTGGGCCTAGGCCGGCATTATGGAATCAATTTGATTTAATCGAAGAACGAGATAAATATGGGGCTAATTCAATTAGACCCGGCTTATCTGGTTTAGCGCAAATATCAGGACGTGATGAACTCGATATAAAAGAGAAAGCTCGAATTGATGGCGATTATGTAAAAAAAATGAACCTATTTTTAGATATTAAAATTCTTTTTAAGACAGTAATTAATGTATTTATAAGCAAAGATGTTATAGAAGGAAAACAAGTCGAAGAAATTACAAAAAACAATGAAGAAAATGAAACAATAAATGTGTAATTCAATGCATCTTTTTAAGAAAATCATACAAATCCCGGACCTTTCGGGGTTTTTTATTATTTTAGAACACAACAAGGTATTTTGTAATTTTTCTTAGTTGAAATAATTTCAATCGTTTTCTAGTTTCTCTTCTTTTTTTAATTTACCTTGATATCTTTTTTTATGTTTATTCCTAAACTTTCTAATTGCCAATTACAAACAATTCTAAATATAAACAAGCGTTAAAATAATATAATATTAATTAAAATATTGTGATATTATTATATTGTTAACTGAATGGGGACAGATAGTTAATTTTATCATACACTATTAAAAATTAGTTTATGATAATAGAAAAAAAGATAAGGTTGGTGAGCCATGTGGAAAATAACAATTTACCTAGAGTTTTAATAGTTGGAACAGTTCCTTATAATAAAAATGCCACATCACGAGCTTTTGACGCATATTTTCATAATTGGCCAAAAGATAAATTAGCTCAGGTTTTTTCAATTAATAAATCTCCAACAAAAGGACATTGCGGTAGATTTTTTCAAATTACCGATCAACGATTGTTAAAAAGAAGGCTCTCACGTAAGATTAAAACGGGTATAGCGTTCGAAAATGAAAACTTACAAAATGAATGGAACGATAATAAATTAGAAACAAAGAGTTCTTTCTTTACAAAATTATATAAAATTGGAAGCAATAAAACTCCATTTATTTTTTTAATGCGCAAATGGCTATGGAAAAAGAAATATTGGCTCACCAAAGAATTCAATGATTGGTTAATTGATTTCTGCCCTCAAGTTGTTTTTTTAAGTTTTTCCGATGACTTTTTTATTCCAGAGATCGCCCTTTATGTTGCAACAAAGTTCAATATTCCAATTGTTTCATCTACAGGTGATGATTATATATTTAATAATCACTTCAGTTTGTCACCTTTGTATCATATCTATCGTTATAAATACAAAAAATTAATAAAAAAAGTTATGGATTATCCTGGCGATATTATTTATATAAGTGACAAAATCCGAGATAAATATAATGAATATTATGGGCGTCATGGACAAACCATTTATTTGTCATCTGAAATTACCTATTCTATATCGAAAAAAGAAAAACATTCAATACCTATTTTTTCATATTTTGGAAATGTAAGAAATGGACGTAATGATTCATTGGTTTCCATCGCATGCGCTTTGCAAAGAATAAACAAAGACTTTATAATAAATGTATACACAAATGAAAACAAAGAACAATATCTAAAAGTATTAAAAAAATGTAAGGGGATTAATTTATGCGCTTCAATTCCTTATACAGAAGTTGTTAAAAAAACCAAAGAGAGCGATTTTTTAATCATAGTTGAAGGCACAAAAGCAAAAGATATTTTAACAACCAAGTATTCTTTATCAACAAAAGTTGCAGATTGTTTATCATCTGGAATTCCTACAATTGCATTCGGTTCCGACGAATGTGGGGTAATACAATACTTAAAGGCTACAGAAACTGCTTGTGTTGTTACTAATGAACAAGATTTAGAAACATCATTAAATGAATTTATCTTTTCTATAGATGCAATTAATACAAAAGTAGAAAATGCCAAAAAAACATATCAAAATAATCATATATTAGAAATAAACAATAGAAAATTTGAAAAAATTGTCATGGATGTATTTAGAGAAAACACATCACAAGTCTATTCAAATGAAATTTCCTTATTAATATTATCGTGTAACGCTTTTGCTGATATTTGGGACGCCAACTTTACACTTCTTGAGCAACATTTTGGCAATCGAAACATGGAGACATATTTATTAAGTGATAAAGTTAACACGAGTGTTAAACGCGATAATATTCATTTTATTTTTGCCGGTGAAGAAAAAGAATTCTCTCATCGCATACGAGAAGCATTAAAACAAATAAAAACGAAATATGTTTTAATTACACTTGATGATTACTTATTTACAAAACAAATAAAAAAAGATGATATATATCAAATGTTAGAAATTGTAAAAAAAGAAAACTATGCATATTTTAGATTATTTAATACACCCGCTGGAAAGAAAAAAACAAAATATAAACATGTAAAAAGCATAAATCCTCTCGAAGTATACGACGTAAATCTTTATCCTGGCATTTGGAAAAAAAGCGTTTTAGCGGAAATGGTTGAAACAGAATTAAACCCATGGGAATTAGAGGTATCCTTATCTAAGAAAATGGAGGAAAAAGGATACCAATGTGCAATGACTTATAAAAAAGTATTACCATTTATGGATACAATTAGAAAAGGAAAGCTTTTAATCAATGCAAATAGATATTTAAAGAAAAACAATTTATATTTTGGCGATAGAAAACGCATAAAACTAATGAAAAGTCTAGAACTAACTATAGCGTGGAATTTAAAAAAAATACTACCCAAAAAAATATTAAAAAAAATTAAAAAGTATTTAAGAAAGAAAGGAATGAAATTTTACAGTGAATAAAAAAAAGATATTAACTAGAATTTTAACCGTCATTTGTTCATTATTAGTGATTTTTTGTCCTATTATTTCTTTAGAATTATTTCAAGTTGGAACATTAGGAGATTATTATTTTATAAATAATGATCAAATAGTTCAAAAACTTCATCTCTCAATTACTAATGAAGCGACCTTAACAACATATTCATCTGAAAATGCAACAATAGTTAACACTTTAAAAACCGAATGGCAGCATGCTGTAACATTTATGCGCGATGAATATAAAAATCCAATTTATGATGAAAATGGTCATAACGTGAAAGAGGATATGATCAATTTAACCTACTATGAAGATGGTCATAAAAAGGTAATACAATTTATTTATAAAGACGGAACTCTCGTAGATTTATATAAAAATAGCGAATTCAATATGTATAGAACTTTTATAAAAAAAGGTAGGTCATAAAAATGAAAAAAATCTTATCAACTTTAAAAAAACAATCACTAAATGACTTAACACTATTCTTTCTTTATTTTAGTTTATTTTTATTCGGCTTAAATTTCTTAGGTCTAGATAACCTTATTCTATCAATTATCTGTATTCTTGTTTTATTACGTCAGTTTATTTGTCATAAATTACGTATCCATAAGGGCTTTATATTTGTTATAGGATTCGCCTTATCATATTTTATTTTCTTTACTCTATATAAAGGATTCTCTATAACTAATATTTTTTATTATATATTTTTTCCAATTACTCTATATTTAATAGGTTCTTCTTTATGCGTTGGAAAAGATATTAACAAAATTGAGAAAAAAGTAATTAAGTGTTTTTACTTCATTTCTCTAGGTTTTGTTGTTCGAGCATTTTTAGGCTTTATATTAACACTCAAAGAATTTGGCTTATTTTCATCTGGACGATATTTCTTAGATATTTGGAATTACGGTGGATCCTATACGGCTGCGACTGGAGTAAATACTTTTGTCATTTTAACATCTTTTATTAGCGTTCCGCTTATTTTTTCATCTAAAGAAAATAGAAAATTCAATTATGTGTTAATATCTATATTGTCTTTAGTTTTTACTATTTTCTTAACATTTAGACTCCAAAATCGTTCGTGCTTATTACTTATCATATTTGCATTTATACTTTATCCTATTCTCCAAGTTATATCTAATTTGAAAAAATACAAAAAAATATTTTTCTTTTCCACTATTATTATTATTAGTTTAATAATTGCTTTTGTTACTTTATATAATAGTAATGAATCCTTTCAAAAACTTTGTGATTCTATTCCTATGTTTAATCGATTATTTTCTTCAAATGATGAATCTTATAATGAAAGATTTAAACTATATGAAGTTTTCTTTGATACTTTTTTAAAGAGTCCCTTTGGAAACATGGGAATAAACGGAAAAATTGTTGATGAAAATGGGACTATTCTATCGTCATATTTTCATAATACAATCCTTGACATTTATAAAATAGGTGGCTTTATACCATCTACATTCTTCTTAATTATTCTTATTTTATCCGTAAAATACGTTATTGACTTTTGTGTTTTATCCAAAAATCATTTTCACAAAAATATGTTGATATATATTTTTCTAGGCATCGTTTCTTTATTCTTTTTTGAACCAATGATAGATGTTAATATTTATTTCTTTGTACTAATATTCTTGTTCTATGGAATAATTGAAAGACTAAAAAAACATTATGAATATCAACGAATAAACTATTCTTATTATTCAAAAATAGATAAATCTAGTTATAAAATTGTTTTTATTTCTAATTTCTTATCTATCCATCAACTTGAAACACATAATGCATTATTAAAAAAATATGGAGATCAATATCATTTCATTTCTTTAGAGCCTACAATGCAAGAACATCAAGTGTATAATCCCGATTATAATAAAGTACTTCCAAATGAAGTCAAACGATATTTATCAGATAAAGATCAAAAACATGCTGATCAATTAATGGAGGAAGCTGATGTCGTTATTTATGGTAACGCACCTGATTCTATTTTGAAAAAAGCCAGAAAACATAACAAAATTATTATTCAATGTTCTGAAAGACTATTTAAACAATCAAAATACCAAGAATGGCATTTACACGATATATTAAGCACGCTTAGGCACAAAGTCCCCTATAAAAAATATCAGCAATTTTGTCTAACATATTCCTCATATACTGCCTATGATTATGATTTAATAAATTACAATGTTAATAAATGTTTAAATTGGGGCTATTGGGTAAAAGGGAGCTCCTATTCTAATTATAATGAGTTATTGCCACTAAAACAAAATAGCACCATTCAAATTCTATTTGTAAATAGATTAATCAAATGGAAACATCCCGAAAAAATAATTCATCTTGCAAAGTATTTAAATGATAAAGGTATTGATTTTCATATTAATATTATTGGCGATGGTGATTTAAAAGCATCACTTGAACAAATGGTAATCACCTTAAATTTATCACATCATATATCCTTTTTAGGAAGAATGGATAATGACCAAGTTAAAACAATTATGGACAGTTCACATATTGTCATTAGCTGTTCTAATAAAGAGGAAGGATGGGGGGCTTGCGTAAACGAAGCCATGAGTAGTGGTTGTTGTATTGTTGCAAGCCACACAACTGGTGCTGCCTATACAATGATCAAAAACTATGAAAATGGATTGATTTATGATTTTGATAACGATAATGATTTATTTAAAAAAGTCCTTTATTTATGTCAAAATAAAGATGAAATATTTAGAATCGGAAAAAATGCATTCGAATCCATCAAAACATGTTTTAATCCCGACTCTTTAATAAATAAGTTGCAAATATTCATTGAAAGTTTAATTGATGGACATGTCATTTATCAAGAATCGGGCTCATTAAGTTTACAACATCCTCTATCCTTATCAGATGTAAGAAAAATTATAATTAAGCAAGATAATGATTTTAACTCCAAAAACAATCCTAATAATCATGAAAAAAAACAAACGATAAGTGAAAAACGCAAAATATCTAAAGGGGCAACCATTTCATATTTATCAATTTTCCTAAACATTATCGCTGGATTAATATATACACCATGGATGACTAAAACACTTGGTCAATCAAATTATGGCATTTACTCATTAGCAAATTCTATTATTTCATTAGTAGCCATTGATTTAGGATTAGGGACAGCCGTATCAAGATTTATTTCAAAATATCGAGCTGAAAAAGATATCGAATCATCAAATAAAATGATTGGTTTAATATTCAAAATATTCATATCCTTATCATCAATACTTTTAGTTGCTCTAACCATTATTTATTTTTTCATACCATCAATTTATGTTAAATTGACTGCTGATGAATTATCATCTCTCAAATCTGTATTTATTATGGTTGGTCTATATTCAACTGTTTCATTTTGTTTTATGCCTTTAAATGGAATATTGATGGGTAACGATAAATTCCCACAATACAAAACCATTACTCTAATTTCTAGATTAGTCAATATCTTGCTTGTTTCCATTACCTTACTATTATTTAATAATCTTTATATGTATGTTTTTGCAATTATAGCAAGTGGCTTAATAGAAATAATCATTAAATTAATATATATTAAAAAGTTTTGTAAATATGGGTCTAAACCTCTTATTGCTAATAACCATGATAAAGGTATGATACAAACACTCCTAAAATTCTCATTTTGGGCCGCTATCGCATCCATAATGTCACGTTTTATCATCTCTATTCAACCTAGTATTTTAGGAATTACATCTGGAACTATACAAATTGCTTTGTTTACTCTTGGATCAACCATTGAAGGATATGCTTGGCAAATTGCCAATGGTTTAGATGGAATGTTTATCCCAAGATTATCTATTATGAATAAGAATAATGCAAAAGATGAAGAATATACACAGTTAATGGTTAATGTGGGAAGATTTCAACTATTATTTACAGGTTTAATAATTATCGGATTCATTGCATTTGGGCGAGGATTTATAAATGATATTTGGAAAATGAATAAAGAGGGATTCTCATATGATAATTCATACTTTGTTGGTATTCTTTTACTTCTTCCATGTTTAGTTACATTTACTCAACAAATTGGAAATTCATTATTAATCGTTAAAAATAAAATAAAATATCGTGGAATAGCAATTGGAATTACCGCTATTCTATCAGTTGGTTTATCATTCTTATTTACTAGTCTTTTTGAAAACGAAGCAATTTGGGCGGCAGCAGCAATTTGTATTGGAAAAATAGTTGGAATGATATTAATTCTAAATTGTTTTTACAAAAAAGCAGTGAACTTAAATATAAAAGAATTTTTCAAAAAATGCCACTTACAAATAATGCCCATATTATTAGTTGTTTTAGCTTTAGGAATAGGTTTAGATTATTTAATTGTAAATCAATCTTTGATTACATTTGGAATAAAAGTAATCTTACTTATTGTCATTTATTTTATTTTAGTATATCGATTTGTTTTAACAAAATCCGAAAAAAATTATGTGAATACATTTGTAAATAAATTTATTACTTTTGTTGAATTAACAGATGAATAACGTTTCACAATAGTTGAATCACAAATATAAAAAGCTATATTAAAAATTAAAAATAATGAAGAATTGAGGAAAAGCGTGGAAATAAGTAATGTAAGAAAACAACGATAAAAAGAACTCATATTATAAAGTTTTAAAAAAATATATTATGTTGAATTAACTCATTCATTGCAAGAAGTTTGAGTAGCTCGGCAAAGACGTGGCCCATGGAGGAAAATATGAAAATAGCAATTATTAATGGAAGTGACTTTGGATCTACAGGAAAAATCGCGATTGACATTATGGATTATGTAGAATCTCAATCTAACATTTGTTGTACATTATTTACATCAAATAAAAAAACAAAAAAAGAAAATGTTATATGTATCGATGATAATAAACTAATTAAGAATATTAATCGAATAATAGTTAAAATATTCGGATCTGACGGATTTAGAAGCATTTTTAATACCAAAAAACTTATTAAAAAACTAAAAAAAGAAAAATTTGATTTAATTCATATCCATACATTACATGGGTATTACATAAACTTACCACTTTTATTTAGACACATAAAAAAAGAGCAAATTCCTGTCATATTGACTTTACATGATAATTGGATTTTTTCAGGAAGATGTGCATGCATTCCAGAAACATGTAAAATGTTTAATAAAGAATGCTTAAAATGTGAATATAAAAGTATATATCCTCGCACATTTTTCGATTGCGCACATCATTACTTTAGAAAAAAACATCGTATTATTAATGGACTAGATAATATTGTTTTTATATCTCCTTCAAAATGGAATCTAAATTATAGAGAAGCTACTACTTTAAATGAAAAGAAAATGATAGTAATTAATAACGGCATAGACTTATCAATTTTCCATCCAACAAAATCCGATTTAAAAGAGAAACATAATATATGCAATAAATTTATTATTTTATGTGTGGCCTATCCTTGGAGTAACGCCAAAGGACTAAACTATATTAATAAACTTGCAAGTGAAATAGACCCTAACATTTTCACCATCGTTATGATAGGTATAGAAGATAATATTGAAACGCATGAAAGCATCATTCGAATACCGCCAATATATGATCAAAATGAATTAGCCAAATATTATTCAATGTCAGATGTCTTTTTATCACCGACGCAAGCAGATAATTATCCAACGGTTGCTATGGAAGCTATTTCTTGTGGTTGTCCTGTTGTTTTTTTTGATGTAGGAGGGACATCTGAAATAGTTACAAAAGATGTTGGTATTCTAATAGAAAAAAATGATTACGACGCTATGAAAAATGCTATTATTGATTTATACAATCATCCCATAAAACGCGAAGATTGTATCAAAAATGCTTATCGATTTGATAAAACCAATATGCTTAAACAGTATTTAAAATTATACACATCAATGATGGAGGAAAAATAATATGAGCAATACCACATTAGTCAAAGAAATCCAATTAAACTTATTGATTATAATGGATGAATTTAATAGAATTTGCAAAAAGAATAATATTAATTATGTTTTGGATGGTGGATCAATGCTTGGAGCCATTCGCCATAACGGCTTTATTCCATGGGATGACGATATGGATGTTGTTATGTTGCGCAAAGATTATAAAAGATTTATTAAAGCATGTAAAAAAGATTTAGATACATCCAAATTCACATTAGAAACAACTAAAACATCGAAGTATTACTCATACAATTTCGGCAAACTCAAACTTAACAATACTATTTTTGAAGAAAAAGGCAGTGAATTAGTAAAAGAACACAAAGGCTTATACATCGATATATTTCCACTAGATAAAACTGGAAAACATATTTGTAAATTACAATTCAAAATGTCATATTTTTGGCAAGCCGTTAGATGGAAAAAAATCAAACGCGAATTTAATACAAATCATCCAAAATTAGTTGCATTTTTCGCAAAAATAACTCCTTTAAAAATAGTCAATATTAATGCTGAAATATGGATGCGTTTATTAAACTTTCTTCCCTTAAAACTAGTGTGCAAAATATGTCACTATGGAAAAGGGAAAAAGCCACATTCTATTAAATATTATCAAGACGCAATTGAATGGGACTTCGAAAAAAGAAAATATTACGTATGTAAAGACTATGAAAAATGGTTAACGTTAAGATACGGAGATTGGAGAACTCTCCCGCCAATTGAAGATAGAAAGCCAACTCATCAAATTGGAAACATCGTATTATTAGATACAAAAGGGGAGTAAAAAAATGAATGATTATTCTGTTTTAATTTCTGTATATTATAAAGAAAGAGCATCAAACTTTGCTTTTTGCCTCGATAGTATTTTAAATCAAACAATACCACCGAAAGAAATAGTCATAGTGTGCGATGGAGAACTAACACCAGAATTAAATAATCTTATGGATGAGTATATGATAAAATGTCTCATTATAAAAAGAATACAATTAGAAGAAAACGTTGGTCTAGGAAAAGCATTAAATATTGGTTTAAAAGAATGTTCTTATAACATTGTTATGAGAATGGATAGTGATGATTATTCTATTCCAACACGTGCTGAAAAAGAATTAGCTTTCATCAATGAGTATGATATTGTAGGTTCTTCAATCATAGAATTCGAAAATGAATTAAGCAATGTTATTGGTGGAAGAGAAGTTCCAGAAACTCATGAACAAATACTAAAATTTGCTAAAAAGCGTTCTCCTTTCAATCATCCATCAGTGATGTTTAAGAAAGACGTTATTGAAAAAGCCGGTGGGTATCAGCATATGCTCTATGCAGAAGATTATTACCTATGGATTCGATTAATTATTAATGGAGCAAAATGTCGAAACATTAATGAACCATTAGTATATATGCGTTCTGGAATAGCAATGCGAAGTAGACGTGGTGGTAAAGAATATAATAAATCAATGCGAGCAATTAGAAAATATATGCTAAAAAAGCGATTTATTAATATCTTTGAATATTTTTATTGTATAATTGGAGTAGCAATTGTATCCATTATGCCCAATAGAATTAAAGAATGGATATATAGAAATTTTTTAAGAAAGAAAGTAGGTTAATTATTATGAGTTTGTTTAAAGATAAAGTATTATTAGTTACCGGCGGTACAGGATCATTCGGAAATGCCGTTGTTAATCGTTTTTTAACATCTGATATTAAAGAAATACGTATATTATCTCGCGATGAGAAAAAACAAGATGATATGCGCCATTTGCTTCAATTAAAATATCCTGAATATGTTGAAAAAGTAAAATTCTATATTGGTGATGTGCGAGACTATAATTCTATTGTCGGAGCTTTTAGAGGTGTTGACTATGTTTTTCATGCGGCCGCTTTAAAACAAGTCCCCTCTTGTGAATTCTATCCAATGGAAGCTGTTAAAACAAATGTAATCGGTTCTAACAATGTTATTTCAGCTTGTGTAGAAAACGGAATTAAAAAAGCTATCTTTTTATCAACAGATAAAGCGGCATATCCAATCAATGCAATGGGTATGACAAAAGCTTTAATGGAAAAAAATGTTATTGCACGAAGCCGTCAAATGAGAGAAGGAGACCCAATACTTTGCTTAACAAGATATGGTAATGTCATGGCATCACGAGGATCGGTTATTCCATTATTCTGTGATCAAATTGCTGAAGGCAAGAAATTAACAATAACTAACCCTAATATGACACGTTTTATGATGACATTGGAGGATGCAGTCGACTTGGTATTATATGCATTTGAGCATGGTGAACAAGGTGATTTATTTGTACAAAAAGCTCCAGCCGCTACAATCGAAACATTGGCAAAAGCTGTATTAGAACTTAAAGGCTCAAATATCGGTTATTCTATTATAGGAACAAGACATGGCGAAAAGCTTTATGAAGTTTTGGTTAGCACAGAAGAAATGTTACGTGCCGAATCATTACCTGGATTCTATAGAATACATGCTGATAATAGAAATTTAAACTATGATAACTTCTTTACAAAAGGAAATAAAGACTTAGAACAAATAGACCAATATACTTCACATAACACAGAAAGATTAGATGTTGAAGGAATGAAAAAATTGTTACTCAAATTAGACTTGTTTAAATAATGAGGTAATAAAATGAAAGTACTAATAACTGGATCAAATGGATTTATAGGCAAAAATATTCAAGCAGAATTATTAAATAAGATATATAGTGGTTTAATTGAACCTCTATGTTTTGATAGTGATACAGATACTAGTAAATTAGATGAATATTGTTCTTGCTGTGATTTTGTTGTGCATCTCGCAGGAATCAATAGACCTCAAAATGAGAGTGAATTTATGGAGGGCAATTATGGATTTACTTTAAATGTTCTAGAATTATTAAAAAAACACAATAACAAATGTCCTATACTAATTACTTCATCAATTCAAGCAGCTTTAGATAACCCTTATGGTAAATCAAAAAAAGCAGGGGAAGATTTAATATTTAAATATGGAAAAGAAAATAATGTTCAAGTTTTAGTTTATAGATTACCTAATGTATTTGGAAAATGGTGTAAGCCAAATTACAATAGTGCAATTGCAACATTTTGCTATAATATAGCTCATGATTTGTCAATTCAAGTTAATGATCGAAATCATGTTATGAATTTAGTTTATATAGATGATGTTATCAAAGAAATCATTAAAGCTATAAACGGATACGCAAATAAGGTTGATGAATTTTGCTATGTTGAACCAGTAATTAAAACAACATTAGGTGAAATTGTTGATATAATCTATTCTTTTAAAGAGCACAATAAAACTCTTGCTGTTCCAAGCAATAACTCACTTCTAGAAAAATATTTATATGCAACATATTTGTCCTATCTTCCGACAGATAAATTTAAATATGACTTAGTGGAGCATAAAGATAATAGAGGTTCATTTACAGAAATAATTAGAACTATTGGTCAAGGTCAATTCTCTGTCAATAAATCAAATCCTGGCATTACTAAAGGCAATCATTTCCATCACACTAAAAATGAAAAGTTCTTAGTAGTGCAAGGCAAAGCAATAATTGCTTTTAGAAAAGTCGGAACTAAAGAAGTAATTGAATATGAAGTTTCAAGCGATAAACTTGAAGTAGTCAATATTCCTACAGGATATACCCATTCTATTACTAATATTGGTGAAAATGAATTAATAACATTTATGTGGGCCAATGAACCTTTTGATGCAAATAATCCTGATACAATTTATATGGAGGTGTATCTTGATGAATAAACTTAAATTAATGACAATTGTCGGCACAAGACCAGAAATTATTCGGTTAGCAGCCACCATTAAATGTGCAGACAAATATTTTGAGCAAATTCTTGTTCATACAGGTCAAAATTATGATTACACATTAAACGAAGTATTCTTTAAAGATTTAGGATTAAGAGAACCAGATTATTATTTAAATGCCGTTGGTAGCCATTTAGGTGAATCAATCGGCAATATTATTGCTAAATCATATGCACTTATGGTGGAAGTTAAACCAGATGCTTTATTAATATTAGGTGATACAAATTCTTGTTTATCAGCAATTGCTGCCAAACGCTTGCACATTCCTATTTTTCATATGGAAGCTGGTAATAGGTGTTTTGATGAATGTTTACCAGAAGAAACAAATAGAAGAATTGTAGATCATATTGCTGATGTTAATATTTGTTATTCAGAACATGCTAGAAGATATTTAAATGCCGAAGGAACAGCAAAAGAAAGAACTTATGTTTCTGGTTCACCAATGGCTGAAGTACTTCATGCTAATTTAGATAATATTGAATCATCTGATGTATTAGAAAGACTAGGATTGAAAAAGAAACAATACATTTTATTATCAGCTCACCGAGAAGAAAATATTGATAATGAAGAAAATTTCATGTCATTAATGAATGCAGTTAATTCCTTAGCAGAAATTTACGATATGCCAATATTATATTCATGTCATCCACGTAGTAAGAAATTTATTGAACTTAGAAACTTTAAATTTGACAAACGTGTAATTCAACACGAGCCATTAGGATTCCATGATTACAATAATCTACAAATGAATGCCTATTGCGTTGTTTCCGATAGCGGCACGTTACCAGAAGAAAGCAGTTTTTATTTATCAATTAATAAACCTATTCCTGCAGTTTGTATTAGGACATCAACCGAAAGACCAGAAGCTCTTGATTCAGGAAACTTTGTTCTAGCAGGTATCAGTAAAAATGAAGTATTACAAGCTGTTGATATGGCTGTAAGAATGGTCGAGGAAAAAGATTTAGGAAAACCTTGTGCATATTATATTGATGAAAATGTATCTATCAAAGTTGTTAGACTAATCCAATCATACACATCTGTTGTGAATAAAATGGTTTGGAGAAAGAAGTAAAACATCGGTGAATCATATGAAAAAATATAAAAAAGGGTATACATCTGGTGTGTATGATATGTTTCACATAGGTCATCTTAATATTTTAAAAGGGGCCAAAGAGTATTGTGATACTTTAATTGTTGGAGTTACAACAGATGAATTATGCTATGCGAGAAAGAAAAAATACCCAATAATTAAATTTTGTGATCGATGTAGCATTGTTAAAGCAATTAGGTATGTTGATGATGTCGTAGCACAAGAAAACATGGATAAATTTGAAATGGTTAAAAATTTAAATTGTGATGTTGTTTTTGTAGGAAGCGATTGGCAAAATACACCTTCGTGGATTAAGTATGAAGAACAATTTAAAAAAATAGGGGTGGATGTCATTTACTTACCACACACAAATGGCATATCATCTACAATTCTACGAGAAAAAATTAAAGAATAATTTTACATCAATTATTTTAAGTGCCACTAAAATTAAAAATTTTGTGGCTTTTTATTTTTAAAAACAAAATATCATTTTTATTGCCTAGTGTAATTCTTAACCTAATCTTTATAACAAAAGAATAAATTATTAATAAATGTATCATTCAACTTTTTTTAAAGAAATAGTCTTTATTTTTTATCAATCGGGCCATTAAATAACCTTTTTTTCATCTTCTAAATACTCTAAAAGCATCACAAAAGAAGAAGAAGCAGATGCAGTCATATTAATTAATTTATTATTGTATTTAAAACCTTTGTTAGTTATTAAACAATTATGCCCTATCAAACTTCTATAGCT
>CAZJKC010000027.1:0-20181 GCA_964546565.1 uncultured Staphylococcaceae bacterium | reverse complement strand
TTTGAAAAAATGCGATTTCCGCTTAATACGGAATTTAATTATTTAATTGAGGTGCAACGATAAATCAACAATTAATATGATTTAATTTTAAACACATATTGCATTTATTACTATTAATTGTGATATACTATTAGTGCCATTGCGATAGTTATGGTGTGAACCTGGTCAGGACGGGAACGTAGCAGCCATAAGCATTCATCCTATGTGCAATGGTTTTTTTATTAGTGGGGATAAAAATGAATATCGAATATTATATGAAAGAAGCAATAAAGGAAGCAAAAAAAGCCTATGCAAATGGTGAAGTACCAGTTGGATGCGTTATTGTGGAAAACGATAGAATTATTGCAAGAGGTCATAATTTAAGAGAAAAAAAGAATGATCCGACTTGCCATGCGGAAATCGTTGCAATTCGAAAAGCATGTCAAAAAAAGAAGTCATGGCGTTTAGAAAATTGTGATATTTATGTTACGATTGAACCATGTTCAATGTGTGCAGGAGCGTTAACGTGGACACGCATTCGTTCCATTTATTATGGAGCTACCGATAAAAAAGGTGGAGCACTAGGTTCGTCTTATGATTTATTCTCAATGCCAAATATTAACCATCATCCTTTAATAATGGGTGGTATTTTAAAAGAAGAAGCAAGTCTTTTAATGTCTAATTTTTTTAAAGAAAAAAGAAATAATAAAAAATGAAAAAAAGTTCATAATACTTAAGGGTGGCTTTTTTGAAAAAAATATATCAGATATGCCATATTTTATCTTTTTTTGTGGGCTTGTTTTAAATTATATTATTATAAATTTTAATATAATGACTTTACTATCACGCTTAAAAATGATATTATTTTAAGCGTAGATAGAAGGTGATTTTATGACAAAGACAAAGCAGCTATCTGATTTAGTAGAGTCATGCAATGGATATTTTTTCGTCAAAGAAGCGCAAAAACTTGGAATTTCAAGAACTTATATTCATGAATATCTTTCTATGAACAAATTCGAGTTGGTGGCGCGTGGATTATATAAGTCTCCGGATAGTTGGAGGGATGATCTTTATATTTTATCATTAAAAAATGAAAAAATAGTGTTTTCATATGACACGGCTCTTATGTTAAATGGACTAACTGAACGAGAGCCTTTGTATATTTTTGTAACCGTATCGAGAGCGTATAATGCGTCGCATTTGCGTAGCAAGGGGATTGTTGTTAACCATGTAAGAGATGAATGGTTAGATTTAGGAAGAATTGTCGTAAAAACAACTTATGGTAACGAAGTATCTACTTACAATATGGAAAGAACGATTTGTGATATTTTTCGTGTAAAGAATAAAAAAGATCCGCAGCTGTTTATTTATGCTCTTAAAGAATATGTAAAAAGTGCAAATAAGAATCTGCCAAGGCTTATGAAATATGCAAAGGAATTTGGCGTAGAAGCAGAACTGCGTCAATATATAGAGGTTTTGTTGTAATGATTATCAAGAATTCGAGACAACTAAAGGATAAGATATCTAATTTGTGTGGAAACGATAGTAGGAAGGCACAAATTTTAATCCGGAAGTATATGATGGAACGTTTTCTTGCACGAATAGCCTATTCTGAATATAAGAATAACTTCATTCTCAAAGGCGGAATGCTTGTAGCCGCTCTTGTTGGTGTGGAGGCAAGAGCCACTAAGGATATTGATGCAACCATAAGAAAGTGGCCTCTTACAAAAGAAAAGGCAAAGGATGTTATTACTAAAATTATGAAAATCAATCTTGATGATGGTATTTTATATGAAATTAAAAAGATTGAGGATATTATGGAAGAACACGATTATTCAGGCGTTCGTTTTACCATATCGGCAAAGCTTGATAAACTGCAGGATACAATTAAAATTGATATTTCAACTGGAGATGAAATAACACCATCTGCTATTGAATTTTCATATCCTATGATGTTCAATGATGAAAAACTTTATATTTGGTCATATAACATTGAAACGATATTTGCAGAAAAGCTTGAAACAGTTCTTGCAAGATCGACATTCAATACAAGGATGCGTGATTTTTATGACATACATATATTGTGGTCTGAAAAGGCTCATATAATTAATATCGAAACGCTTCGTCTCGCCATTATAAATGTTGCCCGTAAGAGAGGGACCATGAATCTTTTTAATAATATTAATGAGATTTTAAATGATATTGAAGAAAGTACATATCTTCGTGCTAATTGGGATAATTATAAAAAAGATAACTATTATGTTAATAATTTGTCGTGGGACACTGTTTTGAAGACAACATTGACTATTTTCAAAATTAAGATTGGATCATTAACGATACATGTATAGTTAGAATAGCTATATAAAAGAATGCCATTTTAATACAAAGAACTGTATTTTAGAAGTTAAAAAAATGCAAAAAGGTACGAAGAATTTCGTACTAGTTATTTGTTGCATGTTTTAAAAACGCAATCAAAATTCTAAAGTCTTTTAATGTCTAATTTTTTTAAAGAAAAAAGAAATAATAAAAAATGAAAAAAAGTTCATAATACTTAAGGGTGGCTTTTTTGAAAAAAATATATCAGATATGCCATATTTTTTCTTTTTTAGTGCTTTTGATTGGGACTTCATCAATATTGGTTTTTATTTTGGCAAAGCCTCAACAATATACTAAAATAAATGTTTCGTATGTGAATATTGATGATTTTCATATCGAAAGACGAGAAGATGATCGTAATTTATGCTTTTATTATCAAACTGAAGAAAATATGACAATGAATAATGCCATAGCGATATCATATTCTATTTATGAATTAGAACATCGCTCTTTTGTTTTTATTGTGGATGCACAAGCGATGTATATTCATGCAACTATTAACAACGGAGGATATGCATCAGGCATTGTTCTTTCTAAGGATAATTAACATTTTTTTAGACATTGTTTAAATTTCTTTTTAAATCGTTTTTTTGAATAATATTATGTATAATATTATTAATTAGCGATAATGAGGTGATAAACAATGCGAAATAGAACTAAAAAAGAGACACATATCAAAAAAGGAAAAAACGCAAGTGAATTTATCCGCTATAAACCTGATTTAAGCGTGGGCCTTCTTTCCGAACAAGTTGATAATCGCGAAAAAGAAGGGCTTATTAACCAAACTAAAAGAAATTATTCAAAAAGTTATCGTGAGATTTTTAAAGAAAACTTAATTAGTCTTTTTAATATTATTTTAATAATTATTGCTATTTTGCTTATTATCGTTAAAGAATATGGATCATTGCTTTTTTTAGTTGTTTTATTTTGTAATATTGCAATTGGAATATATCAGGATATTAGAGCTAAAAAAACGATAGATCGTTTACGTATTATTACTGCGCCGAATGCTGAAGTTATTAGAGACGCTCATGAAATTACTATTCCTTCCGATCGTATTGTTTTAGATGATATTTTAATTTTATCATCGGGAAAGCAAATATCAGCTGATGCGATTGTTAGAAGCGGGGCTATTGAAGTAAATGAATCTTTATTGACAGGAGAAGCAATTGCGGTCAAAAAAAGAATAGGTGATTTGGTATATGCTGGGTCGTATGTTACTTCGGGAACAGCGATTGTGCAAGTGGATAAAGTCGGTGATGATAATTATGCTCAACAATTACAACAAAAAGCTAAGGTTCTTAATAAACCAAAATCAGAATTATTACGTTCTTTAAATTTTATTTTTCATATTATTAGTTTTATTATTATCCCTTTGGGCATTATTATGGCTTTAGGAAATTATTTGCAATTAACTAAAGACGTATCAAGTAATATTGATATGAGTCATATTGTATCTAACACAGCTGGTTCACTAGTTGGTATGATACCATCAGGGATGTTTTTATTAACATCGATGACTTTATATACAGGTGTTATTCGTTTAGGAAAGAAGAGAACTTCTGTTCAAGAATTGTATAGTATTGAAATGTTAGCAAGAGTTGACACTTTATGTCTTGACAAAACCGGTACTATTACGGATGGGACCATGAGTGTTGAAGATGTCCTAGTTTTTGATGAATATAAAAGCTTAGATTTAGATACAGTTATGGGGTCATATTTAAAGGCGGTTAATGATTCGAATCAAACCGCTATTGCGATGATGAAAAAATATTCGATGAATAGTCAATTGACACCATTAACTATTTTGCCTTTTTCAAGCGAAAGGAAGTGTTCAGCTGTTACTTTTAAAGGGAAGGGAACTTTTGTATTAGGAGCGCCAGAATTTGTTTATAAAGGCAAAGATAGAGATATCCAAAGAATTGTTAGACAATATGTTAGTCGTGGTATAAGAGTGTTAATGTTAGCTTATACCAAAGATAAAATCAAAGGGGATCGTGTCCCAACCGATACGGAACCAGTATGTTTATTTATATTGCATGATCGCATTCGAAAAGATGCTTATGAGACTATTAGTTGGTTTCGAAATAATGATGTCAATGTCAAAATCATTTCGGGAGACAATCCACTAGCGGTTTCAGAAATTGCCCGTCAAGTGGGTATAGAAACCGCGCATCAATACATATCTTTAGAAGGTATGACAATAGAAGAAGTTGCCTCTGTCGCTAATGACTATACAGTTTTTGGCCGTGTGACACCTGAACAAAAGGCAGCGTTAATCGAATCGCTTCGTAAACATAATCGCACAGTCGCAATGATTGGCGATGGCGTTAATGATATTTTATCTTTAAAAAAGGCCGATTGTTCTATTGCGATGGCTGCTGGTTCTGAAGCTGCTCGCGATGTAGCCCATTTGGTGTTACTTGATTCTAATTTTAATGTATTGCCTGATGTTGTTGCCGAAGGTCGTCGGGCGATTAATAATTTACAAAATGTTTCTTCGTTATTTTTAACAAAAACCATTTTTAGTATTTTCTTCTCGATTATATGGGCTGTTGTAATGTTTGCGGACCGTAGTAGCAGTCGAACCGCTAATTTGTATCCGTTTATGACCAACAATTTATATATTTGGGAATTGCTCGCTATTGGAGCAGCATCATTTTTTATGGCGTTACAACCGAATAATAAAATAATAAAAGGTGACTTTACAAGCAATGTTATTAAAAAAGCGTTACCTGGTGGCATAATAATTACTTTAGCAGTGGCGACATTCTTTGTATTTGAAGGTTATAACAAATTTGGTATGGGAATTGCCGAAGGAGCCAATATAGCGCATTCAGAAGCCGCAATCACCTGTAGTACCATTACGATGACGGTTTTAGCTTTTGCAGTATTATTCCGATTATGTTTTCCATTCAATCGATATCGGGCTATTGTTTATTCATCAATTGTCATGCTTTCTATATTATTGATTGTTTTATCGGAAACAGTATTTTCCAGTTTGAATTTATTAAAAATATCTATTCATACATTGTCAAGCGAGGCCGTAAAAGGATTATTTGTCGTTTTAATTCCATCGCTACTATTGTATGCTTTGGTCGATTATATTTTGAAGAAAATTGAATTATAAGAAAGGGGAGTTATCAATGAAAATATCACCAGAAGTAAAAGAAGCTTTGCTTCATCATCGCCCGGTTGTGGCATTAGAATCAACAATTATTTCACATGGCATGCCTTATCCTAAAAATGTTGAAACAGCATTGCGTGTTGAGCAAGTTATTCGTGATGCGGGGGCGATACCAGCTACGATTGGTATTATAGAAGGAGAACCAGTGATTGGTATGAGTCCTGAAGAAATAGAAGCCTTTGGTAAAAAAGATGGTATTTTAAAAGTATCAAGACGGGATTTACCAATTGTTTATGCTACGAAAGCTTGGGGAGCAACAACGGTAGCGACTACGATGATTTTAGCTAAGAAGGCTGATATTGAAGTGTTTGTCACTGGTGGCATTGGCGGTGTCCATCGTCATGGCAATGAGACCTTTGATATTTCCGCAGATTTACAAGAATTAAATAGAACTGATGTCTCGGTAGTGTGTGCGGGAGCTAAGGCCATATTGGATTTACCATTGACTTTAGAGTATTTAGAAACCATGGGCGTGCCTGTTTTAGGATATCAAACCGATGAATTACCAGCTTTTTATACTCGTAAAAGTGGATTAAAAGTCGATTATTGTGCCGATTCTGCCTTAGACATTGCTAAAGTAATTAAAGCTAAAAGAAAATCTCATTTATCGGGTGGTATTCTTATAACTAATCCTATTCCTAAACAATATGAGATGGATGCTCATGTTATTAATAACGCGATTGAAAAGGCCCTTAAAGAGGCTGATGAAAAAGGAATTAAAGGGAAAGAAATTACGCCTTTCCTTTTGAAAAGAGTGACGGAAATAACAGGTGGAGAATCATTAGAAGCTAATATTCAATTAGTGCTTAATAACGCTAAATTAGGAGCGGAAATTGCTATCGAGCTTGCGGAGTTACGTCATTAGATAAGAGGGACAAGAAAATGAAAACAGAAGAAAAATTAGGAAAAGCTCTTAAGGAATTAATGTCAACGGAGCCATTAGATCAAATAACGGTTAAAAGACTATCAGAAATGTGTCATATTAATAGACAAACATTTTATTATCATTTTCGAGACATTTATGATTTATTGACTTGGATTTTCTTAAATGAGACGATAAAAATAAAAGAAAAAAGTGGAACATATGTTGATGCTCTAGATGCCTTTTTTGAATATATTGAGAGCAATAGACATTTTGTAGAAAACGTTGTATCAAGCGCGAGTCGAGATTTATTTATTGAATTTTTAGGTAATTCATTATATACCCGTTTTATTCGTGCATTAACTATTTTAGATGTTGAGAATGTATTAAACACCGATACGAAAAAATTCGTTGCGAAATTCTATTGTACCGCTATTATATATGTGATAATCAATTGGATTGACCAAGGAATGAAAGAAAAAAAGGAAGACCTTATTTTCCGTTTAACAACATTATTTGATAATCAGTTTAATGACGCTATTAGCCGATTTAAAAAAGCGAAGAAGGCTTCTTAATGGAAAACTTTACATTTTGTACACCGACCAAAATATTATTTGGCCGAAATCAAGAAGAAAATGTTGGAAAAGAAATAAGAAGGTATCAAGGCACGAAAGTGCTAATTGTATATGGTCAAAAAGCGATTGAAAAATCCGGATTATTGGCACGTCTTTTAAAGTATTTAAGCAATGAACAATTAGATTATGTCTTATGTGGTGGTGTGGAACCTAATCCTAAATTATCATTCGTATGCAAAGCGATAGAAAAAGCTAAAGAAGAAAATATTGATTTTGTATTAGCGGTTGGAGGTGGATCCGCTATCGACGCGGCTAAATTAATTGCCACAGGCTTTTATTATCAAGAGAATCCCTTTGATTTTAATGAGAAAAAGGCATTCCCAAATAAGGCTTTGCCTTTAGGAGTTGTCTTAACTATTGCAGCGGCTGGAAGTGAAATGTCTTCATCTTGTGTTATTACAGATGATACTCGTCATAAGAAAACAGGTTTTAATTCTGAATTAAACCGGCCTTTATTTGCTATTGAAAACCCTGAAATTAGTTTTACTGTTTCTAAGTACCAAACGGCATGCGGTATTGTCGATATTATGATGCATACGTTAGAAAGATATTTCTCTCCGTCTTGTGATTTAGAGTGTGCTGATGATCTTGCTATTGGATTATTGAAGGCGATTATGAAAGCGGCCCGTGATGTGATGAATAATCCGACATCTTATGAAGCAAGGGCTAATCTCATGCTAGCCAGTTCCCTTTCACACAATGGTTTAACTGGTATTGGTAAAAATGTATCAATGCCTGTGCATCAATTAGAGCATGCATTGAGTGGTTTATATGATTTTGTAGCGCATGGAGCAGGATTATCTGTTTTATTTCCTGCTTGGAGTGTGGTATACTACCAATATAGTCTTCCGAAATTTGTACGTTTGGCGGTAGAAGTAATGGGAGTTAAAGGAAATGCTGATAGCGAAACAGCTTATCTTGGAATCGTCGCGATCCAAAAGTTTTTCCACTCACTAGGAATGCCAATTACTTTATCAGAATTAGGAATTGAAAGTGTTGATACGGACGCTTTATTGAATTTATTGTTTGATAATCGTGATAGCATTAAGAGTGCGGGTTCAACCTTAGATCGCCAAAGCGCACAGAGAATATTTGCCCTCTGTCAAAAGGAGATTGTATATGAAAAAACAAGCAAATTTTAGTTTATTAGTTTATGTTATCTTTTTAGTAGCCCTGTATTTTGTGGGGACTTCTGTATTGGCGCCCGCCAATAACGTGCTCGGAGAGAAATCTTTTTTGTTTTTCTTAATCGCAATTATTATTGGCTTTATATTTGACGTAATTATTATGGAAGTCGGACATATTATAGGAGCTTTAATTGGTGGGTATCGGATTGTATCGGTATCATTTATGTGGCTGACATTTCGTAAAGAAAAGGGAAAATTAAAAATTCTTTTATCATCATTTGAAGGCTTTACAGGAGAGACACGAATTGCTCCTAAAAAAGATAACGCTAACCCCATGCCGTATTTTTGGGGAGGGACCATCTTACTTTTAATTATTTTAGTATTTGGTGTTTATTTTCCAGCCTTGTTAAATCCAGAAATGAATAGCGATATGCGGACATATTTGAAGTATGGTTCATATGTTATTTCTGTTGTGGCGGGATTACTTCTTATTTATAACATTATTCCTTTGCAATTAGATACAAAAAATGACGCTATGATGATGAAACAAGTGACAAAGAATAACGTCGATATTTTCAATAAAATATGTTTATTGCAAGAAAAATTAATCAATGGCGAAGCTTTAGAAATTGATGAAACGATTATAGAAATTGATTATATTACGGCCCAATGGAATTATTATGTATATCTTTCAAAGACTTATCAAGGAAAGTATCAAGAAGCGGAAGCTATTATCGATCAATTTATTGAAAACTCTGAAAAACTACCAGAAAATATTTATCAAGAATTAATATCAGCTAAATTATTTTTATTACTTTTTGGTAAAGGTAAAGATACGGCAGTAGAGTATTTTAAAAGTTTATCGCAAAATGAAAGAAAATTAATTGTCGAAACAAACTCTATTGAAGGCACAAGAAATTATTTTGCTATTCAAGCATTGTTGATTGAAAATAAAGAAGATTCTGAATCGGCTCATAAAAAGTATAGATCACAAGTTAAAGCGGTGGTTGAAAAAGGACGCCAATTTGATGAAGAGCAATTGATGGGTGAAATCATTAATCGCATTCATGAGCAACATCCAGAATGGAAATATTAATACTTTAAGAAAATAACATATTTAAGGGATGAAGTATTTAATCGAGAATATTCATTCCTTTTTTTGTTTAATCATTCAATGGTTATTATCGTTATAACAAAGGCATAAATTATAATGGACCGATAAGATAGAAAGGACATTATAAAATGTACGAAACAAAGAGTATAAATGAATTAGAAAACGATTTTTCTGTTAATAAAGATATGGGTTTAAGTGATGATGAAGTCATCAGAAGACAAAAGCAATTTGGATATAACGAAATAATTGAACACAAACCACCAAGTTTAATAGCCACTTTTTTTCATCAATTATGTGACCCCATGATTTATGTTTTGTTAGTTGCGGTCCTTCTCTCTATTTTATTAAAAGAGTATAGTGATGCGATAATTATATTAGTAGTTATTTTGATAAACGCTATAGTAGGAACAATCCAAGAAAAAAAGGCAGAAAAGGCACTGAAAGCTTTAAAACAGTTATCTTCACCTTTATGTTTAGTGAAAAGAAAAGGTGTTATTAAAGAAGTATTAACAAAAGAATTAGTTCCGGGTGATATTGTGGTATTAGAAGAAGGATATATTATACCGGCTGATATTCGTTTTATTAGTTGTAATAATTTAAAAGTTGAAGAAGCATCATTAACAGGAGAATCACTTCCCATTGAAAAAAATTGTCAAAAGTCCACAAAAGAATTACCTTTACAAGAAAGACATAATATGGGCTTTATGACAACATCGATTGTTTATGGAAGAGGAGAAGGAATTGTTGTTAATACAGGAATGAACACAGAAATAGGTCATATCGCTAATATCCTTCACAAGACGAAAGTCGAGATGACGCCTTTACAAAAGCGTTTAGCGGACTTAGGTAAGCTTTTAGGGGTTCTTACTGTTTTCTTATGTCTTGCCCTTTTTTTAGTCTCTATTATTCAACAACGAAATGTTTTGGAAATGCTTATTACTTCTATTTCTCTTGCGGTAGCGGCTATTCCTGAAGGGCTACCAGCTGCGGTCACTATTGTATTGGCGTTAGGCGTTCAAAAAATGGTTAAAGTTAATATGATTGTGCGTCGTTTGCCATCCGTAGAAACATTAGGCTCAGTATCGGTTGTATGTTCGGATAAAACGGGAACATTAACCCAAAATAAAATGAGTGTTCAAGAGATTTTTTATAATGATGAAGTTAAAGCAGTGGACAATATTAAGTATCAAGATATAGCCCCAATTATATGGGGGATGACATTATGCAATAATGCTTCTTTTAACAATGAAACGATAGGTGATCCAACCGAAATCGCTCTTTTAGAAATGAGTCGTTATTTTAATATAAAAATTGATGATTTAAAGAGGAATGCCCCTCGTCTTGAAGAATTACCATTTGATTCACATCGCAAAATGATGTCCACTATGCATTTAATTAAAGGACAAAAAATAGTTTTTACCAAGGGAGCACTAGAGATGATGCTTCCTCATATTAAGACTATATATCGTCATGGTAGAAAAGAATTGTTAAAAAAAGAAGATTATGAATTGATTCAAAATAATCTTAAAATAATGGCTCAAAAGGCCTTACGAGTATTAGCTATAGCTTATCAAGATAATGTTAATAACATACATGAAGAAAATATGACTCTTTTAGGGTTTGTAGGAATGCGCGATTTGCCGCGGCCGGAAGTGAAAAAATCCGTCATGACTTTTAAAAACGCTGGTATTAAAACGGTTATGATTACTGGAGACCATCCTGATACAGCATTCGCTATTGCTAAAGAATTACATATTGCTCAAGAACAAAACGAATGTATGTTGGGTACGGAATTAGATGCTTTATCAGATGATGAATTAAAAGCAAAAGTCGCATCTATCAGCGTATTTGCAAGAGTTACGCCCGAGCATAAAGTTCGTATCGTTCAGGCTTTGAAAGCTAGTAATCATATTGTGGCTATGACTGGTGATGGAGTTAATGATGCACCAAGTCTTAAAGCGGCAGATATTGGTATCGCTATGGGGAAAGGAGGAACGGAGGTTGCTAAAGGTGCAGCGGATATGATTTTAGCGGATGATAATTTTTCATCTATTGAAAAGGCGGTTGAAGAAGGAAGAGGGATATACGCAAATATAAAAAAAGCGATTATTTTTCTTTTGTCATCAAACTTTGGTGAAGTATTTACGATGTTTCTTGGAATTGTATTACGTTTTCCCATTCCTCTTTTAGCAATTCATATTTTATGGGTCAATCTTATTACGGACACATTGCCCGCTTTAGCGCTAGGTGCTGATCCTAAAGATAACGATATTATGAAGGAAAAGCCGCGGCACGCTAATGAATCACTTTTTGCTCATGGCGGCATTAAATTAACGTTATTTTATGGTGTTTTTATAACGCTTTTAACACTCTCATCTTTTTTAGCATACCCATTAAGCTTATTAATAAAGCAAGGATCTTTTGTGTGGAATCAGCCTCTTCATAATTATTATCAAATAAAAGATATGTTTATAAGTGGTAGTCCTTATTTTCGTCTTAGTGGAGATGATATTTTACTAAAATCACGGACATATGCTTTTACTGCTTTAGGTATTTCACAATTGTTTCATATGTTAGGAATGAGTAATATAAAAAAATCATTTATCCAAGTTTTTAAAAATCATAATAAAATGATGCTTTTGGCTTTTTTTACCGGCTTAATATTACAAATTGCGGTGACAGAAATAACTTTTTTAAATGATTTTTTTCAAACATCGAAATTAGAATTGTGGGAATGGTTATGGTTACTTCTAATGAGCAGTTTACCGCTTTTTATTCATGAAATAATGTACTTATTATATTATAAAAAAAACCCTAAGAATGTTTGATTCTTAAGGCTTCTAGCTTACTCTTTATTTTCTTCTTTTTTTAGTAAATCACGAATTTCTGTTAATAAAACAATTTGGGGATCAGGTTCTGGTTCTGGTTCTGGCTCCGGTTCTTCTTCTTTTTCTTCTTCCTCTTTTTCAAGCAAGATTTTTTTAGCTTGTTCAAGACGATTATGTAAGGAATTGATGGCTTTAATAATGCAGAATAGCACTAATGCTGTTAATAAGAAATTAATAATTGCATTAATGAATTCTCCCCAATCAATATAAATTGAATTGGTTAAATCAATACCAGAAGTAGGGTCACCAGGAGTCACATAAGCTGTTTTTAAATAAGTATAAATACCGCTTAATGAACTCGATCCGAAAAGTAATGCTAAAAAGAAATTGATGATAGGTTTTAAAATATGATTGCTTAAAGCGGTCACAATGCTGGTGAAAGCTCCACCGATGATGACACCAACAGCCATATCTAAAACGTTTCCACGAGTAATAAAATCTTTAAATTCGCTAAAGAATTTACTTTTAATTTTTTTTGCCATAAATAACCTCCTTTTTTATTCTACAATATCTTTTAAAAAAAACAACATAAAGTAAAAAAAGACACGACTAGAAGCCGTGTCTTAGTATCTTACTTAATATAGATTGCTTGAATAACTAGAACATTACCAGCAATTCCTGGATAACCGCTATCGATATAGAACATAATCTCGCATGTTTGATCTTTGCTAGTTGCATATTTATACGTTTCATTATATTCATCAACTTCGTCAGTAACGGTAAATTCTAATGAAGTTAATAATGTAGCGTAATTTGTTTCAGCATCATCAGAAACTCCACCAATAACGATAATATGTAATTCACCATATTGGGTAGCGACTGTTCTATGATAGTATGATAATTCAGCGCCAGTTTCAACATATTCAGGAACAACGGAATTAACTTCTTCAGGCCATGCTGCTTTATGTGTAAATACAGAATCTGGATCGTTTAGATAGAACCAGAAGCAAGCACCTGAACCCATGCTATCATCACCCATAACGAATGATTCAACAACGATTTGTGATAAGGCGTTGAAAGCATATTTTTCATCAGAATCGGTACCATCATCGTTTTGGAAATAACCGATTTCCCAGTTGGCATCTTCAAGGACTTTTAAGTAATTATCAATATCGGATTGATCGGATCCAAGACACCACATGATAAAGACTTCTAATAATCCTTCACTACCATCAGTGAATGTTACTGGAATGAGGTTGAAGCCACCAAAGTATTGGATTTTCTTATCACCAAAATCTGGTTCTGGCATAGCGTTACCAAGTGATAATTCCATTGATGCAGTTGGCCATTCGGTTAAGTAATCACCCATCCAACCATCATTAGAGATGATACGACGATAAGAGAGAATGAATCCATAACCTAATTGTGGATTGTCATAATCGATCTCACCGTTTTCATCTTCAAGAGTGGATAAGCCATATGATACATAAAGATAACGTGCCTTACCTAAATCTTTATAGGCGGTGTATGAACGATACATGGCATAATCATCATCATTGATACCAAATCCATTTTCTTCATAATAGGATGTAAATGTATTCATGTAATTTGTGATGGTTGCCATTTCCATACTATCGTCATTTTCACAAGTAACTTGAACATAATAAGTATCGCCAGATTCTTCGCTAGCTTCAAAGTATGTGGCTGAATAATAGGTGGTATTGACAAAAGGAATTTCGATTGGATCAATTTTTGCATTTTTGTAAACACGATCAATGAGATTTTGAATTTCCTCAACCCAACTTTCACCATTTCCTTTCACTTTTTCAACAACATTAGGATCGGCAGATGTATCGGAAATAATTGATGAAGTACCATCAGAATTTTTTCCACATCCAACAGCGGTCAATAATGTTGAAGCAAGAAGTGCTGTTAATAAAATTTTACTTTTCATAAATAATCTCCTTTCTTTAATTTATAATTTAATCTTGAAAAGATAGTAGTATTATACTTTTATTTATAATAAAAAGCAACGGAAAAAATATTTATCATAGGATAAATGTAAGAAATAGCTTTACCCTCAATTAGTTTTATATATCATGAATAATTTTTATATAGAAAATGTATTAAAGATTTGGTAAAAAGAAGAAAAAATAATATTTTTTTGTCACATGTATAAAAGCGTTTAAGAATTACACGAAATTTTGTACAAATGAATATTTCTTTGTAGTATAATTTTATATTGATAAATGGAGGGAGTTATATGCGCAAAATTAAGATAATTTGTGATAGTACAGTTGATTTACGCTTAGAGGAAATCAATAAATATGATTTAGAAGTCGTCCCCCTTTTAGTGAATTTTGGAAATGAATCATACCGTGATGGTATTGATATAAAAACACCGCAATTATATGACATGGTGGATCAAAAAGGCGAATTACCGAAAACCGCCGCGAGAAATCCACAATGCTTTATTAATGTTTTCAAAAAATATATTGATGGTGATTATGATATTTTGTGCATTCTTATATCAAGCGAATTCTCGGCTTTATATCAATCTGCTTATATTGCCGCTAGCGAATTTGAAAGCGATAGAATTAGAGTGATTGACTCCCGTAATCTTTCAAGTGGTATTGGCTTAACAGTTCTAAAAGCCTGTAAAATGAGAGAAGAAGGTTACGGATTACACGAAATAGCCGATATATTAGAAACGAAAGTTATTCCGAATGTTAAAGCCCAATTTGTTGTTGAAAATTTGACATTCTTACATAAAGGTGGTCGCTGTTCATCAACTTCATATTATTTTGGGAAAATGTTGCATATACATCCAGAAATAGTGGTACGAGAAGGCAAAATGATGGTTTATCGTAAGCCACGTGGTAAAATGGTTAAAGCATATGATGAATTAATTGAAATGATTAAATCGGATTTACCTAATGTTGATTTAGATCATGTTATGATTACTCATTCTTTATCTCCACAGGGTGTCGAGTATCTTTATCAAGAATTAAAAAAATTAATTCCTGAAGATAAAATAATGATTACGGAAGCCGGATGTGTTATTTCGTCACATTGTGGACGTGGCACTATTGGAATATTGTATATTTTAAAATATTAAAAAAAGGATTATCACCATCAATTTACGGGCGATAATCCTTTATTTTTATTTTATTTTCCTGAGACAGAGATGGACTTAATTAAGACACTAGGGCAATTAATAGATGAAATTTGTGTTTCACTGTTATTGGCGATATCTTTTATGTCATTCATAACATTTAAGAGATTGCCAGCAATGGTAATTAAATTAATTGGTTCAGCAATTTTTCCATTACGAATCATAAAGCCTTTAGCTTGTAACGAGAAGTTACCTGATTGTTGATTCATACCAGCATGTAAGCCTTGAATATCGGTAATATAAACGGCCTCGTGCAAACTTTCAATCATTTCGCTTTCACTATGTTTACCGGGTTTGACCATAAGATTGACATAATGAATTCCGACTTTTCCTTTACTACTATCTTTATAGCCATTTCCGGTGGGTTCCACTCCCATTTGATGTGCGGTAGTAAGATTGTGGAAATATGTTTTTAAAACTCCTTTTTCAATGACTGTTTTAGGCATAGTTGCCACCCCTTCATCGTCAAAATATCTAAAGAAAACATTTTTTAATAAAGGATTTTCAACGACTGTTAATTTTTTACTAGCCACTAATGCATTTAATTTACCTTCTAAGAAGGAAGAATGTTTCAAGACTTCGTTCGCGGTTGCGCTTGATAAGAAACAATTTAATAAACTGGCAAAGACTTGAGGAGTAAAGACACAAGGGTATTTATTACTAACGCAAGGTTCTCCACCAAGCTGTGAAATGGTCTTTTGGGCCGCTTTCGCTACTAAATCATCAATATTAACACTCGCTAAATCATTACCAAACACTAATTCATATCCAGTTTTTACTTCATCCCCTTGCTTTGCAACGGCTTCAGCATAAAGGAAGAAATCATTTGTTTTATGTTTTAACGATAAACCATAACTGTTTATTAAAGATATTTCTGAAATGTTTTCCTCATAACTTACACCACCGACTTCAATAATTCTTTCATCACAATTACGTAATTTAGTTTCAATATCATTTAATATTTGAATCTTTTCTGATGTTGAGATAGTTCCTAATGAAGGGTTAAAAGTATTTTTCTTTTTATAAAAAGGCGACCCTTTGAAAATATAAGGTGTTTCCGTATTGGTTATTACTTTAGCGTTTTCTTTTACTTGCTCGGCTAAGTATAAAGGTGTTGTAGCATTATTTAATTCACTGTATGCATATCCGATTTTACCATTATAGATTCCTCTAGCGGCTAATATTGTTGTATCCGCTACTGTGTAGCTAGATATCTCATGGTGAAATAATTCAATACCTAAGCGATAAGTATGGCATACATATAATTCAAAAGCATCAATGCCTATTTTTTTAGCTTCATCTAAATATTTTTGATACTTCATTTTACATTACCTCCTCGTCCTCCAACGGTAATATCTTGTACTCTGATGGTTGGTTGACCGACATCAGCTGGAATTGACCCTGAAGCTGCTCCGCACATACCTTGAGCTCTTTTTAAGTCGTTAGCGATACGATCGATTTTTAATAAAATATCGGCGCCATTACCAATTAGAGTAGCCCCTTTAACTGGCTTTGTAATATGACCATTTTCAATAAGATAGCCTTCGTTAACGGCAAAATTAAAGTCACCAGTTGTGGGATTAACCGATCCACCACCTAATGATTTAGCGTATAAACCATATTCGGTTTCAGCAATTATTTGTTCAGGTGTCGATTTACCTTTTAAAATAAAGGTGTTAGACATTCTCGAAGTTGGTTCAAATTGATATGATTCTCGACGTGTAGCCCCATTACCTTTAAGACCCATACGTCTACCATTAAATGAATCGACAAGGTATGATTTTAAAATACCATTTTCGATTAAGACGGTTCTTTCAGTGGGATTACCCTCATCATCGATATTGCCTGACCCCCATCCATTTTCGATGGTTCCATCATCAACAGCATTGACGATATCGGAAGCAATTTTTTGACCGAGTTTATTAGCAAAGACCGAAAGATTACGGGATACAGCACTGGCTTCTAAAGCATGTCCACAGGCTTCGTGGAAGATTACACCACCAAATCCGTTACCGATAACAACGGTCATTTTTCCACTAGGACATTCTTCGGCATCTAACATAGTTAAAGCTGTTTTAGCGGTTTCGAGAGCAATTTCTTTAACATTGATATCATCCGTAAAGAATTCCAACCCTTTTTGAGCTCCTGGACCTGCAGAGGCGGTTTCAATTTTTCCATTTTCTGATGCGATAGCAATAATATAAAGACGTCCACGACCACGATTATCATGATATTCTTTGCCCTCGGAATTAAAAATACAAACTTTTTTGGTATTGTCATTGAATAAGACGCGGGTTCGGATGATTCTCTTATCATAAGAAGAGCATGTTTCGTGGGCCTCAGTCATTAAGGCTATTTTTCTTTCTTTGGAAACGTCCGCTAGTGGTGTTTGTGCTTGGTGATGTTTTTTAACACGCACTTTTTCTATTTTGTTGACAGTGATTATTTGTTCGCTATGAAATGATTGAGACAAGGTTGTGGCTAAAGTTAAAAGACCTTTTGCCGATATATCGTTTGTATATCCATAAACGCTTTGTAAATCTTTGAGTAAGCGAATTCCAGCACCATATGAAATACCTGAGCTGATTGATTTTACTTCACCATTATCCATCTCGATTGATGTTGCATTTGTTTCTTCTAAATATATTTCCGCAAAATCAGCACCGGTAGCAAGTCCTGCATTCAAGACTTTCATTGCTAATGATTTTGATATCATAAGTTTCATCTCCTTTTTTGTACTTTTACATTATATCATGAAGAAAACAATATTCATGTAACTTAATTGTAAGATATTAAAAATAATAAGATAACTTCATAAAATGATTATGTAATTTTTTGTGAGTATGATTTAACATAATGATATGCGAGGGTTTAATATGGATTATCAAGAAGTAATTAATAATGTTAGAAGTAATTATCAAGATTTAAAATTGTTTTTTGATAAAGATGAACTTTATTATTTAACATTACGAGATGATAAAAAAAGGAGATTCATTGGCCTTTTTATAAGGTCATATTGGAAAAGAAAAGACTTGTTTTTAAAAGGTACAATTTTTTATAGCTATGTATTTAAGGAATATCAATTACCTAATAATGATGCATTAACAGACTCTGCAATATGGATGATTATCTCACCTAATAAAATATTTGATCAACATCCAGAAAAATATTTAGAAATTATTGAATCTTTAAATAATTTTATGGAAAAGAAAAAGGTTTCGCTAAAAGAAAAGAAGTTGCAACGCCTTTTAAAAGAGAATTTAAGTGAGCCGACATACTATGTTTTACCATTTGATATTACACAAGGATATTTAGTATATCTTTGTTCAACATATGTTATAAACTCCCATAATCCACATTTTCATTTAGGACTTAATTTAGTAATATCGGCACCTCATATTAGCAAAGAAATTGCTTTATTACCGAATAAATATTGGACAACAGAATGGAAAAATATTTACATTTCTTGATTAGAATTATCTAGCAATTCAAGCTCCTTTACTAATTCTTGAAAAACACTATAGTGTTCTATAAATAAATCGCGTAAAATAAACCGTTTATTGTCTTTTTTATTGTAGTAATACATAGCTTGAATAAATGTATTAATGCCTGATTGTGCTTGATTAGCAGCATTTGTTGGAAAGAGAGTATTAACATCTATATCAATTAATTCTTCGTGTAAAGTGACAATGCGATGGACAAGCTCTACTTTTTCTAACAATTTAACGACAGCCTTATTTTTGCGATACGTAGCAAGTATTTGTTGATACTGTGTTGTCCATTCATCTTCGGATAAAGAGTTTAGAATATATAAATCATATTGTAATAAATATTGATTAACGGTGGGTTTTGATACAAAATCCTTATACTTTTCAACAATGCTTTTGTCGATATCAGTAGCGAATGATAAAAATAATAATAAATAATAATTCTTTGTTTCAGGATGAATTTTTTTATTATGATAAATAGACAAAAAAGCTTCTTGAAAAGCATTAAAATCGAGTGTTTTGTTAAATTTTGTTATTAGTTTAACGAGATATTGATTTAATAATATGATGAAAACTACAAAGGTTATTACAAAATAAAGAGTAATAATAAATATTAACCACCATTTTTCATTGTGAATACTATAATAAATACCAAATGTGCATAAAAGGAATTGAATTATCCAAAAAGAATAGCAGAATATGCATTGTTTCATGGAAATATGGCCGATAGGATAATACTTTATATTATCCTTTATTGTTAAGTTTGAATTATTTGAACGATGTAATAAGGAAGATATGACCATTATTAAAGCTGTAACACTAGAAAAAAATGACAAAAATAATAAAGAAGCCATATATGGTGATAATTCGGTATTTAGCTCGTCATATAGTAGCAAAGGCAAAAAGCTAAAAAATAAACCGATAGATGCAAAAATAATAGTGATTTTTTTCGTTTTTTTATGATGATTTTTAGATATTATGGTCCATCCTAAAGATATTACATACAAACTAAAAGATATAATAGTTATTGGAAGGCTATAATTGGATACTAAAATTAGGATGCTAATCAATAAAAAGAGAAGTGATTGCCAAAAAGTGTAGTTTTTTTTCATATTTTTTTCCTCAAACAAATATTAAATCATTAGTTATCATTTATCAACGTTTACATTAATTTGTATTATGGCAAAGAAAAGGCTTGTTTTGTCAAAAAGATTTCCATGTTAAATGCAGTCTGCACCAGTGTATATAGGGCAATCGCATAAAAAATAGTATTTAACGAACCAGGTATCTTTTTTCCTGGTTTTATTATATAATAGTATTAAACAATATATAATACGTGAGGTAAAATATGGCACATTATCCGGAATGGGTTCTAAAACACAAAGAAAAAGGCACAACAATAAGAAAAAT
>CAZJKC010000026.1:0-20648 GCA_964546565.1 uncultured Staphylococcaceae bacterium | reverse complement strand
ATTATGTTTTGCAATATACCATTCTTCATTAGTAATCGTTAAAAGATTCTCAATAAAACTTGGTTTAGCTAAATCGAATAGCATAATGATAAATAATCAACCTAAAGAAAGAGGCCGCCACAAAAAGAAATAAATTATTATTCCTTAGTGGTATGCTATAGTACATCAATTTGGGAAAGTTTTATTTATATGATGGGATATTATCTAACTTTTCCATTCTTTTAAATTAGATTTTCAATTAAATTGAGGTAAAGAAAAAAGTGCTCTATAACATCATCCATAAATAATAAAGTAAGCGCTAATTACGTTTATTATTTACATTTTTACATATGTAAAAGCTTTTTTTGGAAATGATTTAATAGAAGCACTTTTCTATAGTAATATTTGTTGGAAAAGTTTTATTTAATAAATATTTATCAAGCGTCTTTTACTTGTTTTTTAATACGATCAGTAATATTCTGGCATCTTTCATATAATTGCTCGACATCTTCATTGATAAAGAAATGACCATTTTCATATAAAATCTTACCGTTAATCATCGTCATAATAACATTTTGTTTAGAACCGCTATAAACGATATTCTTTTCAATATTATTAAGTGGTTGCATATTAGGTTGATGTAAATCAAGCATAATAATATCGGCTAATTTACCTTTTTCAAGCGTATCAGCATTTTCTAATAGCATGGCTTTTGCTCCGCCGACAGTGGCCATTTCTAACACTTTATATGCATCCATCGCACTAGCGTCTTTTAATGCCAATTTTTGTAAGCCAGTCACTAAAAACATTTCGCGAAACATATCTAAACAATTATTGCTAGCGGGGCCATCAGTTCCAATAGCTAAATTGATGTTATTATTATCAAAAGCACTTATGTCCGCTATCCCACTAGCTAATTTAGTATTCGATCCCGGACAAGTAATAATTGATACGTGATGCTTTTTCATGATATCGATATCTTCTTTCGACATAACCACACAATGATAACATCCGCCTCCATAATTAAATAGACCTAAATCCGCAAATAACTTAGTAGGTGTTTTATTATATCGAGTTAAGCATCCTTGCACTTCACTTTCTGTTTCACTAGAATGCGTGTAAACGGGCTCTTTTAATTCATTAGCGAGTTTTGATAATTCCACTAAAATATTATAGTCAGTAGTGTATTCCGCATGAAAGCCTAATCGATAAGTCACTAATGGTGAAAGATTATTTAAATGCGTATAATTGTTTTTCATAATCGGTACCGATTCCGTAAAATTATTAACACATCCTAAAATCACGGTTCTAAATCCAGTATCTATCGCTGCTTTAGCAATCATATCTGGCTTCATATACATATCAAAATTGGCTGTAATACCACTAGTTAAGTATTCTAAAATAGCTAATTTCGATAGGTCATAAACATCATTGTCAGTCAAGCATGCTTCAGCAGGAAACACCTGATCATATAACCAATCATGCAACGATAAATCATCAGCGTAACTTCTTAAAAATGTCATAGCGGAATGCGTATGGGCATTTTTAAAACCCGGCATCAATAAGTTATTATGACAATCTATTACCCGATCATAAGAACAATTATCATCGCGTTGAGGTCCCACATAAGAAATAATATTATCTTCTACATCAACTTGTCCAATAAATATAGACTCATCTTTTTTCATCGTTAAGATACGAGCATTAATAAATTTTATTTTCATTTAATTAACCCCCTTTCTTTATTATTAAATAATACAATAAAGTTTATTCATTAGATACCTAATGATTCTTTTTTCTTAAAACCAATAACAAATATAACCGACAATAACGATATCATTGACACAATACTAACAGCTGATTTTCCACAACTTTTTTTAGTTGAAGATGGTGTCTTATCATTATTATTCACGGAATTAATATTATATAGTACAACCGATTCATTAAAAGCAATTTTAATGCTACCTTCATATATTGTATCATCCGAAACAATACCCGTTTTATCAAAGGCGACTTTCCATTTTCCATCAGGTAAAGTTATTGTGGCTTTTTCACTCGTATTATGAATAACAATCATATCTTGATACTGGTCTTTTTCTTCTGTCAATCGATACACAATCGAAGAGGAGTCATCAGTATATAAGAATTCTAATTTTTCTTCAATTTCACTCGCCGAATTCATTTTAAAAGCTTCATGATTCTTTCTAAATTGAATTAAATCCTTATAATAATTAAATATATCAGTATTATCACTTTTTAATTTCCAACGAACTTTATTAACTTCATCAGGTGATCGATAAGAATTATGGTCATAAATAGAACCTTCACCATAACCATCAACTTTAGGTTTACTTCTTAAAAATTCTTGTCCTTCTTGTATAAAAGGAATACCTTCTGATAAGAAAACTATAGTGTCGGCTTGACGATACATTTTCTTAAATCCGATTTGATCAACATCACCTTCAATTTTCCAGTTGCTAGCATACGTTGATAATTGGAGTTTATCCCATAATGTATTATTATCATGGCATGATACATAATTGATTGTTTGTGTAGCATCATCAACATAAGAACTATTTCTTCTAAATGTTCCACCCGTTATTCCAAAACGAATGTTGTCATAGAAAGTACGGGTATAAGATTCTGCGTCTCCTTGTAGCCATCCAGGACTATTAGGAGATGGTACTCTCCCCACAATAGCGTCACGAGTATCATCGTTAAACTTTCCAACACCTCCGATGATATTACCATCTTCATCTTTCTTCACAATAGTACGAACAGTTGATTTATTAGTTCCTTGGCCATTGGCTAAACTTGAAGTGCCTCCTGTCCATGGTTCACCATAAATAAGTGTCAAAGGATCAATTTCATAAATGGTATCGTAAATATCCATCATTGTTGTTTTATCAATTAATTCCATCAAATCAAAGCGGAATCCCGATAAATTATATTCTGTATATAAGAACTTGGTAGAATCTACCATAAACTTTCTAACCATCGGTCTTTCTGATGCCATTTCATTTCCACATCCGGATCCATTAGAGAAAGAACCATCGGAATTTAAACGATGATAATAACCCGGCACAATTAATTCAAAATTTGAATCAGATGACTTCGCTGTATGATTATAAACAACATCCATATTAACGCGAATACCCGCTTCGGTCAAAGCCATAATCATTTGCTTAAACTCTTTAATACGCACTAATCCATCAAAAGCATCAGTCGCATAAGAACCTTCTAAACAATTGTAATTTAAAGGATCATATCCCCAGTTATAAGAAGGATTACTGACTGATTCATCAACAGTGGCTTGATCATAAATAGGCATAATTTGAATATTAGTCACGCCTAATTCTTTTAAATTATCAAGACCGGTACTAACACCATTATATGTTGTTCCTGTTTGTGTTAAGCCAAGGTATTTACCACTCCATGAACTATTTCCACCCCAATTTTCATCTTTGGTATAATCACGAATATGTAATTCATAAATACTAGCATCCGCTCTTTTGGTAATCGAATTAGCCCGCTTACCATATTCAAATCCTTCCGGATTTATTTTTTCAAAATCGACAACTAAGCCCCGTATTCCATTAACTCCACACCCTTTAGCGTATGGGTCAATAACTTCATTCGTTCCGGCACTGTTAGTGACAACGTAAGTGTAATACGTATTATGAAGATTACCTTGCTTTTCAAAATACCAAACACCCTTCTCTTGTTTAATCATGTCATAAGTTTCAGCTACATCAGAACCTCCTAAAGAAGAAGGGGTTCCCGTTTGATAAAGTTTAATTTGGACTTTACTACTAGTGGGTGCCCATAGTTTAAATGTTGTTTTATTGTTCACTTTATCAATGACTGCGCCTAAATCATCACCTTCATAAGTAAAAGCATTAACAAAGGCGTCTTCATCATATATTCCATTATTATCAATATAAGATGAGAATGTCTTACTCTTATAAGTAACCTTCAATTGATAAGTTTTATTTAAATCAACATCATTTACTAATTCAATATCAATGTCACCATTGGTAGCATTAAAAGTATAAGTTTTAATCTCTACAATTTCATCATCACCATAAATGGCAATGCTAATATCATCTTTCCCGGCCGAACCATCTAACATAAAAATACTTGCTTTAATTTTATTCATTTTAATGAAACTAGCGCTTTTAATATAGCCGCTTTCAGGAATGGAAAAATCATAAGAATTAGAACCTTCCATTAAATAAATATGACAAATACCACTTTCACTAAGAGTTGGTAATGATACTTTTATATCGGCTGATTGTCCACTCCAAGAGCCTTTATTAGGACGCATAATAAGTCCTATTTCTGATGCCGGGGTCGAAGTTGATCCGGGTAAGGAGGTTAAAGTAATAACATCGGTTACACCACCATAATCATCCGTTGATGTATATTCGATAGCGGTTCCTTCTCCACCATCACTAATATTCCAAATCCATAAATCCGCTGCATCATATTTACCAATTGCCCGCCGATAATGAACTTGTACAGAATGGGTATTAACTTCTTCTGCGTTAGCAATCTTTACATCACGACTTGATATAGTAATAGCTGAGAATAACGCTAAAGCACCTAATAAGAATAGATTTCTTTTTTTCATTTATTTTCTCCTTTTTTTAAGAAAAAGGGCCATAACCGCAATTAGATTATGGTCCTTAAATTAAACTATTTAATACTAAGCAATAACAATTGGGAAAACAAGTTGATAACCTGTTGAAGTAGCATAATCAACTGTTGATGCGCTATCAAAAATAGAAATATATCCAGCTAATGTAACAGTTGATCCAACAGTTAATGCTGTTTGTAAATCTTCATAAGCAAGATTAGCATCTTTTTTGATATAAACTGTTAAATCGACAGCATTATCACCACTTCCAACAGTAATTACACCTGAGCCATTTTGACCAGATGTATATGTATAAGCAGTTTTAACAACGCCAGTTACTTTAACATATTTTGATAAATCATATTTGGTTAAAGCTTCACCATTATAAACCATGTTGCTATTATATTCGACATAGTCTTCAGCTTCCGTAACTTCAGTAGGAGCAACTTGAATTAATCCTTTATAAAGAGAGACTGTTCCTTTAACATGAAGAGGATCGCCTGCCATAGTACCGGCAGGAAGAGTTAAACCATATTTATAAACGGTAATGCCCATATCGCCATTAGCGAAATAATTATAAGCACCATCGGTTTTTAAATAGATAGCATCAAATTCAACTTCATCACCAACAGAGGCATCGTAAACAGCTTTTAAAGGATTAACAGTTGTTGTTGGATTTGAATCACCATTAAGAGAAATGTTGATCTTTTCAGTTTCGGTATCGAATTCAACATGATAGTTACCAGCTTTGAGGACTAAAATATTACCATCATATTCACCAGTATCAGCATTCACTGAACCGCTAATGGCGTCTGTTGGATAAGTACCTAAATTATAATAACCATATGAAGTTCCCCATTTGTGGTTGACACGAACTTTGAATTGAGTATCGGCTGCAAAATCAATATCAGCTGACCAAACACTTGTTTCGCCTTCTTTAGTAAATTCAATTTCACTATTGTCTGATTCACTCCAGTTATTGAATGTACCAATTGCACTGACGTTAGAAATTCCTTCAGCAGCAAAAATTGAATTGTATTTAAGTTCTAATGTGCATGCTGTAGCGTCTGTAACATCTAAGGTAATAGTAAGGTTACCACCAATAAGCATAATGATATTACCGGTTTCGCCACCACCTTCACCTTGTTTAACATATTCGTCTTTAGCTAATTCTTCGCCTTCTGGACCAGTAATGCTACTAATGATGGTATATCCATAATTATCGGTCCATCCTTCAGAAACATAAGTACCATCTTCACCTTTTATAGCTTTAATACAACGCCATTTATCACTGGCTGGTGCATCAAAAGTATAAGTAAAGACATTACGGCTATTTAAAACTTCTGATTCAACATAGGTCATGTCACGATCTTTCCAGCTTTCATAAGCAGCTGTACCATCCCAAGCACCGGCGCCATCATTGAACATAGAACCTACAACATAGTACTTATCTTCAGTTTGTTTAAAGTTTTCTTTGTACCATGCATAAAGTTCATAATCACTTTCGATAAGGGTATCAAAACTAAATGCTTCACCTGAATGGTTACGAGTTTCATACCAACCTTGGAAAGTATATCCTTCACGTTCAGCAGGTGTATATACTGGACATTTTTCACCATGGTTTACCGTTTCTGAATGTAATAATTCATTACCACGATAGAATGTCACAGTATGAGTTGAGTTGTTAACTGTTGAGCTATTTTGATTGTTGGAATTATTATCTTTATTTCCACCACAACCAGTAAGAACTCCGACACTTAGCATTAAACCCAACGTACATACTAAGAGTCCTTTCTTATTTTTCATATGTAAATTTTCCTCCTTTGAAAAATAACTACATTAATTTTAACGCTCATTGAAAGGACTGTCAACATGACAAAGCAATATTTTCACGATAAAACATGGATTTTGTAAAATCCTTTTAGATAAAAATACCCATCTTTAAAATTTGTAACATTATAAATTTGGGATGATTTGATTTTTTTGAGAAATTACATATATAAAATATATGTAAACTTATTAAAAATATATTTTTTATTGTTATGTAATAACTAGTGTTACATGTGTTGTAATTTGGGAAAGTTATTATGTTTTATTTTTTTAAAATCTTATACTAATTAATTATTAAATGATTAGGAAATCATTATTAAAAAATGGATTTTGTCGGTTTTAGGACTGACATTTTTTTGACATTACCATTTTTGTGTGCTATAAAATGTATAAAATATTAAATGGAGGCGATTTTATGATTATAAGACAAGTTTATCTTGACCAAATCATTCCGCTTATTGATAAAAAATTAATCAAAGTTCTCACAGGCGTTCGTCGTTCAGGCAAGACTGTTCTTCTTTCTCAAATCCAAGATCAGCTTTTAAAAAGAGGCATTTCAGAAAACAATATCATTAATATAAGTCTTGAATCCAAAAAGAACAAAAAGTATACGGATGGCGATGTACTGTACGAACATCTACTTTCTATATGTGAAACCACCGAGGGAAAAGCATATATTTTCCTTGACGAGATACAGGTTGTTAGCAAGTGGGAGGAAGTCGTTTCCTCACTACTCGTTGATGTGGATTGCGATATTTATATTACCGGTTCTAACTCAAAACTGCTATCGGGCGAGCTTGCAACGCTAATTGCCGGTCGGTATATTCAAATTCACGTTTATCCATTTACATTATCGGAAGCAAAGGCAATACAGAAGCAAAGTGGTAAATACCTTTCCGACGAGGCCCTTTTTTTAGATTATTTGCGTTACGGGGGATTACCTATGCGTTTTTCTCTTGAAGACATCTCGCTTGAGCCATATCTCTCCGACACTTATGATGCAATAGTGGTAAAGGATATTATTGCGCGAAACAATATCAAGAATACGGGACTTTTAAATATGATCCTTGCTTTCTTAATGGACAATATTGCAAATCCTTTTTCTGCGCGTTCTATCGTTGCCGCCTTGAAAGCAGAAGGCATTAATACTACTGTTGAAACAGTTATTTCGTACATTGATTGTATCAAAAAAGCAATGGTTGTTTATAGCGCTCAAAGGTACGATATCAAGGGCAAGAAGTTGCTCACGACTTACGAGAAATATTATACGGTAGATTTAGGGCTTCGTAACTGTGTGAAGGCAAGTGAAAAAATTGACTATAATAAGCTTTATGAGAACATCGTTTACCTCGAGCTATTATATCGCGGATATGACGTTAAGGTCGGTAAAACAGACGATTATGAGATAGATTTCGTTGCATATAAGGGCGCTGATATTATATACATTCAGGTATGCTATGTTCTCGCTACCCCCGAAACCATAGAGCAAGAATTTGGCAATCTTGAACGAATCAAGGATAATTATCCTAAGTATGTCATTTCAAGCGACGTCCCCGACTTCTCCCGTAACGGAATTAAGCATTGTAACATTATCAAATTTCTTTTAAATGAATAATTGAGAGAAACGATTCTTGTCCAAATGTAAGAATCGTTTTTCTTTATTTATGTGATGCAATTTTTGAATAACGACGACATTTGCACTTAGATTTAGCTTAATATCCTTATGAGAACCAACCTTTAACGTGGTATTTTTCGTTTTTACGGATCTAATTGTGAAAGACGAGATTTTAACGCTCATTGAAAGGACTTTTAACATAGCAAAGCAATATTTTCACAATAAAACACATCATGTTTACAAAAAAAGAAATGAGATTATCTCACTTCTTCAACAATTTTTATAAGCTCAAACGGATAGCCAATAATATAATTAGGATGATACTTCTCAATTATTTCTCTTGTTCTGAAGCCCCATAATACCGCAACTTTATCAATAGCGGCATTAATAGCTGTTTGCATATCAACATCCGAATCACCAACAAATAGGCATTCCTTTTTATCTAGTTTAAAGTTATTAATAATTTCAAATAGAGCATCTGGATGGGGTTTAATAGGTACCCCCTCTCGTTGTCCTAAAACAACATCAAATAACTCTAAACCGAAATAATTATAAACAACTTTTAAAGTATCTTCGTGGGGCTTATTTGATAACAAGCCTATCATTATGCCTCTACTTTTTAATTCTTTGATTACATCAATCACACCATTATAAGGCTTTGTTTTGATAGCTTGTCTTTTTGTATATTCACGCAAATAGCCATTTAATACATTAATTTCATCCTCTTTTTGATGTTCAATACCATTTAAAGCTCTTTCCACCATAATGCGCACCCCGCTACCAACAAAAGCCTTGGTTTCTTCAACATTATAAGGTGGAAAGCCATTTTCCATAAGAGCGATATTTAAGGAATCACATATATCATCAATAGTGTTTAACAAAGTACCATCCAAATCAAAAATAATCGCTTTATACATACATAAATCACTCCGATCTTAACGCTTCAACTGGATCTTTTTTAGCCGCCATAATAGAAGGAATAAATCCACTGAGCATTGTTAATATAACACTAATCAATAACAAAATTAAAGCATGACTTGGATTAAAGACCGCTAAATTCATTGATAAAGTTGGTCCCGCTAATGCGCGAATAATTAAATTAATTGGAATACATAATAAATATGTTATCCCAGTACCAAATAATCCCGACATAAAGCCTATTAACAATGTTTCAGCATTAAAAACACTAGATATATCTATTTTACGTGCTCCTAGAGCTCTTAAGACGCCAATCTCTTTTGTCCGTTCAACAACCGAAACATAAGTTAAAATAGCAATCATGATAGAAGATACAACAAGCGAAATAGCGGAAAATGCAATTAAAACATAACTTATAATATCGACCATTGTACCAATAGTTGAAGAGAAAACACTCGCAGCATCAGTATAAATTATTTTTCGATAATTGTGATTATCATTCCAGGCATCAAGATATTCATTTAATACACTCTTAGCTTTAAAACTTTTTGGGTATATATATATTGCAGTTGGTACCTCACTAGCCCCAATCGCTTGTAACGATGATTCATAAATATAATCATTAAGCATAGTCGAGGATTCTTCTGAATCACTAGTCACATATTGACTATATGCTATTCTCATTAATGTAGTGGGTATTTTATATTGATTACCACCCATCATATCAATCGTGTCTTTCATTTGTGAATAAAAGCTAGTGTAATCACCATACAAATAATTCTTATCTTGCTTTTGCTTATTAGCAATCGACGAGTTCTGACATGTATTTAAATATTCTTCAGTTAATTCCGGTAAATACAATATACCAGTATTGAATAACTCTAGTGGTGCACTTTCATTCAAACGCAAAACACCAACGATGTGTAAGGTCAAATCATCAGTCGTGGAAAGGGAGTTATAAAAAGATGATAAATTACTTGTCACATCATTATTATATTTAGCAGGAAGATAATAACTGAGTTCTGTACCACTATACTGAGGGAGATAATAATCATCATTGGAAATTATTTTAAAAGTAACACCTGGCTTTGTTTCATCTTGATAAATTAGATCTTCAAAAGCAATTTTTTCCACCGATTGACCTTCGCTATCCTTGTAATTGATACCTAATGCAGACAAAGTACTAACAGAAATACGATTTTTTTGGTCAACAACAATCGCAACTTCATTTTTATTTTGAGGATATTGTCCATAAATTACATCGTATTGACTTTGAATAAATTTACTATTATCGAGAGCTTCTTGGAAAACACTGGTGCTTGAACCCATAAACATTGAAAGAACAGAACCACTCGTAGATGATTCGGTACTCACAAAGTTATAAACGTCATTGTGTTTAGAAATAATATTCATAGATGAGGCATATGATAATTGAATAGCGTTTAATAAACGTTCATCTTCTTCTTTTAATAAATCATCGTTATAAAATTCTTGTACATATTCCGTATATTCTTTATCAATCATATTTAAGTGAACAGCCTGCGTTAACGTTGTTGTCGGATCATAAATATAAAGATTATCATCTTCCGGAAAACGATTATCAGTCGGTTTTTCCCCTGTTGATATACTTTCAATAGCGTCATAATCAGCAGCATATTGACTAATGGTAACAGGATATCCACTTAGCATGTTATTTTGCATATCATCGATATAATTAGTAAAGCCATTACTAATCGATAGAACTAAAGCAATACCTATAATACCAATACTGCCAGCAAAGCTTACTAAAGCTGTTCGTCCTTTTTTGGTCATAAGATTTTTTAAAGATAACGATACCGCAGTAAAAAATGGCATCTTTGACTTACTTTTTGCTTTTTTATTGTCCGGAACTTCTTTTTTTGAATCGATAGAATAAGGAGCGTTATCATCAATAATATTGCCATCTAAAAGTTTAATAATCCGGGTGGCATATTGATTCGCTAAATCAGGATTATGCGTAACCATAATAACTAATTTATCCTTAGCTATTTCCTTAAGAACTTCCATTACTTGAAGGCTTGTTTCCGTATCAAGAGCTCCAGTCGGTTCATCTGCTAAAATAATATTAGGATTATTCACAATTGCTCTTGCAATAGCGACCCGTTGCATTTGACCACCGGACATTTGGTTAGGATATTTCTTTTGTTGATCTTCTAAGCCGACTTTTTTTAATGCTTCAAGGGCCATTTTCTTTCGTTCAGAACGCGATACGCCTGATAAAGATAACGCTATTTCTACATTACCTAAAACCGTTAAATGAGGTATTAAATTATATGACTGAAATACAAAACCTATTTCATGATTACGATACGTATCCCAATCTTGATCACTATATTTACTCGTTGATATACCATTAATAATTAAATCACCACTTGTATAATGATCTAATCCACCAATAATATTTAATAAAGTGGTTTTTCCACATCCGGATGGACCTAAAATGGCGACAAATTCATTTTTACGAAAGGAAATACTAACATCTTTTAAAGCCGATACTTTCATATCCCCCGCCATATAATCTTTTTTAATTCTTCTTAATTCAAGCATTTTAATAACCTCCCTCTTCTTTAATAATTTGAAAAGCTTCCTTTAAATCATTAACAATTGATAACAATTCAATGGCTTTATTCATACCTATTTTTTCAAACAAATATGATGTCATTTCGATAGCCTCATTTGACGCTTTCAAAAACTCTTCCTTACCCTTCGAAGTCAATTCAATATAAATAACGCGCCGATTATCTTTTGGGACTTTTCTTCGAATTATCCTCATACTTTCCATTTTATTTAAAACACGCGTTAATGATGGCGGAACAATATTAACCTTTTTCGCTAATTCGCTTGCGGTAATAGGATTTTCATGCTCTTCATTTTCATATTCACTAAGCATGACACCAACCATCATTTCTAATGGACTAAACGTACATTCATTGTTAATTGTACTGCGAAAAACGCCCATTAAATTTCGTATTGAATCGAGAAATCTTACTGCTAATTCTTGATCACTCATAAAGCCCTCCATTTAAAATTGTTAACATTGTTAATTGTTAACAAGATAATAATATAGTGTTGTTTCATATATATGTCAAATAAAATCTACATATTTTTGTCAATTATCATCTAATGTCAAATAAATATCGTAAGGAATAAAAATTATGGCAAAAGAAGCAGAATAATATGCACAAAGAAAAATAAAAAAAGTATTTACATTTGCTATAAAGTCCGTTACAATAATAAGGCACATGGCGATCTTGGTGAAGGGGTTAACACATCTGGCTGTGAACCAGACATGCGTCAGTTCGAGTCTGATAGATCGCCCCATTGAGCATACAAAAGTCCGATAAAATCGGGCTTTTTTGATTTTTTTTAAAAAAATTGCACAATTGATTACACGCTAAAAAGATTGAACCAACGAACATTATTCATTATTAATAAAGAAACATTAATCTATTTTAATAACGGCAACTTTAGTGATTTATTTAAATTTCAATGAATAATGCTTCTAAACATTTTAGTACAATAAAATAAAAATAACTGGTTACATTAATATACTCATTTTTTTAGAAGCCAAAGAAACATTAATAAATATAGTTCAAAGCTCTCAACATTTTGTATTTTTGTAGATATATCGCTTAAAACACTTCTATATTATGTAAAAAAATTGCTGAAAAATTATTTATTTTATTTAGGCATGATAAACAACATTTATTACTATGTAACCACTTTCATTTATAAAAATGTTTTTTCTCATTGTAAACTTTTTGTTTTTCCGTTAGAGTACAAATGTAAAGGGGTTTAAATATGGTAACAATACACATGCTCGTTGGCATTCCCGGTTCAGGAAAATCAACATATGCTAAAAATGTCTTAGTAAAAGAACACAATTATCCGATCATCTCAAGTGACGCAGTACGTCAAGCACATCCTGATTGGGATGAAACACTCGTATGGCCTGAAGTATATCGTCTTTTAGCGGAAGCGATTAAAAAAGGACAAGATGCCATATATGACGCTACAAGTCCAACACCAAAAGTTAGAGCCCGTTTCTTTGAAAGATTACAAGAAAATGTTGGCGATACACCTTTCCAAGTCGGAGCGTATTACTTTCCAACACCAATGGAAGTATGTTATGAACGCATTCAAAAAAGAAATAATATGCCTGGAGAGTTATTCTTCCCTCTAGAAGTTTTAGAATCTTATGCCACAACAATTGTTGAACCCACAAAAGAAGAAGGCTTCGCTTTTGTTAAAGTCATTAAAACTTACGAAAATTAATAATTAACGAGATGATGATTCAAAGCATCATCTTTTTTTTAAATCAACACTTTAAGTGTTTTGTGTTGTTTGATTTCTTCTGTTCTTCCCATAATATAAAGGTGTAAACAAGGAGGAACAAAAAAATGAAAGATTTAGACAAAGTTTACGCAGAACATATCGCCGAGCAATACGCTCCTAAAACCGAATCAAAGGTGGTCCAATTAAAAAAACTAGACCAAAAAGTTAAAAGACCAGCTAAAATTTTTGGCCTTACATTTGGTATTGTTTTCACATTAATCTTTGGAACGGGAATGTGTCTTGCTATGGGCCAAATCGGAGGTTCAGAACCAATATACAAAGTAATCGGCATTATTGTTGGCTTAATTGGTATAGCCGGAGTTTGCATTAATTATCCTATTTATAATAAAATATTAAAAAGCCGTAAGGAAAAATACGCTAGCGACATTATCACATTAGCAAAATCCATTAGTGAATAAAATAAAGGAGGCAGTAACTCATGAATAAGAACCAAAGTAAATACTTCAATACTGCCCAATTAATGAATGAAGCTCTAATAATTCTTCTAGACAAAATGGATTATGAATTAATAACTATCAAAGCCATTTGTAACAAAGCTGGTGTTAATCGCTCCACATTCTATCTTCATTATGAAACGATGGATGATCTTCTTGCTGAAACTATAGAAAATATTAATAAGCGTTTTATGGAAAAGTTTAGTTCTTATGATATTACCCCTATTGATCCAAAAATATCATCTCTTGATGAATTAGTATTTATCAATGAACAATACTTTCTACCATATTTAGAATTTATAAAAGAAAACCGACGCGTTTATCAATTAGTCAATAGTCATCCTAATCTGTTTAAGACTAATAAAACATATGACTCTCTTTTTACCTATATGTTAGGTCCTATATTTAATCGTTTCGGAATAAGTGAAGAAGAAGCACACTATATGCTGTCCTATTATCTAAATGGTATTAATGCCTTAATTATGAAGTGGGCTGAAAATGGATGTCAGGAAGATATCAATGAAATATATCAAATCGTTTTAAAATGTATTAGACCCCATCAAGGAATAAAAAAATGAATATTATCCACAAATATATGAATCTTGAAAAAGATAAACGGAATACGATTAATGTTTCCATTACCTTTATTATAAGCATCGGGTGGTCTTTGATAAAACTAGTTTTAGGTATTTATGAGAATTCGCGATTTTTAATTGCCTCTTCTTTCTTTACAATGGCTCTTGCTTTATCAAAACTAATGTGCTTATTAGGTATCATAAAACATAAAGAAAAATATAACAAATCACTGCATATTATTTCCTGCATTTTGATTATTCTAAGCGGCATATTCTACGGATTATACAATATGCGGTTGATTTTTGGAATATCGGCTGCAAATTACGGATTAATCCCATCAATCACAATCGCTACAATCTCTTTTTTTCTTTTTATAAAATCTCTAATCTTTTTAATAAAAGATCGCAATAGAGATATTTACCATTCAATTTTAAAAATTATTGCTCTAATCAGTGGAAGTGTTGATATTGTCTTAACACAGATGTCTTTACTAGCGGTCGAAATGCCCGAAATGAATCCACAATATAATTGTTATTTAGCTTTAGCGGTTGCGGTCTTGACCATCGGATGTGGCATATATTGCTTGACACTTAAAAATACAAATAATAAAAAGAGGTAAGTTTACTCATCAAAGTAAGCCTACCTTTTTTAATATTAATTATTTTAGTGTTTCAATTATTTTTCTTGCTTCTAATAATATCGGTAATTCACGATTTTTGACTAAAAGAGATACTCCTGATGATGGCATTTCTTTAAACTTCCGAATCGCATCATCAATCGTTACCCAAAGCGTCTCTTTGATCATACTTTTTTCATATTCTTCTAATGATATATGACCAATATGTTTTACTTTCAACAAGAAATAATAATTAATATTATGACGATGAATCAAATTATAATAATCATTAACGACGCCTATTTTATCAACGATGAAAGCGGATACTCCTGTTTCTTCATGAGCTTCACGAATCACCGCTTCTTCTATACTTTCATTATTGTTAACGCCACCACCTGGTAATTCATAATAATCATAATTTCCAAAGATATCGTTGCGAACAACATGCAGAATAGCGATTTTTTTATCATCATTGATGATAACGGCTCGAGCAATATACCGATTATGGTCGATATAATCTAAAGGATATTCATCATCTTTTAAATAAAGTTCAATCATATCTATTCCTAATCTTAAATATTAAAATATTCAAGAGACCAAGAAAAAATTAATAATCCATAATATGTACTATAGTAAAATTCTATACAATGGTTATTATCTTTATCATATGCATAATAACCATATCCTTCATCATATGACGAATCATCAATGGTATATTCTAAATCCACTAGTTTTTGATAATATTCATTTTCAGAAGTACTACTAGCATTCGAAATAGTGACTGTCACTAAAGGGATATTTACGATATCACCATTTTGAAATTCATATTGTTCTATTTCTACGCTAGCGGAATATTTTGCACCTTCAAATTCGTAATGAGGAATATCAAAGCCCAAATAATGTTCAAATAAATTAGTAGGCCATTTCGTTTCATCAACTGGCACATAAGTAAAGGCTACAATACACAATTGATCATTACTGGCTTCTTTATCAACTTTTCCAATAACAAATTGTATTTCAATAGCAAAATCTTCATTAATAACCAAATCGGCATAGCCGCAATCGATTTCATAATAACTACCTAATCCTGTTGGTTGACGAATAGTCTCACGCGCCATAGTGTATCCCGCTTCATCACAAATAGAATAATAATTGTCCATTGCCAAATCTAATTCTTCTTCAGTGTCAAAATTACATCCAATATTTAATACGGGCTCATCATACTCATCCGTTGAACAATATGAATAATAAGAACTGGCTTCAATATATGGGATATCAAATTTAATTGATTCTTCAATATTTTTCTTTACGCCCTCATCATTCCATTTAGAAACAAATACTTCTTCTTTATCATCTTTATCAGTATTATATCCATTATCGTTATCATTATTACATCCTACTAATAAACTCAATGATAACGAAGCAAAAATAATCGCTTGAATCTTTTTCATAAAATCTCCTTCTTTTTAAAAATCATGAGATGACAAAAGTCATCCCATGATATTAATACACTTTCAAAAAAACTTAGTTATTGATAGCATTCAAGATCGGTGGCATAAAACATTGTACTAGGTTCATTCATACTAACAAGTGTTAATGAAGAACCATCAAATGAAAATACAAATTCACCATCATCAGAACTAAATGTATAAGTATTACCTGATATACTTTCTAGAGTAAATGAATAATCACTTCCCATTAAATCTTCTTGCCAATTCAAGTTTCCTAAAATATCAAATTCAAAAGTAAATGTTGCCTCATAATCTGGCTCTATAGCATACCATGTTCCGACCATTGCAGCAGGAATTTTAGCAGATGGTGCAGTAACAGTTATAGTTAATGTACCTTCTATTCCCGTAACAGTATCTTTGCATGTAATAGTGCATTCACCTACAGCTTTACCTTCTAAAGTAACTTTACCAGTAGTAGAGTTTTTCGATACTTTGGCAATTTTAGTATTAGAAGAAGACCATTCTAAATTACTAGTATTATAATTATTAGGTGTAATAACAGCTTTAATTTCTTGTGATTCACCTACTTCAATAGAAGTTGGAGCATCAATCGTAATAGCTGTAACATTAACAATTGGTAAAACTGTAATGGTAATGCTTCCACTTATGCCATCCGCGTTAGTGTAAGTAACAGTAACTTCACCGGCGCTTTTAGCTACTAAATATATACTTTCATCATTTTCGAAATCTGCAATAGAATTATCACTGACTTCTCTAGTTAATTCAGTATAATAAGCATCACTAGGCAATACTTTTGCACTAATCATGGTCTTTTGGCCAACTACTAAAGTATTATTAGTAGCACCTGAAGAAACAACAATGGAAGTAGCTACAACATAAGGAGTGAATGATTCACCTTCATTAGTATAATTATTACCTAAAGAATAACTACCAAATTGAGCAAATACATCCATTTTTTTGCTATAATCAGAATACTTTATACGAATAAATTCATCATTACTTCCGAGCAATAAATAATAATTATCATCAATAGAATCAACGGTGAATTCATAAGAAATACCCTCAACCGTCATAGTAGCGTTATCAACGCTTGTAACATTTAAAGTAAATTCATGGTCATCACCATTGACAAATACATTTGCTTTATATACGCCTTCATAAGATTCTGGCATGTGAGTAGCGGGTAAAACCGTTATTTCAATTTCATTAGATTTTACCAATTCATCAGCACTTAAAGCATAGACCTTCGCGGTACCATCTTTAATGGCAGTAGCTTTTCCTGTATTATCAATACTTAAAACTGCTTCATTTGATGAGTGCCATGTAACTGTTTTATCAGTTGCGTTACTTGGATTAATAAGGGCTCCAAAAGTAACACTTGATCCGATTTTTAAAGATGTTTTAGCGGCTGAAATCTCAATTGACTCAATAGCGACAACATCTACCACCCCATGCATATGACAGTTTTCATCAGCCATAAAGGCAATATTATCAAAAGCGATATGCAAAGAATTACCAACCGAATTAGCTTTAAAGAAAATCTTGACCATGCTTGCTGGGGCAAAAGAATACTCCATTAATTTCTTGTTATTAGCGGAAATGTTATTCACTAATTCATTTAAAATATCAATTTCATCCCATGTTTCGCCATCATTAGATGTCATAATCTTAGCTTCCGATAATTTACTTAAATAAGATTTATGATTATCGAAAATTAATCCATAATATAACGATATTGATGAAACTTGTTGATCATCAAAATTAAATAATAATTCACTACCTGTTGGCTTTGAAAAATCAGTTGAAAGAGGATCTAAGTAAATAACGGATGTGTCTTTACTAAAGGCTCCATCATCATTGGTGATTTCTCTAATTTTAGCCTTATTAGCAGTAATTTCATAAGGGGCATTATTATCAGTTACATTGTTACGAGCAATGACATTGTCGTTAGCGACATTTATAAATGAGAAGTCATAAACACATCCTTCTTTATTTTGTTCACCTAAAGGATTAACTTTAACTTTAATTTTGTTTGAAGTAACCGTTTCGCCATTACCATTGACAGAAGTTGCATAAACTTCAGCAGTGCCAGCTTTTAAACCAGTTAAAATACGCCATCCTGGTGTAAAATCGGCATCAATTTTAATGATACTTTCGTCACTACAATGCCATTTAATATCTTTCTTGTTGGCGTCTTCTGGTAAATATGATACCGATACATTAGCGGTTTTTTCAATTTCAAGGATAATATCATAATCATCATCATGAGTTGGATTACCTTCGACTGAAACTTCTAATGACGTAATATATTTATCTTCGACAGGTGTAATGCCGAAAAATTCATAATATGTTTTAATATTGCTAGCTGCTGGTGCGGGTGGTAATAAACTATCCGTAAATGTTGTAGTCCCGATATTAGTAAATTTAATAATGACATATTCATCATCGTTTTCAAGACTACATAACCCTGTTATTTGTGAAATATAACCATCGGTTACAAAAATCATGACATATTCGATATTATTAAACCACGCAAATGCGAACACTGTTTGATTAAGTTCTGCAATCACTGTATCATCTGAAATAATATATGCTCCTGATTGATAAACCGCATCACTTGCATGCAAATATTGCTTACTATAAGACCAATCAAAATAGGTATTACGAAGTGATAAATCAATATCATAGAGACCATTTTTTAACCAAGCTCCATCTTTGGTATCATCACCTTCAAAATATAAATAACTTTGATTTTGGTAATCATGATAGAAAAGATAAGTTTTATCTTCATCACCTTCATCAGGCATAATGATTGTATAATCGTTATACTCTAATTCCTCGAAATACTCCTCTTCTACTCCTGATCCTAAATCATATGATTGAACGCATTGAACAGTCATATTGGAATAATCGGCTTCCAAAGCCTTCTCTAGTGTTGTGGAATTTCCACTGGTACTAGTGCTTGAACTAGCGGTATCACTCGTCGGATTACTGCTAGGTTCATTAAAATCACTACTAGGAGTATCATTCTTTTGTCCGCAGCTAGCTAAGACAACGCCTGATAACGCTAATAGCAATCCTAAGAATTTAAAATTCTTTTTCATAAAAATCTCCTTTCATGTTTTCTTCTTTATTATTAAAAGGTATATTCCTTTGAATAATCATTATTTAGTACTATATGCTCTAATAAAGAAAACATTATCATAAGACATATAGAACATAATTTCGATTTTATTCTGCTCATGATTTGCAAAATATACCGAACTATAATTACTAATTTGATATCCAGCATTCTCTAATAATGTATAATATACTGCCTCCGCATCATCTTGAGCACCATAGCAATATATATCCACACAAGAGATACTATCAATAGTCGTTGTAAATGATAACTCATAACTTGACGCATCATTATATGCGGGAATTTCGTGAAGTAAGAATGGCTCTATTTCATTAGATGGCCAACTTTCATAAGTGGGATTCTTTTCATTTACATATAAATAAGTAATAATGGTAAAATAGCAATACTTTTGAAATTGCTTAGTTTCTTCAATATATGAGAATTGAATGACAATAGCCACTTCATCATCAACGACTATCTTTTGTCCGTAAATACATTCCTCTTCTTCGTCTTTTAAATCGGTTATAGTGTATCCATCTTCACGTAGTTTACGAGAATAACTTATTTCCGCTACACTACCTTCAAAGCCATCAAAGCAATTAATAATACACATATTAGTGCCATAATAAGTACTGTTTTGCACATAATACTTATCTGCTTCAAAAGAAGGAATTGAATAAGAAGTTGATTTATATGTCAAAGCTGCTGATAAATTATTTTCAAGAGCGTGCCATGAGTTTACAGAACCATCTTCATTTATAGAAATACTACTTTCATTGTTAATAGAACTATAATTATTATTCGTATCGTCATTATTACAACTAACTGTTCCTAAAACTAATAAAAATGACGCTAAAGCAATAAAAATATTCTTTTTCATATAAATAAACCTCCTTAAGAAATCAATATTTCGTTTTAATTTGCTTAAAACTAAATATACAAAATAATACCCTCTAGCATATATAAAATCAATAATTTTTTATAAAAAAAAGACAAATCGTTATTTGAAAAAGTAAATTCCGCTAGTAATAGTTGAAAGAAAAAATTAAAAAA